>NZ_JACHIU010000001.1:6247638-6561879 GCF_014207705.1 Sphaerisporangium rubeum
ACCGGCACATCGGGGACCACCGGAGCACCCGGCTCTCCGGGAACGCCGAGCACACCGGGGACACCGGGGACGCGGCCGAGTACCGCGCCGCCTGCCGTGCCGGCCACGGCCGGGGTGTCGGGGACGCAGGCGCGGACCACCGACGACGTGACGTGGGTGAAGGTCCAGCGGGGGTTCGGTCCGGTGCGGATCGCGCGGATCGGCATGACCTACCGGGACGGCAAGCTGAAGGTGCTGCTGGACGCCTCGATCAGCCTGGCCGGGATGACGCTCTCCCTGGACGGACTGGCGGCCGAGGTGTCGTTGTCGCGTCCCGCCGCGGTGCCGGTGTTCTCGCTCAGAGGGCTCGGCCTGTCCTACGTGTCGGGTCCCACCGAGATCGGCGGCGCGTTCCTCACCGGCGAGATCGTCTACGAAGGCCACACCTACCCCGCGTACAGCGGCGGCGCTCAGGTCAAGCTGAAGACGCTCGGCCTGTCCGCGATCGGCTCGTACGTCCAGTTGCCTGGCGAGCCGTCACTGTTCGTGTACGCGGTCCTCGACTACCCCATCGGCGGCCCACCGGTCTTCTTCGTGCGCGGCCTCGCGGCGGGGTTCGGCTACAACCGGCGGCTGGTCGCACCGCCGATCGAGGCGGTCGCCGCGTTCCCGCTGGTCGCGGAGGCGTCGGGTCAGGGACGTGCCGGCACGACCCTGGCGGACGAGCTGGCCGCGCTCGCCCCGTACCTGCCGGTGTCGGCCGGCGATTACTTCCTCGCGCTCGGCGTCCGGTTCACCTCGTTCGAGATGATCGACTCGTTCGTGCTGCTCGCCGTGGTGTTCGGCCACCGGTTCGAGGTGGACGTCCTCGGCCTGTCGACGCTGGTCCTGCCGGCCCCCGGCGCGGGTGCCGCCGGGGTGACCCCCATCGCCGAGGTGCAGCTCGCGCTCCGTGCCACGTTCGTGCCGGAAGAGGGCTACCTGGCCGTCGCCGCGCAGCTCACGCGAGACTCCTTCGTGTTGTCGCGCGACTGCCACCTCACCGGTGGGTTCGCGTTCTCGACGTGGTTCCCGGCCGAGAAGGACAACGGTCACGACGGCGACTTCGTCGTCACCGCCGGCGGGTACCACCCGGGGTTCCCCGTGCCGGCGCACTACCCGTCCGTGCCGCGGCTCGGGTTCTCGTGGCAGGTGTCGCCGCAGTTGTCGCTCAGCGGTTCCGCGTACTTCGCGCTGACCCCCGGCGCGCTCATGGCCGGAGGCGCGGTGAACGCCTCGTGGCAGGACGACTCGCTGCACGCGTGGTTCGACGCCTCCATGGACTTCCTCGTCGCCTGGCAGCCGTACCACTACGAGGCGACGCTGCACGTCAGCGTCGGTGCGACGTACACGCTCCCCGGTTTCGGCAACAACACCGTGAGCGCGCACGCCGGCGCGGACGTGACGCTGTGGGGACCGGACTTCACCGGCGTCGCCACCGTCGACCTGACGGTCACGTCGTTCACCGTCACGTTCGGCGCCGGCGACCGGTCGGCGCCGGAGCCCGTGCCGTGGGACCGTTTCCTCGCCGCCATGCTGCCGGGCCGCGACACGATCGTCACGCTGACCCCGCGCGGCACCGTACCCGGACCGGCACCGAGGCCCGGCGACCTCGGGGTGGTGGACGCCGCGGGTCTGGTGCTGGTCACCGACTCGGCCATCCCGAGCACCGCCGGCACGCGCGGAGCGAGCGGCGACGCGCTGCCGGTGAACGGCGCCGCGACCACGTTCGGCGTCGGTCCCGTGGGGGTCCCCACCGGCGGGGTGACGTCGGTGCAGCAGATCACGATCAGCGGACCGGACGGCCCCGCCGAGGCGGCGTTCACCTACACACCGGTGCGCAAGAACCTGCCGTTCGCGCTGTGGGGGGACAAACTCACCCCGGCGACGACCGACCCGAGGCTCGTCACCGGCATGCTCACCGGGTACGAGATCCGGCCCCTGCCGCCGGTCGAGCCCGCGCGTCGGCCCTGGGTGCACAGGTCCGCGTTGCTGGCCTCGACGTCCCTGGCGGAACGGCCGGGGGTGATCCGCCTGGAACCACCGCCGCCGTTCACCGCGAGCGCGGACGGCCCGGTGCCCCGGGAGGCGGCCATCGCGCGCGCACTGGCGGACCCGGAGGTCCTGGCGGCACGGGCCGCCGTGGCGCGCGCCGTGCTGGACGGCGCGCCGGCCGGCCCGTACGCGCTGGACGTCGCGGGCCTGGTCGAGATCCCGCAGGTGGCGGCCCATGTCTGAGTCCGATCGCGTCATCTTCTCCGGGTACCGGCGGCCGTCGCTGGAGAGCGGCGACTACGAGATCGGTGTCAGCCAGCAGGTCAGCCTGGACGGCGTGCCGTTCGGCGTCACCCGCGCCTTCACCGTGTCAGGCGACCGGTTCACCCTGCCGCCTTCGGCGATCCGCGAGGTGTTCCCTCCCGCCGGGAGCCTCGGTGACCATTCCGACGTGCTGCCGCACATCGTGCTGGACCGGCCGACGTTGCCGTGGGAACGTGACGTCCTGCCGCACGGCGGCTCGTCCGGCGACCGGCCGCCGTGGCTGGCGCTGCTGGTGTTCTCCGCCGACGAGAGTCCCGTCCCCGCCGTCGTGACCCTCGGCGCGCTCGGCGCGGGCCCCGCGCTGTTCCCCGCCGTCACGCTGGAACGGCACCAGGCCGCCGGGGACCAGGCGACCGTCATCGACGTCCCCTCCGAGCTGCTGCGCACCCTCCTGCCGTCCTACGACGAGCTGCGTCACCTGGCGCACGTGCGCTCCGGCGACGGCCCCGACGCCGCGCTCGTCGTCGCGGGACGGCTGCCGGCGCCGGGGGTGTCGACCGTCGTCCACCTCGTCTCGCTGGAGGGACGGTTCTCGGTGACGGCGGACGGACGGACGGAGTTCGGCTTCGGGGACCCCGGTTCGCTGGTGCGCCTGGTGACGCTGGCCAACTGGCGGTTCGCGTGCGTCGACGAGTCCCAGACGTTCTCCCGCATGGTGTACGACCTCGGTTCGGACAGGGGGACGTTCCGGCTGCCGCGCAGCGGGGAGCCGCGCGCCGACGCGTTCCTCGACCAGGGTTTCGTGCCGGCCAGGCACCACCTGCGCCAGGGGGCCCGCGGCGTCGCGTGGTACCGCGGCCCGCTCACCACGGGCCCGATGGACGGCGGTCCGGTCACCCCCGTGCGCGACCCGGACGCGTTGCTGCGTTTCCACCCCGAAGTCGGCATGTTCGATGTGGGGTACGCCGCCGCGTGGCAACTGGGACGGCTGCTCGTCCTGTCCAGCGGCGACACCGCCACCGGCCTGTACCGGTGGCGCCGCCGCCGCGCGCAGAGCCGGAGGCGGCGTGAGCGCGACGACTACCCGCTCGCCGTCCCCGACATCGACGACGCTCTTCCCCGTGGGGTGCTGGACTGGCTGGCGGCGCTCGCGCGCCTGGAAGGCGTGCCGCTGGCGTATCTCGTCCCCGACGAGCGGTTGCTGCCGGTGGAGACGATCAGGTTCTTCGGGGTGGACCAGCAGTGGGTGCGGCACCTGGTGGACGGCGCCTACAGCGTCGGCCGCCTGAGCCGGGCCGACGCCGAGCTCGACGCGGCCGACCCCCTTCCGCTTGCCTACACCCCCGTGACCGGTGCGCTGATCCGTTCCGACATCGTGTCCGGCTACCCCGGCCTGCTCGTGGACGCCTACGCCGACGCGGCGGGAACGCGTCCCCTGCCGTCACCGCGCACGGCGAGGCTCACCCCCGACATCCTGTTGTGCCTGTTCGACGGAGTGCTGGCCCGGCTCGACCTGCACCGGTCCCCCGAGTCGCGGCACTTCGCCGTCGAGCTGTCGGAGGACGAGAAGAGCTTCACCAAGGCCCTGCGGCCGGCCGGTGACGACGATGCCCCCGCCACGTCCCGTACGCGGCGGCTGCCTCTCGGCCCCCTGCGCACCGTTCCCGTCGGCGGCCTGGTGTCCGCCATGTGCGACGCGCTCGGCGTGGTCATGGAGGAGTTCACCGCGGGGGACTTCGCCGTGCAGATGGTGGAGACGTCGGAACGCGTCACGTTCCTGGCGTGACGGCGATGTCCGGCGCGGACGTGCTCTTCGCCGCACCAGAAGCAGAGCCGGCGCGCCGAAAGTATCGGAATACGATCAAAACTTCCAGGTGCCGTACCCGAGCACGTGACGGCGGTAATCCATGATCCTCGCCGAGAACCGCCACTTCTCGCGGCCCTCGATCGAGCTGTTCACTGCGAAACTTTCACTCCTGTGCGCCGGGGCCGGATGTGAACAGTCCCTGGCCAGCACCTGTGGAAGTGGGTCTTCGCGTCCCCGGCACTTCGGACCGGATGTCAAGCAACTTGACATCCACAATCGGGTCGTATTTGCTCCCTCACATTACCCCTCTACAGCACGTGAGCGGCACCTGATAACCCTTGCTGAATGTTAACGTTCACACCTCCCTCCGGTTCACAGCACCGGGCATTCGATGCCGCGAATGGAGAGGAACGCAGAAATGTTTTCACCATCGGCCCGGTCTGTTCGGCCAGCAAAGGGAATCGCGAATGTTGAAGCATAGGTCCGTCCTCGGTGCCGTGGCGCTGGCCGCGGTCGCCGTCCTGGCCACGAGCCAGGCGGCATTGAGCAGCGGTAGCGCCGCCACGACCGGGACCGCGAAGGCCGCCTCGGCCGCCGCGCTCGCCGGAACCGCCGGCTGTGGCAAGAACCCCACACTCACCAGCGGAACACGCAACATCACCACCAGCGGAAAGAACCGCCAGTACATCCTGCGGATTCCCGCGAATTACAACAACAACAATCCCTACCGCCTGATCATCGGCCTGCACTGGCTGAACGGCAACATGAACGACGTCGACACCGGCGGCAGCGCAGGCGCCTCGTGGGCCTACTACGGCCAGCGGCAGCTTTCCAACAACTCCACCATCTTCATCTCGCCGCAGGGCTTCAACAACGGGTGGGCCAACAACGGCGGTGAGGACGTCGTCTTCATGGACGACATCCTGCGGCAGGTCGAGGCCGACCTTTGTGTCGACCCCTCGCTGCGTTTCGCCATGGGCTTCAGCTACGGCGGCGGCATGAGCTTCTCGCTCGCCTGCAGCCGCGCCAACGTGTTCCGCGCGGTCGCGGTGTTCTCCGGCGCGCAGCTCAGCGGATGCAGCGGCGGCACCCAGCCCATCGCGTACATGGGGCTCCACGGAATCTCCGACAACGTCCTGAACATCTCCCAGGGACGCGCACTGCGCGACAAGTTCGTGCAGAACAACGGCTGTACGCCGCAGAACCCGCGTGAGCCCTCCGCCGGCAGCCGCACGCACATCACCACCGAGTACTCCGGCTGCCGCGCCGGCTACCCGGTCGTCTGGGCCGCCTTCGACGGCGGCCACGGACCCGCTCCGGTCGACGGCAGCGGCGGCGACAACGGCGCACAGACCTGGACCAAGAACGAGGTCTGGCGGTTCGTCTCCCAGTTCCAGAGCACCTCGGGCCCCAACCCGACCCCCACCGCGACGCCGACCGTGACCCCGACGGTGACCCCCACCGCGACGCCGACCCCCGGCGGTACGTTCCGCCTGCGTAACGAAGGCGCCGGACGCTGTGTGGACTCGCCGAACAGCGCCACCGCCAACGGCACGCAGCTGCAGATCTACGACTGCCACACCAACCCCAACCAGAGCTTCACCTACGACAGCTCCAGCCGCCTGGTGACGCTCGGCAAGTGCCTCGACGTCCCGACCGGCGGCGGCTCCGGCACCCGCATCCAGCTCTACGACTGCCACGGCAACTCCAACCAGCGCTGGACGTTCAACTCCAACGGCACCGTGACCAGCCAGGCCAACAACCTGTGCCTCAGCGTCACCGGCACCGGCAACACCTCCGGCGTGACCGTCGCCTCCTGCAACGGCCAGGCCACCCAGCGGTGGACCAGGGCCTGACCACCCTCTGGCCGATGACAGACGTCAGGTCCAGGCGAGGCCGCCTGGACCTGACGCACTCGGCCGCCTGGGAAAACACCACTGGGCACCCTCCATCAGATGGAGGATGCCCAGTGGTGTACTGCTTGGTGCGCCGCCAGGGACTCGAACCCCGGACCCGCTGATTAAGAGTCAGCTGCTCTAACCAACTGAGCTAGCGGCGCATCGGCTACGCCGACTTTAGCAGTAGTGGCGGATGTGCGCACATCGTGCGGACGGGGGTCAGCTCGCGGGAGCGGGGGCGGGGTTGTTGTCGACGCGGCGCCAGGCGCCGTCGCTGAAGGGGACGGGGTGGTTCTTGGTGCCGGGTCCTTCGCCCCACTTGGTGATGATGTAGCTGACCTCGATGTGACCTGAGTCGAAGCCCTGGACCATCAGGGTCGTGGAGTTGAAGGTGCCGCCGGTGAGCTCGGCGAAGGTCTTGGCGTCGATGTCGAGCATGACGCCGTTGTCCGAGGGGATGCCGGGGCCGCGGTCGCCGATGAAGAACGGGGCTTCCTTGTCCTTGTAGACGATGAAGCCCTCGGTGCCGAGCGGCCAGCTCGGGCTGGCGAACAGGCCCTTCTGCATGGGCTTGCCGATGGCGGGGAGACCGGTGTCGCCCGCGCGGCCGGAGGCGTCGTCCCAGAAGTAGGAGGCTTTGGTGGAACCCTTGAGCAGCATCGGGGGGACGATGCGGGTGGACACCCCAGGCGGGGGGAGCTTCTGTGCGTGCGCGGCCACGGCTCCCGCGCAGAAGACGGTACTGAGGGCCAAAGTGGCGCCGGCGGCGCTACAGGCCATGCGTTTGTTGATACAGCGACGAAGAAAGGTCATGGGGTGACAGGATCTTTCATCAGAAGACACGGAGCCGCTGAGCCGGTGGTGCATGGGGTCACCGGTGCGGGCATGGGACAGCGCTCTCAGACCGTGGCGTTCGTGGGCCTGGCTTGAGGTCGCGGCACAAAGACGCGTTGTCACGTGATGCCGGTCAGCGGTGGCGGGATGCGCCACCACGTCACACTGCGGGCGAGGTACTGCTCGCCTCGTGGACGGCTGCTTGAAGCCGCTTTCTTCCGCCGCTTCTGACGGCGAGATCCGGGGTCAGGTCGCCCGGGCGACGAGCTTGGGGGGAGTGGCCTGTTCCACTCGGGTCTCCTCTCCTGTGACGCCTACCGGGTTAGCTGACGGGTTCGGGCTAGAGAGTCGCCCTACCGCGGGTCCGCAACGCTTTCCCGCCGATTCACCCCAGGGTTGCTTGGGTCCCCGGCTCCCACAGGCCCCGCAAGGGCCCGATCTGGGACTCGACGCCGGATGGCGGCCTTCAGGCTGAAGACCAGGTCACCATCCGTTGTGTGTAAAACCTTACCCCCCAAGTCAGGACAAAGCAAACGAAGTATGCACAAAGTAGTATTAGATCTACCCAAACCCCACAAACACCTACATTTCCGGCATTACCGGACACTCCCCTAGGTGCGCGACACCCACCCCACCCTCCACCGGTTCGATCGTCCGGAGCGCTGGGCCGGTACAGGTGACATCGCTTCCCCGTCCCCACGGCACGATCCCCGGCCGATCGAACGACGAGAAGAGACCCCACCAGAGATCGTTGGCCTCTCACCAGGGCCAAGGCCACACGATACCCAAGCGACGGACACGAGCCGACCAGCGCGAAAAGGTCGAGAGCCGGAAAGCCGCAGCCCCCGGGACCCGCGCCGGCGGCCGGGGCCGACCGTCGAGGCCGGAAGATCGTCGCTGGAGGGTCGAGGTCGGAAGTAGACAGGATTCGAAGCCGGCACACTCCCCAGAACCACCCTGACACGGGACACCGGGTGCGAGGCCGGCGCCGAGGACCCGATCGGCTTCGGGCCGACGAAATCGCCTCATCGGGACCGCTCTGCCGCGACATCGCGAGGCGGCGGCCGGGAGGTGGAGACAGGTCGGGGCCGGGCAGTCCCCCGCCTGCCCGGCCCCTGGTACGGTCCTGCGCCGGTGTCTTCCCCCAAAGGCACCGGGGCGAGTCCCGCAGTACGGACACGGTCCCCCACCGCGTCCTTGTGGCAGAAAGCTCCAATGCGCCATTCCTGGCGCCGGCGCATCCCCCTTGACCTGCCTTAACACTACATACCGGGGCCTGAGGCGCTCGTCATCGGAAGGTATAGATTCCGTCTAACCCGCGAGGCTTCACGGCCTCGTCCCGGGGGGATGGCGGCGCGACCGGAGGGGAAGGGCCGGGAGTGCGGGGGCCGGGACGATGACGGGGGTCAGTCCTCGAAGGCCAGGTGGACGGGGACACCTTTCTGCAGGGTGTTGCTCACGGTGCAGTAGTTGGCGTGGACGCGGGCCGCGACGTTGCGGAAGACCTCCTCGGCCTTCTCGTCGCCTTCGGGGAGTTCGACCTCGTAGGTGATGGTCACCGGGCCGAGGATGTTGGAGGCGGCCTTGTCGGCTTGGACCGTCATCTGCAGGCGGGCCATGCGGTGGCCGCGTTTGGCGGTGAGAGGTTCCACGGTGACGATGTTGCAGCCGCCGACGGCGGCGAGGAGGAGCTCCACGGGGGTGAAGACGCCTTCGGTGTCGCTGCTGCCGATCTGGACGGTCGCGCCGCGTGCGTTGCGGGCGACGAAGCCGTCGTCGGTGCGTTCCACATTGACCGATGCCATACGGCAGAGCCTAGGGCCGTCGCGTACGAGCCGGGGCAGCCGCCGGCCGGGTGCCGTGCGGGTCGCCGGGGGAGGCGGTGACCCGCGGCAGGTCTCAGGCTTCGGGGTGTTTGGACAGGTAGTCGACGTACACGGGGCGGAGGGCCTCGCCGAGTTCGCCTTCGCCGGCTCCCATGGCGTCGCTGAGCAGCGCGGAGAAGCGGCTGAGGTCGTTGGCGGCCTCTTCGGTGTGGCCGGTGGTGGCCTCGGCGACGGGGATGGCTTTCAGGAGTTCCCACAGGAAGCCGACATCACCGTGCGCGACGGCGTAGCGGACCGCGCGGTCGTGCAGTTCCCTCGGCGGCAGCGCCTGCAGTTCATCCTGGTCCATTAAGGATCACCCCTCTTTCACCACTTTCCCAGTGATCTGAGGGATATGCAGATCTTAGTGGCACAGGTGCCGTTTTCCGGCGTCCACCTGGCCTTCCGCCCTACCGATCAACCGGTGCGACGTGCCACCATCAAGGGCGTGAAGATCATTGTCAAGATCATAATCGTCGCGGCGGCCCTGTGGGCCGCCACCCGGCTGATCCCGGGGATCACCGTCACCGGCGGCACCACCGCCGTGACCGCCGGCACGCTGCTCGCCGTCGCGCTCATCTTCGGCGTGGTGAACGCCGTGCTCAAACCCATCATCAAGACCATCGGCTGCGCGTTCTACGTGCTGACCCTCGGCCTGTTCGCCCTGGTGGTGAACGCGCTGCTGCTCCTGCTGACGAGCTGGATCGCCGACCAGGTCGACCTGCCGTTCCACGTGGACGGTTTCTGGGCCGCCTTCTGGGGAGCGCTGCTGGTCGGGATCATCACCTGGGTGCTCGACATGCTCCTCGGCCTCGGCGAGGACTGAAGCCGCGAAAGCCAGGACTAGGACGGGGCGCCGACCGAGCCGCGCTCGCGCAGCGCGGGTTCCTGGATGACGCGGCGCCTGCGGGCCCGGCCGTCGGCCGCCGCCACGACCAGGCGCACCGCGGCCCGCACGATGCCGTCGATGTCCCAGTCGACGGTGGTGAGCGCGGGGGTGAGCAGGCCGGACATCGGATGGTCGTCGTACCCCATGACCGAGATGTCGCCGGGGACGGCGAGGCCGAGCTCGGACGCCGCGGCGTAGACGCCGTAGGCGATGGAGTCGGAGAAGCAGAACGCCGCGGTGGGACGGTCGGCGGAGCTCAGCAGAGCGCACGCCGCCTCGGTGGTGGCGGTGAGGCCCTGCGGCGCGGTCACCACGTCGATGCGCAGGCCGAGCCGCTCGGCCTCGGCGGTGACGTACACGTCGGCGGGCCGGTCGGGGGTGCTCGGCCGGGTCGACGTGAGCACGGCGATGTGGTGGTGGCCGTTCTCCTTGAGGTACTCCAGAGCCATCGTCACGCCGCGGCGGTTGTCGAACACCACCTCCCCGGCCGTGCGGGCCCCGGTGAGCGCGTCGCCGATCGCGACCACCGGCAGCGTCTCGGCCAGCTCGGCCCACAGGGCCGCGGCGGGGTCCACCGGCTGCACGATCATGCCGTCGACACGCTGGTCGCGGAGCTGGTGCGCGAGGGTGCGCTCCCGCGCGGGATCGCCGGCCGCGTCCAGGATCAGCGCGTAACGGTCCTTGTCGCGCAGCGCGCGGCCGATGCCGACCGCGAGCGACTGCTGCCAGAGGTCCTCCAAGGAGCCGCACAACAGCCCGATCATGCCGGTACGTCCGCTGGCGAGGGCCCGCGCGATGGGATCGGCCTCGTAGCCGAGCTCGGCCGCGGCCCGGCGCACGCGCTCGATGGTCTCCTCGGAGACCTGCATGCCACGCAGAGCGTAGGAGACCGCCGCGGGAGAAAGGCCGGTCGCCTGAGCCACCTCACGGATGGTCGCCCGCTTACGCGGCTGGGAGCGCGGCACCGGTCCAGCCTATGCCCAATCACCGCGCGGGACGGGCATGCGTCACCTCCGGCATGTGTCCTCCGTATTGACGTATGCCATGTGAAGCGGTTCACTGAAACGTATCAGTGAACCGCTTCACCACTACGCCGTCAGGTCCACCGGCGAAGACGCACAATGCCTACTAAGTGAGTAGGTTTTATAGGTTACACTGTGAGGCAGGAGGTGACCATGGCCACGGACGTGCACCAGCACATCTGGACCCCCGGCTTCGCAGAGGCGCTGCGCCGGCGCGACACCCCGCCGTTCCTGGACGGCTGGACGCTCCACCTGCACGGCGAGCAGCCGTTCGCGACCGACCCGCGCGACCACGACGCCGAGCGGCGCCGCGCGCTCGACGCGGACCTCGACCTGGCCCTGGTCTCCCTGTCCAGCCCTCTCGGGATCGAGCACCTGCCGCCTGACGAGGCCTGGCCCCTGATCGACGCCTACCACGACGGCGCGCTCGCGCTCCCCGCGCCGTTCGGCGCCTGGGCCGGCGCCTGCGTCAGCGAGATCGACCCCGCGCGTACCGCCGCGGCACTGGACCGCGGCTTCGCCGGCCTCCAGCTCCCCGCCACCGCCGTCGGCGACGCGGCAGGGCTGGAGCGCGCCGCGCCGCTGCTCGACCTGCTGGAGGAGCGCGACCTTCCCCTGTTCGTCCACCCCGGCCCCGCGAGCGCGCCAGGCGCTCCCGCCTGGTGGGCCGCGGTCGTGCCGTACGTGCAGCAGATGCACGCCGCCTGGTACGCCTTCCACGCGTTCGGCCGGCCGCGCCACCCCCGCCTGCGCGTGTGCTTCGCGCTGCTCGCGGGCCTCGCGCCGCTGCACACCGAGCGCCTGATCGCACGAGGCGGCTCCACCAGAGGCGTCGTCGACCCCGACGTGTTCCTCGAGACCTCCTCCTACGGCCACCAGGCCATCGACGCGATCACCCGGGTGACCGGCATCGAGGTCGTCGTCCTCGGCTCCGACCGTCCCTACGCCTCCCCCGCGAAGACACTGCTCGGAGCCGCCGCCGAGCAGCAGATGCGGTGTACCAACCCGGCCCGCCTCCTCGGCGCGGCCGGGACCCCCGCCACCACATCCGTCGTGAACTAAGGAGCCGAACCCAGATGAGCTGGGAGTCACTGCCCGACCGCTTCCTTGATCCGCGCGAGCTGCGGTCGCTCGTGGACGACATCGCGGACCGTCCCGAACTGTGGTCGCACCAGGTCGCCTTCGGCGCGAACGGCGAGGCCCGCCACTACGCCTCGCTGTACCGCGACTCGTACGTGGACGTCTGGCTGATCTGCTGGCGGCCCGAGGACGACACCGGCTGGCACGACCACGACGTCTCCTCCGGAGCGCTGCGCGTGGTCGACGGCACCCTGAAGGAGTCGAACCCGCGGATCGGCGGCGAGCACAGGGAGACCCTGGTGCGCACCGGGGACACGCTGTCGTTCGGTCCCGAGCACATCCACCGTGTCAACGGCCACGCCGAGACGAGCGTGTCGATCCACGCGTACTCGCCGCCGCTGTGGCGCCTCGGTCAGTACACCATCAGCGACGACGGCGTGATGCGCCGCTCGTCGGTGAGCTACGCCGACGAGCTGCGGCAGGAGCCGCAGGAGGCGCTGGTCTAGCCTGCCGGGTGGTTCCCTGGCCCGGGGCTCCGCAGGGGACGGCGCACGGAGGCGCCGGGGACTTGGGGGTCCCGAGCCAGGGAGTGATGAGCCACGCTGGGATGTTAGGGGCCTTCGGTGGCGGGGTCCGGTGTGACACGCGCGGCGGTGTGGCCGGATGCGGTCACCGGCCTGGCGGCGAGCAGGCCGAGCAGCAGCTGACCGCCGCACGCGACCGTGCCGGCGACCAGCGGCACCGTCCATCCGCCGGTGATCTGGTGGACCACACCGACGAGCAGCGGGCCGAGCGCGGCGATGACGTAGCCGGCCGTCTGGGCCACGGCGGACAGCGCGGTGACCGACGCCGGGTCGGGTGCGCGCAGTGTGATGAGGAGCAGCGCGAGCGCCAGCGAGGCGCCTTGTCCCGCGCCGAGCAGGATCATCCACACCCAGGGGACGGTGACCGGCGCGAGCAGCACGCCGAGGTAGCCGGCGATGGACAGCGCGGCGGCGACCGTGACGTGCGGCGCCTGTGTGGAGGCGCGGCCCGCGTGCCACGGCACGGTGAGGGTGGCGGCGAGCTGCGCGAGGTTGGTGAGCGCGAGCAGATATCCGGCCTCGTCCTCCGGGAGCCCGGCGTCGTGGAAGATCGTCGGCAGCCACGCCAGCATCACGTAGAAGGTCAGCGACTGCACACCCATGAAGCCGGTGATGTACCACGTCGCGCGGTCCCGCAGCAGCACGGCGTACCGCCTCGGCACCGCCGTGCTCCGGCCGGCGCGGCCCGCGCGGCGCACCGCCTGGGGGACCCACAGGACGGCGGCGAACGCGGCGAGCGCGGCCGGGGTCAGCGCCGCGAAGCGCCAGCCGCCTTCCTCCGCGAGCGGCACCATGACGGCCGAGGCGCCGGCGGCCCCCACGACCAGGCCGGACACGTAGATGCCGGTGAACGCGCCGACGTGGCGCGGGAAGTGCTCCTTGACCACACCAGGCATGGACACGTTCATGACGGCGATCGCGATGCCGACGACCGCCGAGCCCGCGTACACCGCGATCACCCCGCCGCTCACCCGCAGCGCCACACCGGCCGCGAGGACGATCAGGCCGACCAGCAGCGTGCGGTCGAGCCCGATCCGGCCGGCCAGCGCCGGGGCCGCGGGGCCCGCGAGGCCGAGGCAGAGCACCATGACCGTGGTGATCGCGCCGCCGGCGGCGGCGCCGAGCCCGAGGTCCGCCATGATCTGGCCGAGCAGCGGCGAGACCCCGGCGAGGGCCGGCCGCAGGTTCAGTGACGCCACCACGAATCCCGCGACCAGTAACACCCCGGCCCAGAAGCGAAGATCTCGCGTTCCACGGGAGGGATGTCCGGACGACGGGGGAACCAGGGAGGGGGTGGGGCTGTTCACAGCACCAGAAGTTATCCCGTGATCAGAAAGGAGCGTCAGGCGGGATGGCTCATGACACCGCTCAGATGCCGGGGTCGACCGGCTCGTCCACGGGGAGCGGTTCCTCGCGGGGCCCAGAAGAAAGCGTCAGGTGACACCCGTCAGGTGTCCGGGTCGACCAGCACGTCCACCAGGAGCGGCTCCTCGCGGGCCCACAGGGCCGGGACCACCTCGTCGAAGACCTCGGCCAGCGCCGCGCGCGCGTCCACCCGTACGGCGGGACAACCGAGGCACCGCGCCAGCGACGCCGGATCGACCCCCGCGAACCCCGGCCACGCGGCTCCACCGGTCGGTGTGAGGACGACGAACAGCGCACCCACCCGGTGGCAGGACGCCGTCCACAGGGCCTGCGCCGCCGACAGGGTGGCCGCTCCGTCGAGCAGGGCCACCACGGGCCGGTCCGGCCTCGCGAGCCGCAGGCCGATCGCGGCCGGCAGCGCGAAACCCGGGCCCGACGACACCGCGGACAGATGACCGAGCGGCCGGCGGGCCGGGACGAACCGGTGCAGGGCTCCCCGGACGGCGGGGGCCTCCTCCACCACGATCGCCTCTGGCGCCAGGCGCGCGGCGAGCTCCTCCAGCACGACACCGGCCCGTAACGACTCCCCTTCGGCGGCGCGGCCGAGGAGGCCGGGCCGGCCGGCGGGTGCGGACCGGCCGTCGTCCCGCTGGGGAAGCGTGACCGCGAGCCGCTCGCACACCGCGGCAGGCGAGGCGAGCAGCGCGAGCGCCGCCGGTCCCCGGTGCATCGCACCGGGATCGTCGCCGACCACCGCCACGGTGGCGCCGTCGGGTAGCAGCGCGTCGTGGTCGGCGGCCCTGAAGGCAGGGGCCCCGACGACCACCACCACGTCGTGTCCGTCGAGCACCGGACGGCCGCCGCCGTCCCTGTCCGTGGGGAGGACCCCGGCGAATCTCGGGTGGTCCTGGGGGAAGCCGGGACGGCCGGCGGACGGTTCCTGCCAGACGGGACAGCTCAGGCGGTCGGCCAGGGAGGCGAGTGCCGTCCAGGCGCGGCCGTTCCCCGTGAGCGCGCCGGTGACGAGCACCGGCGAGCGCGCGGCGGCGAGCAGGGCCGCCAGAGGTGCGACGTCCTCGGCGGACACACGGCAGGGCCGGCGGACGTCCATGGGGACGGGAGGTCGCGTGCCGTACGGCTCGTCCCAGCCGTCCATCGGAGCGAGGACGACGGCCGGGCCGCGGCCGGTGACGGCTTCGAGCGCGGCCCGCGCGACGGCCGCGGGGACGTCACGCGCGTGCGCGGGCCTGGCCGACCAGACCAGGTGCTCACCGGCCGGGTCGAGCGCGGGCCGGCCGTGGTCGTGGCGTACGGCCAGCACGACGAGCGGCGCGTGGTTGGCCCGTGCCGCGGCGAGCGCGCCGAGCCCGGCGGAGGTGCGCGGCAGCACCAGCGCGGGCCCGTCGTGACCGAGGGCCCAGCCGGTGGCCATGGCGGCGGCGATGCACTCGTTGGCTCCCGCGATGAGCGAGAGGTCGCCGGGTAACCCGCCGAGCGGGTGGGTGTCCGCCACGCCGGGGTCGCCGAAGACGGCGGTGATCCCGGCATGCCGCACCGCGTCGAACACGGCGTCGCGTACGTCCCCCGGGCCGCTCACGGCTCCGGGATCCTCACCCGCGTCGGTCACCGTCGTGCCTCGGGGGTCACACGGCCGGGAGCGGGATCACCGGAGAGCATGGCGGACGGCCGAGCCGTGGAGCGACGCATGAGCACCCCAGAGGAGGACTGTGTTCGGCTGTCGAACGGAAGTTCTTCAGCTGAACAGTATTGGTGCAAGCTACGCCTCCGACCACGGGGAGTCAACAATCTGACTCTCCAGGGACACCGGCCCGCCGTTGACCTCCCCTGTTTCGATCAGTAGCGTCGAATTCAAGCATGATTGTTCGCCTATCGACCGTTATGCGCCGATCGCCGGAACGTGCGGCGAGACGGCCTTGACGACGGGGAGTTGCGGCCACGCCACGCCCTGATATAACGGTCACCCGCGAAACGAACGGTCACCCGCGAAGAGAGGGGATATGGCCGAGGAATTCGTGCGATCGCTGGCTCGGGGGCTCGCGGTCATCAAAGCCTTCGACTCCGGCGCACCCGAGCTCACCCTCAGCGAGGTGGCACGGGCCACCGGGCTGACCAGAGCGGCGGCCCGGCGGTTCCTGCTGACCTTGGTGGAGCTCGGGTACGTGCGCACCGACGGTCGGCTCTTCGCGCTGTCGCCTCGCGTGCTCGAACTCGGGTACGCCTACCTGTCCGGCCTCACCCTGCCGGAGGTCGCGCTGCCGCACCTGGAGCGCCTGGTGGCCGAGGTGCACGAGTCGGCGTCGGTCTCCGTGCTCGACCCGCCGGACATCGTGTACGTGGCCCGGGTCCCCGCCACGCGCATCATGCGGGTGACGATCAGCATCGGCACGAGGTTCCCGGCGCACTCGGCCTCGATGGGCCGGGTGCTGCTCGCGTGGCTGCCGGCCGCCGGCCTGGAGGCGTACTACGCGCGGGCCACGCTGGAGCGGCACACTTCCCGTACCGTCACCACACGGGCCCGTCTCGACGCCGAGCTGGCCCGGGTGCGCGCGCAGGGCTGGGCCCTGGTGGACCAGGAGCTGGAGGAAGGGCTGCGCTCGATCGCCGCGCCGATCAGGGACCGCACCGGCGAGGTGGTCGCCGCGGTCAACGTCTCCACCCACGCCAGCCGCACATCCGTCGAGTCCGCGCGCCGCGATCTGCTCCCGCCGCTGCTCGCCACCGCGGCCCGCATCGAGGCCGACCTGCACAGCACCGGCGCCACGCGCAGGCTGCCGCTCCTCGCGACCTGAGCCGCGTACCCGTCCTGTCGGCGTCGGCCATGGTCGTGCCGCTCGACAGGGAGGGTCCTCACGCACGCCGCGGGCCGCGCCAATAGCGCTTCATATAGCGGCATCGTTGGACGTAACCGGCCTGAGTGTGAACCTTCCGGTCAACACAGGCGTCCGTTATCAGATGCACTACTCATCTTGCTCTAACCACGAATACCACCTTCCGTAAATAAGATCACATTGGTTACTCTGATCAGATCACGTCCCACGCCAGGCGGAGACGCCGGGAGAGGGTCCGAAACATGGCACGTTCCCGCGGCGAGCGCCACGCCAGCCGTGCGGTCCGGCGATGGGAGAACGAAGTGCGGCGAGGACGAATCCGCATCACACCCCCGCCGGGCGAGCGGCGCACCCGAGGGAGCCGACCGATGGTCCGGTTACGGCTCGACCGATATATACGTGCGGTGATCAGCACCGGTGAGATCCCCCAGTGGTCGTCACTGAAGGTAAGATCCGATGAACATCGCCGTCCCAGGCACCCGACGGGCCTGGCAGGCACCTCACATCGGGAGACATTGATGGAAACGGTCGATCTGGAGGACCTCCACGTCGAACTGCTCCTCATCGCCGTACTGCACGAGGAGGCCGAACGCCTCCTCGCCATGTCCGGCCCGTCCCGCGCACCGGGGTTCGCGCGGGAGATCGACTTGCGCGGAGAGTGAGGCGATGAATACCCCGTGAACATCGCCGGGCGACCTCAGCAAAGCCACCAATAGCGATAATTGGACTTTCAACTTAATGCGGCTCTTTACCGACTCCGGTTAAAACTGTCGGTGACGGTCGTCACACTGCCTGTATGGCAGACCTTCCCCAGGATTCCGAGCCCCACTCCGGGCCGGCCTCCTCCCCCCGGCCCGGGTCGACGTCATCCCACCCCTCCGAGATCACCGCCTCGCCACCGCCTGAGCCGACATCCTCCCCTCCGTCCGGCCCGACGTCCTCCCCTCCGTCCGGCCCGACGTCCTCCCCTCCGTCCGGCCCGACGTCCCCGCCTCCGTCCGAGGCCGCGGCCGCGACCCTGTCCGAGCAGACGTCCTCGTCCCCGTCCGAGACAACGTCCTCGTCCCCGTCCGAGACGACCACCTCGTCCCCGTCCGAGCAGACGTCCTCGTCCCCGACCTCTCCTTCGTCCGGGGCCGCGTCCTCCACCCCGGACGGTTCGTCCGACCTTCCCCCTCCTCTGCCGTCCCCTCCCGCGCCGCCGCCGGTCTCCCTGGCCGCCGCGTCGCCTCCGCTCACGTCGCGGCCGGCTCCGGGTGGCAGCGGTGAGGACGACGCCGACCTCGGTGAGGTCACCTTCGGCGACTGGCAGGCCCACCTGGGGACGATGACGGGGGTGGGGTTCCTGACCATCGCGCGCAGGCTGCCGGCGCTCGTCACCCAGGCCGTGCGCATCGCGTGGCTCGCCGGTCCGCGTGACACCGTCGCGGCCGTCACGCTGAGCATGCTCGGCGGGGTGTTCACCGCCTTCGGGCTGCTCGCCACGACCGGCGTGCTGCAGGCGCTGTTCGCCGCGGGACCGACACCTGACCGTGTCCGCGCCGCGCTGCCGGCACTGCTGCTCGTCGGTGCCGCCGCGACACTGCGCACCGCGCTGCAGGCCGGCGCGGGCTGGGCCCAGTCGCGGCTGGAGCCCCAGGTCGCTCGCATCGCGGAGCGGCAGCTGTACGAGCTGACCAGTCAGGTCGATCTCATCCGCTACGACGACCCCGAGTTCCACGACTCGCTCCAACGGGCCCGCCTGCGCGGGGTCGCGGTGGCGGACAGCGTGGTCGACGCGACCATCGACGTGCTGACCGCGCTGATCGGCATCGCCGCCGCGGCGGGTGTGCTCGGCATCCTCCACCCGGTGCTGCTGCCGCTGCTGGTGCTCGCCGTCCTCCCCGACGCCTGGGCCGCGGTGCGGTCGGCCCGCCTGCGGTACACGACGATGTACGCGCTCATCCCCGTGAGCCGCCGCAAGTGGATCCTGACCGACCTGATGGCCGACAAGAACACCGCGGCCGAGGTGCGGTCGTTCACCATGCGCGAGTTCCTCATCCGGCTGTACGACCGGGTCGCGGGGGCCGAGCAGGACGCGGTGCTGCGTACGGCGCGGAAGCAGACCGTCGCGCGGATCATCGGCGAGGCGCTCGGCGGAGTCGGCACCGCCATCGTGTACGCCGCGCTCGGGCTGCTGCTGGCCGTGGGCTCGGTGGCCCTCGCCGTGGCCGGCACCGCCGTGCTGGCGATCCGCACCGGGCAGTCGTCGCTGGCCAACTTCATGTTCGCCACCAACCGGCTGTACGAGCAGGGGTTGTACTTCACCGACTTCCTGGACTTCTGCCGGCGTGCGCGCGAGGCCGTCGACCGCGAGCCACGCGGCCCCGCGCCGTCGTCGTTCACACGGATCACCGCCGAGGACGTGACGTTCCGCTACCCCGGCAAGGAGGACGCGGTGCTCGACCACGTCTCGATCCATCTGAACCACGGCGAGGTGGTCGCTCTGGTCGGCGAGAACGGCTCAGGCAAGACGACCCTGTCCAAGATCCTCGCCGGTCTGTACGAGCCGGAGACCGGCCGGGTGCGGTGGGACGACACCGACATAGCAGACGTCGACCAGCATGATCTGCGGCGCCACATAGCCGTCATCGCCCAGGACCACACCCGGTGGCCGCTGACCGTGCGCGAGAACATCGCCATGGGCCTGGACAAGGGCGAGCAGGCCCTGCACGACGCGGCCCGGGTGGCCGGAGCCGACGCCGTGGTCGCGGAGATGCCGCACGGCTACCGCACCCTGCTCGACCGCCGCTTCAAGGACGGCCAGGAGCCGTCCGGCGGCCAGTGGCAGCGCATCGCCGTGGCCCGCGGCTTCTACCGCGACGCTCCCCTGCTCATCTGCGACGAGCCCACCGCCGCGCTCGACGCACGCGCCGAGCACGCATTGTTCGAACGCATCCGCGACCACGCCGACGGCCGCACCGTCCTGCTGATCACCCACCGCCTCGCCAGCGTCCGCTACGCCGACCGCATCTACGTCCTGGACCACGGCCGCGTGGCCGAACAAGGCACCCACGACGACCTGATGCGTCTCGACGGCATCTACGCCGAGCTGTACACCTTGCAGGCCGAGGCATACCGCACCACCGAAGCCGAGACCGACACCGTGTCGACCGAGACCGGCACTCTGGCGACCTGACCGGGACCATGGCGACCTGGCCGGGACCATGGCGACCCGTGGCGACCTCGGCCGAACACCATTGCGGCCCGGGCCGGCACCACCGTAACGACTTACGCCGGAGCCATTGCGACCTGGGCCGAGCACTGTTGCGAACCTGGGCCGAGGACCTTGTGCCAGGCGGCGCCGGACCGCCGGATCGGAGGGCCGGCGCCGCCTGAGGGGTCATGCGACGGGCGACGCCACCACCGTGCCCGCGACCCCCGTCTAGGTGCTCGCGTCGGCCTCGTCGGGGACGCGGTCGAGGTCGTCCAACGCGAGGACGTCGCGGTAATAGCCGATCTTGTACTGGATGGCCGACTGCTTCTCGCGCAGCTCGGCGATCTTCGCTTCGACGGCGCGGTCGTGCGCCTCCAGCAGGGCGATGCGGTCGGCCACGGTGTGGTCTCCCGCGCGGGTCAGCTCGGCGAAGCGAAGCATCTCGGAGATCGGCATGCCGGTGCCACGCAGGCAGCGGAGCATGCCGAGCCACCCGATGTCGCCGTCACTGAAACGCCGCTGGCCCGCGGAATTGCGTTGCACGGGCTCCAGCAGGCCGATGCGCTCGTAGTACCGCAGGGTGTCCAGACTGAACCCTGACTCCTCCGCGGCCTCTCCAGGGGTGTAGACGCTCACAGGTCGCATCATGACACCTGGAGCACACTCCAGGTCAATGCGCGCAATGCGGACCGACAGCTCAGCCGGAAATCCAGGACTCCGAACCGGCGACTCCGAACCGGCGACTCCGAACCGGCGGCCCCGAACCGGCGACTCCGAACCGGCGGCCCCGAACCGGCGACTCCGAACGGGGGGTTCCGAACCGGAGACTCGGCACGGAACTCCGAAGCGGAGGCTCCGGCACAGGACTCCGAACCGAGGACTCCGGCACGAAACTCCGAACCGGGGACTCCGAACCGGTGACATGGCACAGGACTCCGAACCGGCGGCTCGAACCGGCGACTCCGAACCGGCGGCCCGAACCGGCGGCCCGAACCGGCGGCTCTCTCCGAGTGACTCGAAAACGATGGTCTTGACCTGGAGCGCGCTCCAGCGTGCAGGGTTTGCGGCATGACTCACATCGCGCTCGGGGCCATTCCGTTCGGCACCACTGTGGACGAGGCGACGTCGTTCGCCATTCTCGACCGCTTCGTCGAAGGCGGCGGCACTGTGATCGACACCTCGAACAACTATCCGTTCTGGTTGGAAGGCGCCACAGGGAGGGAGAGTGAGGCCACCATCGGAAGGTGGCTGGCGGCGCGTCCGGGTATGCGCGACCGCATCGTGCTGAGCACCAAGTGCGGCGCCTTCCCGGCCGTACCCGGTGACCGCACGCTGGACCGGCCGGAAGGGCTGGCCAAACCCATGATCCGCGCGGCGATCGACGGCAGCCTGCGGCGCCTCGGCACCGAGCACGTGGACGTGTACTGGGCCCACGTCGAGGACCGCGCCACTCCGCTCGAGGACCAGGTGGCGACGATGGCCAAGCTGGTGGAGACGGGTAAGGTCCGTGAGCTCGGCGCGTCCAATCACGCCACCTGGCGGGTGGAGCGCGCACGGAGCATCGCACGCGCCGCCGGTCGTCCCGGCTACTCCCTGCTGCAACTGCGCCACTCCTACCTGCGTCCTCGCCCCGGCACGCGCATGCCTGAGGGGGGCCATGTGCAGGCCTCGGAGGAGACCTTCGACTACCTGCGCGCGGAGGGGCTCCGGTTGTGGGCCTACACGTCCCTGCTCGCCGGCGCCTATACCCGTGAGGACCGGCCCATCCCGCCGGCGTACGACCATCCCGGCACGACGCGGCGGCTCGCGGCGCTGCGTTCGGTCGCGGGCGACCTCGGTGCCACCGTGAACCAGGTGGTGCTGGCGTGGCTCATCGCGCAGGGCATCGTGCCGATCGTCGGCGCGAGCACCCTCGCGCAGGTCGAGGAGACCCTCGGCGCGGCGGACCTGAAGCTGGACGACGAGCTGCGGTCCCGCCTGGACGACCCGGCGCTGGCGTAGCCACACCGGGCCGCCGGACCGCGCCGCCGTCACCGCACCACATCGGACCGCGCCGCCTTCGCCGTACAGCGCCGGACCGCGTCTCCGTCACCGCACCACATCGGACCGCGTCTCCGTCACCGCACCACATCGGACCGCGCCGCCTTCGCCGTACAACGTCGGGCCGCGTCTCCGTCACCGCACCGCGTCCGGTGGCGTCGGCGCGGCCCTGTGGCGGCCGTCACTGTGCCGGCATGTGCTCCGTCAGGTAGCGGCGGAGAAGCTCTTTGCACTCGGCGATCAGTTCGGGGTCGCCACCGGGGCGGGTGCGAAAAGCCAGCTTGAGCACGGCGTCGGCCGCCTCCACGGCGACGATGAGCGCTCGGTCGAGGTCCGGCCCGGGTGGAGCGCCGAGGAAGTCGACGACGAGCGCACGGAGGCGGTCGGCGACGATGACGTTGTTCTCCAGAGCGGCGTCGAGCAGGCGGTTCGTGCCTTCGATCGGGGGGCCGCCGGGGGTGTGGAAGATCTCGCCGAAGTCGACGATGGCGAAGCCCGGAGTGGTGCGCTTCATCGCGACGAACTCGTCCACGGTGAGGTTCACGGCCTCGGTCCAGTCGGCGACGCCGGCCGAGCCGTACCGCGTGGCCAGGCGGGCGAGGAAGGCGTCGAGGTTGCGCAGCGCCAGCGCACGGACCAGGGCCTGTTTGTCGGAGAAGAACTGGTAGAACGTGCCGATGGGGACCCCCGCTCTGCGGGCGACCTCTTTGGTGGTCAGGGCCTCGTAGCCGACCTCGTCCAGGAGCCGGGCACATTCGTCCAGCATTCGCTCGACCCGCTCCACGCTGCGGCGCTGTGCGGGTCGGCGGCGGAGCGTCCCTGCGGAGACGTTGCTCATGCCTCCATCATCCTCCCCAGCCCGAGGTGCGCGGCCTAATCTGAGGATTACTCATATCAGCGGAGGGTCGAATGTTTCTTTGGGGCACGGCCACGGCGTCCTACCAGATCGAAGGCGCCGTCACGGCGGACGGCCGCGGGCCGTCCATCTGGGACACCTTCTCCCACGAACCCGGCCGTGTACGCGAAGGACACACCGGGGACGACGCCTGCGATCACTATCACCGCTTCGAGGAGGACATCGCGTTGATGTCCGGTCTCGGGGTGAACTCCTACCGTTTCTCCATCTCCTGGTCACGGATCCAGCCGACCGGCGCAGGGGCCCCGACGGCCGCCGGGCTCGACTTCTACGACCGCCTGGTGGACGGGCTGTGCGCGCGTGGCATCGTGCCTGCCGCGACGCTGTTCCACTGGGACCTGCCGCAGGCCCTCCAGGACCAAGGGGGGTGGCTGTCGCGCGACACCTCGGCCCGCCTCGCCGACTACGCCGGCATCGTCGCGGCCCGGCTGGCGGACCGCGTGCCGTTGTGGATCACCTTGAACGAGCCCTTCGTCCACATGGTCCTCGGTCACGGTCTCGGGACCCACGCTCCCGGACAGGCCCTCCTGCTGGACGCGCTTCCGGTGGCGCACCACCAGCTCCTCGGCCACGGACTCGCCGTCCAGGCCCTGCGGGCCGAAGGTGCGCGGCAGGTCCTCATCACCAACAACTGCACCCCGGTATGGGCCGCGTCGGACTCCGAGGCGGACGTCCGGGCCGCCGACGCGTACGACACACTGCACAACCGCCTGTTCAACGACCCTGTGCTGCTCGGCGAGTATCCGGATCTGTCGGCCTACGGGGTGGACCTGGACGTGGTCCAGGACGGCGACCTCTCGGCCATCTCCCAGCCGTTGGACGGCATCGGTATCAACTACTACAACCCCACCCGGATCTCGGCCCCTGCCGACCCCGCCGACCTCCCCTTCGAGGACGCCGGCATCACCGGCTACCCCACCACCGCCTTCGGCTGGCCCGTCGTCCCCGACGGCCTGCGCGAACTCCTCACCGGCCTGGCCGCCAGATACGGCGACGCGCTCCCCCCCGTGTACATCACCGAGAACGGCTGCTCACAACCCGACGAACTCACCCCCCACGGCACCGTGGACGACCAGGCCCGCATCGACTACCTCGACGGCCACATCGGGGCCGTACGCGCCGCGATGAACGAAGGCGTGGACGTCCGCGGCTACTACGTCTGGTCCCTCCTGGACAACTTCGAGTGGTCCGAGGGCTACACCCAACGCTTCGGCCTCGTCCACGTGGACTTCCCCACCCAGACCCGCACCCCCAAAGCCTCCTACCACTGGCTCCGAACCCAACTCACCACCCACTCCGAGCCCTGGCCGACCACCTGACCCGGCGAGCCACCATACGGCGGCACCGAATCCGCAGCACCACGTCCGGCCGCTTCGACGCCGGAAAAGACAGACGCGACCTGCTGTTTGCCGGTCGGGAGGGGGTGGGGGTCGGGGTGGATGGCCGGGTTGGAGTTGGACGACTTCGGCGGCTTGACGATGTCTGTGCCGGTCGGGGGGGTGGGGTCGGGTGGGTGGGGTCGGGTGGGTGGGGTCGGGTGGGTGGGGTCGGGTGGGTGGGGTCGGGTGGGTGGCCAGGTAGGAGTTGGACGACTTCGGCGGCTTGACGATGTCTGTTCCGGTCGGGGGGGTGGGGTTGGGTGGGTGGCCGAGTTGGAGTGGGGTGACTCTGATGGGTGGGCTGGGGACGCAGCAGCCCAGGTGGGGTTTCCCATGAAGGGCCAAGCCCCTGGGGAACACAGCCCGCGCCGGAAGGCGCCTCAGCGCCTGGAGGTGAGGACCACGGTGGGGACGGTGACCCATCTCCCCGTACTGCCGGTTGGCGTGCGTAAGGAGGCGCCGGATTCGCCGCACCACGTCCCGCCGCCTCGGCGCCGAGGGGAAAGGCAGCACAGGACGGGGGTATGAGGGCCACGGCACGACTGGTGATGACCGACACGACGGGACGGGATCCGGCACGCGGGGACGGGATCCGGCACGACGGGACGGGATCTGGCACGCGGGGACGGGATCTGGCACGACTGGAAGGTCCCGCACGGCTGGTGGGGTCAGAAGACCGAGACGTGGACGTGGTCGTAGTGGTTGGCGGTTGTGCCGCCTCGGTCGGACATGGTGCGCCAGCCGGCGCCGGTGCGGATGTCGTAGTAGCGCTGGCGCCAGATGATGTACATGATGCCCATGGCGCGGCCGTTTTCTATGCACCATTGGGCCAAGGCGTCGCCGCGGGCCTGGGAGGCGGCGTCGGGGAGGCGGCCGCCGGTGCTCATCATGAAGTCGCAGGCGCGGCCTTTGCCGTGTTCGCCGGGGTCGCCGGCGCGGAGGCAGCCGACGCCGTACGGCATGGGGAAGTTCTGCATGATGGCGGCGCGGATGGCGACCATGCGGCCGGTGAGGCCGGTGGAGGAGCCGGGGGACTGGAAGCCGAACTTGCGCAGGAGGGCCTCGACGTCCTTCTTCTTGGCCTGGAGGCTCTTGATCTCGTCGCGGAGGTCGGCGATCTTGGCCTCGACTTCCTTCCTGGCTTCCTTGGACTCCTTGATCAAGGTGCTGATGCGCTTGATGCGCTGGTTCTTCTCTTCGGCGAAGTAGGTGACGGTGGCCACCTGGCCGAGGATGGCGTCGGGGTCGCCGGTGTAGGAGAAGACGCGTGGGCCGTCCACTGTGCCGGACATGTAGGAGTTCCGGTAGAACTGACCCATCTCCTGTTCCGCGTCGGCCAACTCGGCCCGCAGGTCGCCGACCTTGCGGCGGGCCTTCTTGGCGGCCTCCTGCGCGTCCTCAAGGCTCTGGATCTGGCCGCGGTACGCCTTCTGCAGGTCGGCCGCCTGTTTGGTGAGGCGGTTCAGCCGGGACTGCGGGCTCGGCTCGGCCCCTGCCGCAGGCACGGCGAACAGAGAGAACAGCCCGAGCAGCCCCGCCACCAGCGCGGCCATCCGGCCTGGACGCATCAGCCCTCCCCACTTCGGACGCCCCGAAACTATAGAAGGCGATCTTCGGAGCCGCCACACGATCGGAAGAAGCTATCTACCGGTACGCGAACTATTTACCACTTGACACAGTTGACCGAGACCGGTTTCCGCATATTTGGGCCCACCAGACCCACCAGGCATAGCCGTAGCGGACGGCCCTGCACCGGACACCGAATTCCTGCCGGCGAGGCCGCTCACCGGTCTCCAGCTCTTGGGATCGCAGTCACAGCCATCTGGCAACGGTCCGGCCACGCGCGCCGATCTTATCGGTGCGGACCCTCACCGGTCTCCGGCTCCTGCCATCGCAGGCACAATCACGGTGGAACGGCCGGGCCGACGACACCGATCTCATCGGCGGGGCCGGTCGCCGGCCGCCGGCTCTTGCCATCGGGGGCAGAACATGGTTCTGTCACAGCGATACGCGTCCGGAACGGCAAGACTGGGCAAGCAAGCATTCGGTCACTTCAGGACCCGCTGCGACCAGGAGGCACGAGACCATGCTTCAGCACGACCGTCTTTTCATCGGTGGCGACTGGGTGACCCCCGCGGGTACCGCGACCATCGACGTCATCTCCCCGCACACCGAGGAAACGGTCGGCAGGGTACCGGACGGCACCCCGGCCGACATGGACCGCGCCGTCGCCGCCGCGCGGCAGGCGTTCGACGAGGGGCCGTGGCCGCGGATGACCATGGCGGAGCGCGCGGACGTCGTCGGCCGGCTGGCCGGGCTGTACGCGGCGCGTCAGGCCGAGATGGCCGAGCTGATCACCATGGAGATGGGTTCCCCCATCACGTTCTCGCAGCTCGCGCAGGCCCCGCAGCCGCTCGGCATGCTGCAGTACTTCGCCGAGCTCGGTAGGACCTTCGCGGTCGAGGACGAACGTCCGGGGCTGTTCGGCCCGGTGACGGTGCGCCGGGAGCCGGTCGGTGTGGTGGCCGCCGTGGTGCCGTGGAACGTCCCGCAGTTCGTGATCATGACCAAGCTCGCGCCGGCGCTGGTCGCCGGCTGCACGGTCGTGGTCAAGCCCGCGCCGGAGACCCCGCTCGACTCCTATCTGCTCGCCGAGATGATCAAAGAGGCCGGCGTCCCGGACGGTGTCGTCAACATCGTGGCCGCGGGTCGGGAGGCCGGCGAGCACCTGGTGTCGCACCCCGGCGTGGACAAGGTCGCGTTCACCGGGTCGACCGCCGCGGGCCGTCGCATCGCGGCCATCTGCGGCGAGCAGCTCAAGCGGTGCAGCCTGGAACTCGGCGGCAAGTCGGCGGCGATCATCCTGGACGACTGCGACCTCGGGGCCGCCATGGGCTTTTTGTCCATCGCGTCGCTGATGAACAACGGCCAGGCGTGCGTGGCGCAGACCCGCATCCTCGCGTCCAGGTCCCGGTACGACGAGGTGGTGCAGGCCGTGGCCGACATGGTGTCGGGCCAGGTGGTCGGCGACCCGGCCGACCCCGCCACCGGGATCGGGCCGATGGTGGCCAAGCGGCAGCAGGACCGCGTCGAGGGGTACATCCGGGTCGGCATCGACGAGGGTGCCAAGCCGGTCGTCGGCGGCCTGGACCGGCCGCGTGACCGGGGCTGGTACGTCGCGCCGACCGTCTTCGCCGGGGTGTCCAACGACATGCGGATCGCGCGCGAGGAGATCTTCGGCCCCGTCCTGTCGGTGATCCCGTACGACGACGAGGCGGACGCGGTGCGCATCGCCAACGACAGCGACTACGGCCTGTCCGGCACCGTCTGGACCGGCGACACCGAGCGCGGCATGGACGTCGCGCGCCGCGTGCGCACCGGCACCTACGGCGTGAACATCATGAACACTATGGAGCCCTCCGCGCCGTTCGGCGGCTTCAAGGCCAGCGGCATCGGCCGCGAACTCGGCCCGGAAGGCATGTCGGCCTACCTCGAGTACAAGTCGATCGCGCGGCTCGGCTGAGCCGGGTACGAGGCCGGAGCGAGCCCGATGTGAGCCGGAGCGAGGCCGGCACGAGGCCCGTGCGAGGTCGGGGCGAGCGCGATGTGAGCCCACTCCGAGCCCGACGTGAGGCCGGTGTCAGGCCGCCACCCAGCGAGCCCCCGCGTCGCTGGGTGGCGGCCTTGACCGGCCCCATGGACGCGGGAGACCGCCCCCGTCTCAGGGAACCACAGCCGCCGCAGGAGCGGCGGTGGCCCTGGCGGGGTCTCCTACCTCCGCGTATGTAGACGACTTTTATCCGGAAAAGGTTCGCTCCACCAGAGCGGAAGTTTCCTGTGCGATCTCGAGCTCCTCGTCGGTCGGCACGACCATGACGGTCACGGCGGAGTCCTCGGTGGACACCACTCGGGCCCCGTCGGCAGCCGCGTTGCGCAGCGGGTCGAGCCGCACGCCGAGTGCGCCGAGTCCCGACAGCACGGTGCGGCGCACCAGCGCGGAGTTCTCCCCCACCCCGCCGGTGAAGACGATGCCGTCCACCCGGCCGAGCAGCGCGTAGTAGGCGCCGATGTACTTGCGCAGGCGGTGGCAGTACACCTCGTACGCGAGCGTCGCCTCGGCGTCCCCGGCGTGGGCCCGTTCGACGACCGCGCGCATGTCGTTGTCGCCGCACAGGCCGAGCAGGCCGGCCCGGTGCTCCAGCATCGACTCGACCTCGTCGGGTGACATGCCGGCCCGGATCAGGTGGAAGATCACCGCGGGGTCCACGTCACCGGAACGGGTTCCCATGACCAGGCCCTCCAGCGGCGTCATCCCCATGGAGGTGTCCACGCAGCGGTCGCCGTGCACGGCCGTCGCGCTGGCGCCGTTGCCGAGATGCAGCACGATGCCTTTGGCGTCGGGTCTGCGGATGAGGCCGCGCGCGACCCGCCAGACGTACGCGGTGGAGGTGCCATGGAAGCCGTAGCGGCGCACGCCGTACCGCTCGGCGAGGGCCGCGTCGATGGCGTACGTGCGGGCCGCGGCCGGCATGGTGGCGTGGAACGCGGTGTCGAACACCGCGACCTGGGGGACGTCGGGCCGCATGCGGCGGGCCACCTCGATGCCGGCCAGGTTGGCCGGGTTGTGCAGCGGCGCGAGCGGCGTGATGTCGCAGAGCTGTTTGAACACCTCGTCGTCGATGAGGACGGGCTCGGTGAACAGCGGGCCGCCGTGGACGACGCGGTGGCCGACGGCGGTCAGGTCGCCGGTCTCCATGCCGGTCTCCTCGGCCACCTGTGCGAGCGCCGCCTCGTGGTCGGGGACGCCGGACCCCGGTTCCCCGATGCGCTCGATCTTGCCTGCCTGGAGCCTGGTGAGGCCGTCTGTATCGAAGAGTTTGTACTTGACTGACGAGGATCCCGAATTGATCACCAGGATCACTGAATCCACCTCCCGGCCGGGAATCGCGGTGGGGGTCACCGCAGGGAACGATGTCGCTCGGATGCGCGGGGATGCTGTCGGTGGTCTGCGGGGGTCTAGCCGGTCGCGGTGGCCGTGCGGGCCCCGGCCGGCACGGCGGCGGCCCAGGCGCCGATGCGGTGGATGAGGGCCGGCGTGGCGGCCGACTCGGCGTGGCCGAAGCCACGCTCGATCCACAGCTCCTTGGGCTCGCGTGCGTTGTCGTAGAGCTGGTGTGCGTGGTCGAGGGGGAAGAACGTGTCGGCGTCGCCGTGGACGACGAGCAGCGGGGTGGGGGCGACCCTGGACACCGCCTCGTGCGGCGCGAGCGGCACCGGGTCCCAGCGGCCGTTGCTGATGCGGGTGCGTTTGGCGACGCGGGCCACGAGACGGCCCGCGGGTCGCTCGATGGCCCAGTGGACCTGTCGCATGGGACGGGTGTCCCGGTAGTACCACCTGGCGGGGCCGCTGACCGCCACCACGGCGTCGGTGCCGCGGTGCAGCGCGGCGTGGCGGACGGCGACCGCGGCCCCCATGGAGAAGCCCACGCTCACCACCCGGGTGTAGCCGATGGAGCGTGTGTGCGCGACGGCGGCGTCGAGGTCGAGCACCTCGGCGTCCCCCACGGTGGACCTGCCGCCGGACCTGCCGTGGCCGCGGAAGTCGAACGCCAGCACCCCGCCGTACCCGCTGAGCACGTGCGCGATGCGCCGTGTGGTCTTGTCACGCCATGAGCCGGTGAAGCCGTGCGCGAGCACGATGCCGAGGTCCCCGTGTCCGCGCGCGGGGGTGTGCGCGGCGTCGATCCGGACACCGTCCTTGGTCATCAGCGTCGCGGGGAAAGCTGTGGCGAGTGGCATGCGTCGAGCTTATTCTCCGACGGCCTCGCGCACACGGCCGTGTGGCCGCCTGTTACTCCTGTTACGCCTGGGCCACCGGCCGTGAGACGGCCCCCGTTCGCGGCCATGGGGGTGACGCACCCGACGGCGAACGCGCCGACGACGAGCGTCCAGACGGCGAGGCGGCAGCGTTCCCCCGCGTAGCGCCTGCAGGGGTGCGGCATGAGTGGCTCGACGGCCCGGCGTGCGGAGGCGGCGAGTTGTGTGATTCCTTCGTCCACCATGTTGGCTGTCTGCCCGAGTCGTGCCGCCTTAGTCCATAGGGGTCGGTACCCAGCCGGTTCTTAGGGGATATGTGGTGATTTGCGAAGTGAAGGCATCCGGGGGTAACACCGATCGCCTAAAATGGTGGGGCCGCGATGTCCGCGGCGCGCCTCCACGACCCCAGAGCGAGACTCCATCATGCCTTTGAACAGCCGCGACGACCTGCGGAACATCGCGATCATCGCGCACGTCGACCACGGCAAGACGACCCTAGTCGACGCCATGCTGTGGCAGTCCGGGGCCTTCCGCGCCAACCAGGACATCGACGAGCGGGTCATGGACTCCAATGACCTCGAACGCGAGAAGGGCATCACCATTCTCGCCAAGAACACCGCCGTCCGTCACGGCGACATGACGCTCAACATCATCGACACCCCCGGCCACGCCGACTTCGGCGGCGAGGTCGAGCGCGGCCTGTCCATGGTGGACGGCGTGGTGCTGCTGGTCGACGCCTCCGAGGGGCCGCTGCCGCAGACCCGGTTCGTGCTGCGCAAGGCGCTGGCCGCCAAGATGCCGGTGATCCTCTGCATCAACAAGGTCGACCGTCCCGACTCCCGCATCAAGGAGGTCGTGGACGAGGTCTACGAGCTGTTCATGGACCTCGACGCCACCGAGGAGCAGATCGACTTCCCGATCGTGTACGCCTCGGCCAAGGCCGGCCGCGCCTCGCTGACCCGTCCGGAGGACGGCGGCATGCCGGACTCGGCGGACCTGGAGCCGCTGTTCGAGACGATCGCGAGCACCATCCCCGCGCCGACCTACGACCCGGCCGCGCCGCTCCAGGCCCACGTCACCAACCTGGACGCCTCCAGCTACCTCGGCCGCATCGCGCTGTGCCGCGTGCACCAGGGCACCATCACCAAGGGCCAGCAGGTCGCCTGGTGCCGCACCGACGGCACCATCCAGCGGGTCAAGATCAGTGAGCTGCTGATGACCGAGGCGCTGGAGCGCAAGCCCGCCGAGTCGGCCGGCCCCGGCGACATCATCGCCATCGCCGGCATCCCGGACATCATGATCGGCGAGACGCTGGCCGACCCCGAGGACCCCCGGCCGCTGCCGCTGATCACCGTGGACGAGCCGGCGATCTCGATGACGATCGGCACCAACACCAGCCCGCTGGTCGGCAAGGTCAAGGGCTCCAAGGTCACCGCGCGCATGGTGAAGGACCGCCTCGACAAGGAGCTGGTCGGCAACGTGTCGCTGCGCGTGCTGCCGACCGACCGTCCCGACGCCTGGGAGGTGCAGGGCCGCGGTGAGCTGGCGCTCGCCATCCTGGTGGAGCAGATGCGCCGCGAGGGATACGAGCTGACCGTCGGCAAGCCGCAGGTCGTCACCCGCGTGATCGACGGCGCGGTGCACGAGCCGGTGGAGCGCCTCACCGTGGACGCGCCTGAGGAGTACCTCGGTGCGATCACGCAGCTCCTGGCGGTGCGCAAGGGCCGCATGGAGCACATGACCAACCACGGCACCGGCTGGATCCGCATGGAGTTCGTGGTGCCGGCCCGAGGCCTGATCGGCTTCCGCACCGAGTTCCTCACCGAGACGCGCGGCACGGGTCTCGTGCACCACGTCTTCGAGGCGTACGAGCCGTGGCACGGCGAGCTGCGCACCCGCAACACCGGGTCGCTGGTCGCCGACCGCGCCGGCGTGGTCACCGCGTTCGCCATGATGAACCTCCAGGAGCGCGGCACGCTGTTCGTGTCGCCGACCACCGAGGTGTACATGGGGATGATCGTCGGGGAGAACTCCAGGTCCGACGACATGGACGTGAACATCACCAAGGAGAAGAAGCTCACCAACATGCGCTCCTCCACCAGCGAGGAGACCGAGAAGCTCATCCCGCCGCGCGCGCTGTCGCTGGAGCAGGCGCTGGAGTTCTGCCGCGAGGACGAGTGCGTCGAGATCACCCCGCAGACCGTGCGGCTCCGCAAGGTCGTGCTGGACTCCGCCTCCCGCGCGCGCACGGCCGCCAGGGCCAAGCGCGGCGGCTGACGTCCCGGCCGCCGAGGTCCCTCGACCCCTCAGGCCGTCTCAGCGTCGTCCGGATGCGGACTCCCCGGCGTAGCGTTCGCCGGGGAGCAGCGGACGGGTGCCGTACAGCTCGGAGACGGTGACGAACGCATACCCCTTGGCGCGCAGGTCGCGCAGCAGGGCCGGCACGGCGTCGGCGGTGGTCTTGTGGATGTCGTGCATCAGCACCACCGACCCGGCCGGCGCGCCGGCCGCGCGGCGGACCACGAGCGGGGTGTTGCGGTCACGCCAGTCCAGGGTGTCCACGTCCCAGAGGATCTGCGCGAGTCCTTCACGCCGGGTCTCGCCGGCCACCTTGCCGTCGGTGGCTCCGTACGGCGGCCGGAACAGGTGCATCGTGACGCCGGTGGCGGCCCGCACCGCGTCCTGGGTGCGCGACAGTTGCCGGCGCACGCCGTCCGCGGACAGGCCCGGCAGTGCGGGGTGGTCGTAGGAGTGATTGCCGAGCTCGTGGCCCTCTGAGACCATGCGGCGCAGCAGCGGCGCGGTCCGGTCGGTGACCATCTGGCCGACGACGAAGAACGTCGCGCGCGCGTTGTAGGCGGCAAGATTGTCGAGCACGGCACCGGTGTGGTCGAACGGCCCGTCGTCGAAGGTCAGCGCCACGCACTTGACCCGCGGACAGGGAAGCGTCCGCGGCGCGGGGGCCACCAGCGGCCTGCGTCCGCGCCAGCCCGGCTGGGCCAGCGTGAGACGCAGCGCCATCAGCGCGGGGTCGGCGGGCCGTACCGGCGGGGTGGACCTGACGCGGGACGTGTTCTCGCGCCGGACGAGCGGCGCCGCGACGTGACCGCAGGCCGTGAGGCCGAGCAGCAGCAGGAGCGCGATGGGTCGGGAGAGAACGTCTCTCCGGACGGGTCTGCGAGCATGCGGCATCGGCGCACTCCCCCCGAATCGCGGTCACGGGTAGTCGGCCGCGTCCCCGCGCAGCGTCGCGGTGAGGTCGTCCCACCAGGCGGGGACGTCGGTTCGCAACTCCGCGTGACGACGCGCCACCCGAATGGCGCATCCAACCGCATCGGTACCCAAATGCCGTGTTTCTCGCACTCCCTCCCTCCAGTGGTAGAAGCCATCTTTATAGCTGATAACTAACCCAATCCACACGGAAAGGATTGCTTCCTCACATACTTCGTAGGCATCGGTCACACCCAGGCCCTCGAGCTCCACCCGGAGCTTGGCGATGGCCGCGCGGGCGTCGGTCACGCGCTCACCTCCGCCGGCGGCGCGCCGACGGGTACGTGCACCATGTCAACGTTCACATTGACGTTGTACCCGCATTTACCAGACTTTTGCTGTCAGCCTTCCGTGATTCCGGCGCGCGACGTCATGCCAGGACATGTCATGAATCGAGGGCCTCGCGGGGCTCGGTGACGACCATCATGAAGCGCAGCGGCCCCTCACCCTCGTTGGCGTAGCGGTGCGGCCGGTCCGCGCTGAACAGCACGGCCTCGTCCCGGCCCACCACGTGGCGCTTGCCGTACACCGACAGGCTGAGCTCACCCTCCAGCACGGTGAGCATCTCGCGGGTCCCCGCCGGGTGCGCGTCGCCGTCGTGGTGCTCCCCCGGGCCGAGGCGCCAGTCCCACAGCTCCAGGATCGCCGGCGCGTCCGAGCCGACCAGCAGACGGGCCGAGCCTCCCTTGTCGCCGCGCCACAACGTGACGACGTCGGCCGAGTGGACCACCCGCACGACAGGGGTGTCGGAGACCTCGACCAGCCGGGCCACGGTCACGCCGAGCGCGTCGGCGATGCGGGTCAGCGTGGAGACGCTGGGGTTGGTGCGGCACTGCTCGATCTGGACGAGCATGCCGCGGCTCACCCCGGACCGCGCCGCCAGCGCGTCGAGCGTCAGGCCCCGGTGCGCGCGCTGCGCGCGGACGTTGTTGGCGATGGCCGCCGTGATCGTCTCCGCATCCGCCATGAGTGCAGTGTAGTGAAAAGAGGATGCAATGGATTGGCCGGATAATGCACTATATTGTGCTAACAGAACAGTCTGTGGAAAGTGAGAAGCTTGATGACGGCCATCCTGCTCGCGACGACCTGTGCCGTCGTGTACGGCACCGCGGACTTCTTCGGTGGCCTCGCCACCCGGCGATCCCGCGTGCTGGCCGTCGTGTTCCTCACCCAGGTCACCGGACTGGTCTGTGTGCTGCCGCTCCTCCCGCTGCTACCCGGCGCTCCGAGCGTCGCCGGGCTGGCCTGGGGCATGGCGGCGGGGCTCGCCGGCGGGGCCGCGGTCATCCTGTTCTACCGGGCCCTGGCCGACGGCGTGATGTCGGTGGTGGCGCCGACGACGGCCACCACGTCGGCGGTGCTGCCGGTGGCGGCCGGGCTGGTGATGGGTGAGCGTCCCGAACCGCTGGCGCTCGGCGGGGTGGCACTCGCGCTCCTCGCGGTGCTCCTGGTCAGCCGGGCCACCGGCGGCGAGGAGACCGGCCGGGCCGGTCTCGGTACCGTGCTGCGGGCTCTGGCCTCCGGTGCCGGGTTCGGCGCGTTCTTCGTGCTGCTCAAGCATGTGCCGGCCGACGCGGGGCTGTGGCCGCTGGCCGGCGCGCGGTTCATGTCGGCCGTCCTCGTCCTGGTGCTCGCGCTGGCCCTGCGCCGCACGCTGCGGCCCGGCGGCGGCGGAGGCATGCCGGCGATCATGACGGCCGGAGTGCTCGACATGGCGGCCAACGTGCTGTTCCTGCTGGCCTCCCAGCGCGGCATGCTGGTGCTGGTCTCGGTGCTCGCGTCGCTGTACCCGGCGAGCACGCTGCTGCTGGCCCGCTTCGTGCTCGGCGAACGCCTCAACATGGTGCAGACGGCCGGCGTGGGGCTGGCGCTCGGCGCGGTGGCGCTGATCGCGGGGGCCTGACGGCCGCACGAGAGCTGATCGCGGCGGCCGCACGGCTCGACGAGAGCTGATCGCGCGGCCGTACGGCCGATGAGAAGGGGCCGTACGGCTGGACGGCCCCGATCCGGTCGCCGGTCAGGCGGCCTGGAACTGCTGGGAACGCAGAGCGCCTTCCTCGTGCGCGTAGCCCTCAAGCATGGTGCGCAGCTGGCGGCGGCCCCGGTGCAGGCGCGACATGACGGTGCCGATCGGCGTCCCCATGCGCTCGGCGATCTCCTTGTAGGCGAAGCCCTCGACGTCGGCGAGGTACACCGCCACCCGGAAGTCCTCAGGCAGGGACCGCAGAGCGTTCATCACGACGCCGTCGGGAAGCTGCTCGAGCGCCTCGGTCTCCGCCGAGCGCAGCCCGGTGGAGCTGTGCGACTCCGCGGCGGCCAGCTGCCAGTCCTCGATGTCCTCGGCGGCGGAAAGCTTCGGCGAACGCTGCTTCTTGCGGTAGTCGTTGATGAAGTTGTTGGTGAGGATCCGGTGGAGCCAGGCGCGCAGGTTGGTGCCGGGCCGGAACTGGTGGTACGACGTGAACGCCTTGGCGACGGTCTCCTGCACCAGGTCCTCCGCGTCGGCGGAGTTGCGGGTGAGTCGCATGGCGGACGCGTAAAGCTGGCTCGCCACAGGCATGACGTCGCACTCGAACCATGCCTGGCGCTGCTGGTCTGTCATCGAGATCATGTCGTCCCCCCTCATCCGGCCTTGCCCCCGCTACCCATCCGGCATGAACCCATGCAGGGTCGGTAATCGCTTTACTCCATAGACGGCCACTGCCATGGTCATGGTTCACCCATAAGGACCACGTTAAGGGTTTTGGCAGGTCAGGACCTCGTGGAAGCGACTTGGCCCGGGGTGGCATCATCACACCTCAGGCCGGACAAGTCCCCCTAGAATAACAGAAAAGACCCAAAATTGGGAAAATGTGATGAACGTCACACAGAACGGACAGACGTTGTGCTAGGCGGCATGATACAGGCGGACCGGCACGACCCAGGAGCACGGGCCTGGGTGAGCGAGGCGATACGCCGGGTCGAGGCGGACGCCAACCGGAGCTGCGACACCCACCTGCACGTCTTCCCCCTGCCGCCGCGTTTCGGCGTCGACCTCTACCTGAAGGACGAGTCGGTCCACCCCACCGGGTCCCTGAAACACCGCCTGGCCCGCTCGTTGTTCCTGTACGGCCTCGCCAACGGCTGGATCGGCCCGAGGACCACCGTCATCGAGGCCTCCAGCGGCTCCACCGCGGTCAGCGAGGCGTACTTCGCTCGCATGCTCGACCTGCCGTTCGTCGCGGTGATGCCGGCCTCGACGTCCCCCGACAAGATCGCTCTGATCGAGTTCTACGGCGGCAAGTGCCGCCTCGTGGACGACCCCACCGCGATCTACGCCGAGTCGCACCGCCTGGCCGAGGAGACCGGCGGCCACTTCATGGACCAGTTCACCTACGCCGAACGGGCCACCGACTGGCGCGGCAACAACAACATCGCCGAGAGCATCTACCAGCAGATGTCCCTGGAACGCCACCCCGAGCCCACGTGGATCGTGGTCGGCGCCGGCACCGGCGGCACCTCCGCCACCATCGGCCGCTACATCCGGTACCGCCGCCACACCACCCGTCTCGCCGTGGTGGACCCCGAAGGCTCCGCCTTCTACCCGTACTGGACCGGCGGCGCCGCGGCCACCGCACCCGGCTCCCGCATCGAAGGCATCGGCCGGCCCCGCGTGGAGCCGTCCTTCCTGCCGACGGTGATCGACCGCATGCTCCAGATCCCCGACGCGCACTCCATCGCGGCCATGCGCTGGGTCCGCGAGGTCACCGGCCGCCACGTGGGACCGTCGACCGGCACCAACGTCGCCGCCGCGACGCACCTGGTGCGCGAGATGCGCGACCGCGGCGAACACGGCAGCATCGTCACCCTGATCTGCGACAGCGGCGACCGCTACACCCAGACCTACGACGACGACACCTGGCTGGCGGCGCGGGACATCGACATCGAACCCTGCCTGCGAAGCCTGCGCGACTTCCTGGCCACCTGACCTCGGCCGCGCGCCGCGACCTCACCGTGACGTGAGACCGGTGCGACCTCCTGACCACCGGCCCCCGCCGCACGGCCGCGACCTCACCGTGACGTGAGACCGCGGGCCGGCGCGGGATCAGTCGCCGAGGATCGCGTCGACGAAGACCTCGGGGTCGAAGGGGGCCAGGTCGTCGGGGCCCTCACCGAGGCCGACGAGCTTCACCGGGACACCGAGCTCGCGCTGCACCGAGATCACGATGCCACCCTTGGCGGTGCCGTCCAGCTTGGTGAGGACGATGCCGGTGACGTTGACGGCCTCGGCGAAGACCTGGGCCTGGCGCATGCCGTTCTGGCCGGTGGTGGCGTCGAGGACCAGCAGGACCTCGTCGACGGTGGCCTTCTTCTCGATGACGCGCTTGACCTTGCCGAGCTCGTCCATGAGCCCGGTCTTGGTGTGGAGCCGGCCGGCGGTGTCGACGATCACGGTGTCGACCTTGTCGGTGATGCCTTTGCTCACGGCGTCGAACGCCACCGACGCGGGGTCGGCCCCCTCGTCCTTGCGGACCACCTCGGCGCCGACACGCTCCCCCCACGTCTGGAGCTGGTCGGCGGCGGCGGCGCGGAAGGTGTCGGCCGCACCGAGCAGGACCTTGCGGCCGTCGCCGATCAGCGCACGGGCCAGCTTGCCGGTGGTGGTGGTCTTGCCGGTGCCGTTGACCCCGACGACCAGGACGACAGCCGGCCGGTCACCATGGGGGCTCGTGTGCAGGGTGCGGTCGAGATCAGGATTGATCTGCGCCAGCAACTGCTCACGCAGCAGCCCCCGCACCTCGGCGCGGTCACGCGAACCGAGCACCTTCACCCGGGTGCGCAGCTCTTCGGTCATCATCTGGGTCGGCGTCACACCGACATCGGCCGTGATCAGCGCGTCCTCGATGTCGTCCCACGCGTCGTCGTCGAGCCGGTCCCTGGACAGCAGGTCCAGCAGGCCCCGGCCGAGCGACGTCTGCGACCGCGCCAGCCTGGCCCGCAGCCGCACCATGCGGCCCGCCGACGGCGGCGGGATCTCGATGACCGGCGCAGGCGGCGCCACCGGCTCCGCGGGCCGCACCGGCGGCGGGATGGTGGTCGTCGCGGCGTCCTCCTCCACGACGGCCGTACCACCAGGCCGCTGGTCGGTGACCTCCGGCGCCTGCGGCGGCACCACCGGCGGCGCCTGCCGCCGCCTCGGCCGCAACAACAGCAGCATGCCGCCGACCGCGAAGACCGCGATCGCGATGACGATCAGAAAGATGCCGATGTACCCGTCCACAAGACGTCAGTTTCCCAGACGACCGGCCATGGTCACTCCCCGCCCCACACCGTTGTGGACAACTCACGGGAAGTCCGGGTGGACCGGACGGCACGGCCGGCCGGTCCGGTCGTCTCCGCCGACCCCGTCATGGTCCCGTCCGTCGAGACCGTGGTGTGCGCCGGCGCGACGGGCCCGCACAGGCGCTAGGCGATCTCGCGGTCCCTGAGGCGCTGGCTGACGACCTGGGTGACGCCGTCGCCGCGCATGCTGACGCCGTACAGCGCGTCGGCGATCTCCATGGTGCGTTTCTGATGGGTGATGACGATGAGCTGTGAGCTCTGGCGCAGCTCCTCGAAGAGGGTGAGCAGGCGCTGGGTGTTGGTGTCGTCCAGGGCCGCCTCGACCTCGTCCATCACGTAGAACGGGGACGGCCGGGCCTTGAAGATGGAGATCAGGAAGGCGACGGCGGTCAGGGAGCGCTCGCCGCCGGAGAGCAGCGACAGGCGCTTGACCTTCTTGCCGGGGGGTCGGGCCTCCACGTCGACACCGGTGGTCAGCATGTCGGTGGGGTCGGTGAGGACCAGGCGGCCCTCGCCGCCGGGGAAGACGCGGGTGAAGATGGTCTCGAACTCGCGTGCGACGTCCTCGTAGGCCGCGGTGAAGACCTGCTCCACCCGCTCGTCGACCTCCTTGACCACCAACAGCAGGTCGCGGCGGGTCTTGCGGAGGTCTTCGAGCTGTGAGTTGAGGAACGTGTGGCGTTCCTCCAGAGCGGCGAACTCCTCAAGGGCCAGCGGGTTGACCTTGCCGAGCTGGGTCATCTGGCGCTCGGCGACACGGGCCCGTTTCTCCTGCTCCTCGCGGACGTACGGCACGGGGTCGCCCTCGGCGAGCGGCACCGGCTGGTCGGGGCCGTACTCGCGGACCAGCGCCTCGGGCTCGACGCCGAACTCCTCAAGGGCCCGGGTCTCCATCTGCTCAAGGCGCAGGCGGCGCTCGGTGCGGGCCACCTCGTTGCCGTGCGCGCGGTTGACCAGGCGGTCCAGCTCGGCCGACAGCTCGCGGACCCGGACGCGCACGGCCTTGAGCTCGGTGTCGATCTCGCCGCGTGCCGTCTCGGCCGCCACCCGCTCGGTCTCGGCCAGCCCCAGAGAGTAGTCGAGCGCGCCGAGCGCGCGCCGAGCGCCACGCAGCACCGACTCGGCGACCTCGGCCTGCGCGCGGCGCCGCGCGCGCAGGGCCGCGGCCCCGGCACGCTCCTCACGCTCGCGCCGCGCGGCCCGCATGAGCTGGTCGGCGCGGCCGGCGATGCCGCGTACGCGCTCCTCGGCGGTGCGGACGGCGAGACGGGCCTCCATCTCGGCCTGGCGGGTCACCGCGCACTCCGCGGCCAGCCCGTCACGGGTCTCGGTGGTGGGCTCGGCGGTCAGCTCGTCGGCGTACTCGGCTTCGGCGAGGCTCTCCTCCATCTCGGTGACCCCGGCCAGGTGCCGGTCGCGTGCCTCACGGGCCGCGGTGACGCTCGCGGTGAGGCGATCGCACTCACCTCTGGCGGCCTGCGCGGCGGCCCCGAGCTGAGCGAGCCGCCTGGCCGACGCCGCGACCCGCTGGTCGGCCTCGCGCTGGCGGCGGCGCACACCGTCCAGGATGGCCTGCGCGGTGTTCACCCCGGTCTGTGCGGCGTCGACCACCGTGCGGGCCTGCGCGGCGTGGGCCTGCGCGGCCTCCACGGCGGCCTGCGCCGTGCGCTCGGCCTCGGCGGCCAGCTCCAGCGCCTCCGTCGTGCCGGCCGCGGCGGCGTGGGCCTGGTGGAGGTCGGCGGTGGCCTGGTCGAGCGCCGTGCGCACCTGGAGCACCGACGTGCCGCCACCGGGGCCCGCCTCGGCGTGGTGAATGCCGACGAGGTCACCTGTCCAGGTGACCGCGCGCAGGTCGGGACGCTCCTCCACGACCTTGCGCGCCACGGTCACGTCGTCCACGACGACCACGCCGCGCAGCAGCGCCTCGACGGAGGCGTGGAAGGGGGCCGTGACGCGCACCAGGTCGGCGGCCCAGCGTGCGCCGTCCAGTGGGACGGGCCTCGCCGGGGCCGCGTCGGAGGCGATCACCAGGGACGCGCGGCCGGACTTCTCCGCGCGCAGCAGCTCCGCGGCGTCCACCACCGCGGACAGCGACTGGACCGCGACCGCTTCGGCGGCGGCGCCGAGCACCGCCGCCACCGCGATCTCGGCCCCGGTCTCCACGGTCATCATCGCGGCCAGCGGCCCGAGCACACCGGTCAGCCCGGCCGCGAGCAGCGTCGCGCCGCCGTCGGCGCCGCCGGAAAGGCTGAGCTCCAGTGCCTCGCGCCTGGCCTCGAGGGCCGCGACGGCACGCTGGGCCTCCTGGTCGGCCGTGCGCGCGGTGCCGAGCGCGGCGCGCGCGTCGGTGAGGGCCTTGCGCGGAACCTCGGCGGCGGCTCTCGCCTCGTCGGCGGCGGCCTTCGCCTCGCCGGCCACGGCCTTGGCCTCCTCGACGCCGGCCTCGGCGCGGGCCAGCTCGGCCAGCAGCTCGGGATCGGCGGCGGGCTCGGCCCGCTCCAGCTCGTCGTGCTCCTCCTGCGCGGCGGCGCTGCGCCGCTCGGCGTCGTCCAGCGCCTTGGTCAGCCGGCCGATCTCCTCCTCGGCGGCCCTGGCCCTGCCCCGCACCGCCGCGACCTCGCCGCGCAGCCGGGCCAGGCCCTCACGACGGTCGGCCGCCGCGCGGGCCGCGGCGGCGAGCCGCCGTTCCTCGGCCCCCAGCGCGCTCTCGGCGTCCTCGCGACGCGTCACCGCCTGATCGAGGATCTCCTCGGCGATGTCGAGCTCGGCCTTGAGCGCCTGCTCGCGCTCACGCACCTCGCCGGCCTCGCGTTCGTAGTCCTCGGGGTCACGGCCGCGCCGCTCGATCGTGGCGGCCTCCAGCGCGTGCCGATGGCGCTCGGCGGCGAGGGTCTCGACGCTGTGCAGCCGTTCCTTCAGGCCCGCGAGGCGGTAGTAGGTCTCCTGGGCCGAGGCGAGACGCGGCTGGGCCGCGGCCTCGGCGGCCTCCAGCTCGGTCTCCCTGGCCTGGCCCCGGCCGAGCTCGGTCTCGACCTGAGCGCGCCGCGCGAGCACGGCCGACTCGTCGGCGGCCTCACGGTCGAGGTGCTCACGCAGCCGCACGACGTCGTCGGCGAGCAGGCGCAGCCGTGCGTCACGCAGGTCGGCCTGGATGACGGCGGCCTTGCGCGCGATCTCGGCCTGACGGCCGAGCGGCTTGAGCTGGCGCCGCAGCTCGTTGGCGAGGTCCTGCACGCGGGTGAGGTTGGCCTGCATGGCGTCGAGCTTGCGCAAGGCCTTCTCTTTGCGCTTGCGATGCTTGAGCACACCGGCGGCTTCCTCGATGAACGCGCGGCGCTCCTCGGGACCCGCGTGCAGCACCGTGTCGAGCTGACCCTGGCCGACGATGACGTGCATCTCGCGGCCGATGCCGGAGTCCGACAGCAGCTCCTGGATGTCGAGGAGGCGGCAGGTGTCGCCGTTGATGGCGTACTCGCTCTGGCCGGACCGGAACATCAGCCGGCTGATGGTGACCTCGGTGTAGTCGATCGGCAGCGCGCCGTCGCTGTTGTCGATGGTGAGCGTCACCTCGGCGCGGCCGAGCGGGGGCCGTGAGGAGGTGCCGGCGAAGATGACGTCCTCCATCTTGCCGCCGCGCAGCGACTTGGCGCTGTGCTCCCCCATGACCCACGCCAGAGCGTCCACGACGTTGGACTTGCCGGAGCCGTTGGGGCCGACCACACAGGTGATGCCGGGCTCGAACCGCAACGCGGTGGCCGACGCGAAGGACTTGAAGCCGCGCAGGGTGAGGTTCTTGAGATACAACCCGCGGCCTCCCCCCGTGATGCTCGGGTGACGCCGATCAGGGCGACCCTGCGGGGCAGACTATCGGGTCAAGGGGCTCCAGGCGGCCAACCTGTGGAGCGGCGGTGCCGATTCGGCCTGACGACCGCCGCTCATGAGGGTTGGTTAGGGCTGGACCGGGGTAACGACCTGCGCGAGGGAAGACAAATGACTAGGGACGCCTTTGGGGGGCGTCCCTGACATGATGTACTGCCGTACCGAGCCTCAGGTGAGGGCCGGCTCGCGATCCTGCAAACGCGTGAACGCCTCATCGCGCGACTGCGCGGCGAGAGCGTCGTTCTGCGCCTGGAGCCTGGTGAGCTCCGCCTCCAGATCCCGGATTCGCTGCTGGAGACGGCGCATTTCCGAGACCATTCGAGGGTCGAGACCGCCGACGTGGCCGAGTAGAGCCTTCGCCATGGTTAAGGGTCCTCCACGCTGAGTGACCAAACTGGTTCGCGCACTTCTTGCCGCGGGAGGGGTGCGCGTGTTTCCTCTCAAGAGTCGCACCGGCGATGGAGGCGGTCAAGTTGAACGCTCCCCATGAATACGCCAATGGGCACTCCCGACATGCAAATATACCGCATTTGTAGGGTTTCAGGGAAGCGGCTAGCGCTCTACAAATCCGCCGAAACCCCCACGGGGCCGGGACCAGCGTTCCACGACCACGTCCACGCGTCCGGGAGTGTCACCGCCTCTGAGCAGCGCGAGAAGGCGCTCACAGGCCTCACGCGGCCCTTCCGCGACGACCTCCACCCGGCCGTCCGCGAGGTTGGACGCCGACCCGACCAAGCCGAGCTCCAGAGCGCGCGACCGCGTCCACCAGCGGAAACCCACCCCCTGGACCCGGCCGCGTACCCACGCGTTGAGCCTGACCCGCTCGGCGGGGCCCGTCACCCGGCCACCCGGGGCTGACAACGGGGACAACTGTAGGAGGACCTGTTCATGAAGGCCTCCCGCAGCACCGGAGCGCCGCACCGGCCGCACGGCTCGCCTTCGCGTCCGTAGACGTTCAGCGAACGGTCGAAATAGCCGCTCTCACCGTTCACGTTGACGTACAGGCTGTCGAACGACGTGCCACCCTGGCCGAGCGCCTCCGACATCACCGCGCGCACGGCCGCGAGCAACTCGGCCACCTTGGCGCGGCTCAGCGACCGGGTCGGCACGCTCCCGTGCAGGCGGGCCCGCCACAACGCCTCGTCGGCGTAGATGTTGCCGACACCGCTGATCAGCGACTGGTCGAGCAGCGCTCTTTTGATCTCGGTCTGCCGGAGCGCCAGGCGGGTCGCGAACACCTCGTCGTCGAACCCATCCTCGAACGGGTCGGCCGCGATGTGCGCGATCGGCTCAGGCACCGGCCGGCCGCCGGCCTTCGCCGGCACCAGCGTGGCGACCATGAGATGGCCGAACGTCCGCTGGTCCACGAAACGCAGTTCGCCGGCGGCATCGGTGAAACCGAGCCGGACCCGCAGGTGCTTCTCCGCCGGGGAGTCCGCGCCGGTGACCAGAAGCTGGCCGCTCATGCCGAGATGCGCCAGCAGAGCGTCCCCACCCGCCTCAGGCTCACCGAGCGGCATCCACAGGTACTTGCCGCGGCGCTCCGCCGAGCGGATCACCCGGCCCCTCAGGCGGGCCGCGAACTCCACCGGGCCAGGCAGATGCCTGCGCACCGCGCGCGCGTGCAGCACATCGGCCCCGAGGACCGTGCGTCCCGCCACCCAGCGCGACAGGCCGTCCCGGACGACCTCGACCTCCGGCAACTCGGGCATGACGTCAGGTGGCCGCCTTCTCCAGGCTCTCCGCGGCCTGGCGGCGGGCCCGGATGGCGTTCCAGGCGGCCTCCGCGGCCTGCTGCTCGGCTTCCTTCTTGCTGCGGCCCGCACCCGAGCCGTACTCCTGGCCGCCGACACGCACCACGGCCGTGAACGACTTGGCGTGGTCGGGCCCGCTCTCGTCCACGTGGTACTCGGGGACACCGAGCATCTCGGACGCCGTCAGCTCCTGCAGGGACGTCTTCCAGTCCAGGCCCGCGCCGAGCGACGCCGACCGCTTGATCAGCGGGTCGAACAGCAGATGGACCACGCGGAACGCCTCGTCGAGGCCCTTGTCGACGTACACCGCGCCGATCAGCGCCTCAAGGGTGTCGGCGAGGATCGACGACTTGTCACGGCCCCCGGTGCCCTCCTCGCCGCGGCCGAGACGCATGAACCGGCCGAGGCCGAGGTCACGCGCCACGTCGGCGAGCGCACGCATGTTCACCACCGCCGCGCGGAGCTTGGCGAGCTGACCCTCCGGCAGGTCGGGGTGACCGCGGAACAGGGTGTCGGTGACCACCAGGCCGAGCACCGAGTCACCGAGGAACTCAAGGCGCTCGTTGGTCGGCAGACCACCGTTCTCGTACGCGTAGGAACGGTGCGTCAAAGCCCGCTCCAGAAGTGCTTCGTTCAGACGGACACCGATCTCGCGGTCGAGCTCGTCTCTCGCGATGGTCACATCGATCGGCTTGCCACCTGCGGCCACGTCTCCTCCTCGGACGAATCTACGGCCGTCACGTGAAATGAGCACGTCACGACCACTGTTCGCGATGGCGGATGGAACACGGGCCCGAAAACGTGGTGGACGCCGGGAGATTGCGGCAGCCCCGGCGTCCACCACGGCCGCGGGCGAACCGCCACCGCACGCTTTCGACGGGCCGGTCCCGGCCGGCCGGACGCCTCGCATCCGGCCGGGACACCGGCCGATCGAGAGCGTCAGGCCGACGGCTCGATGACCTGACGGCGGTTGTAGGTGCCGCAGGTCGGGCAGGCGACGTGAGGCAGCTTCGGCGAGCGGCACTGGTTGCACTTCGCGAGCACCGGCGCGGCGGTCTTCCACTGCGCGCGGCGGGAGCGGGTGTTGCTCCGCGACATCTTCCGCTTGGGGACGGCCACGTCAACCCTCCTGGTCGTTGGTGTTCGTATCGGTTCTCAGGCCCTGCAGCGCCGCCCAGCGGGCGTCGATCTTTTCGTGCCGGTGGTCCGGGCCGGCGTCAGCCAGCTTCGTACCGCACTCCACGCACAACCCGGGGCAGTCTTCGCTGCACACCGGGCTCAACGGCAGTGCGAGCACCACCGCGTCGCGGAACACCGGCTCGAGATCGAGCAGTTCACCGTCGAGGAGTGAATCGTCCTCCGCGGCGTCCTCCGCCGAGTAGAAATAGAGCTCCTGGAAGCCGACCTCGATCACCGAGGCCAGCGGATCCAGGCAACGCGAGCACTCGCCGCTGAGCGGCACCCGCGCCGTGCCCGTGACGAGCACACCCTCCATCACCGCCTCGAGCCGGATCTCCAGCTCGACATCGACACCCTCAAGGACGCCGATCATGCCGACGGTGAGATTCGCCGGAGCCGGGAGCACAGGTGAGATCCGCCGCATGGACCCGGGCCGCCGGCCCAGATCATGGGTGGACAACACCCAGGGGGCTCGGGGGTCGAGGCTGCGCAGCGTCTTCCTGCTCTCATGAGGCATGGCGAATCACCGCCGTCGTACAAGGCCGAATAGAAACAATACCAGGACTCAGCCGCGCAACCGCTCGACCAGCATGCGATGCACCAGATCGGGCACCAGGCCCGAGACGTCCCCGCCGTACCTGGCGATCTCCTTCAGCCTGCTCGACGACAGGAACGAGTACTCCGGGTTGGTCGACATGAACAGCGTCTCCACCCCCGACATGCGGTAGTTGAGCTGGGCCATCTGCAACTCGTAGTCGAAGTCGCTGACCGCGCGGAGCCCCTTGACGATCGCCGGAATGCCCTGCTGCTTGCAGAAGTCGACGAGCAGCCCGTGGAACTTCTCCACCCGCACGTTCCCGTACTCCTTGGTCACGGCGTGCAACGTCTCGACCCGCTCGTCCACCGTGAAGAGACTCTTCTTCTCCACGTTGATCAGAACGGCGACCACGACCTCGTCATACAACCGAGACGTCCGCCCAATGATGTCCAGATGCCCATTGGTAACAGGATCGAACGACCCCGGACACACAACCCGACGCAAGTCCTACCCCCACAATCCGTGGTTCCCGGCGCCGCGAACGTACCAAACACTAGCTTCCCTCACCCTCCCCCCTCCCCTCACCCCCAACCCCCGACCACCCCACCCGCCCCACCACAAACCACCTCTCCAACACCACATCACCAGACCCCACACCGACAACACCAAACCGCCGAGACTCGAACTTAGAGACCGACACCACCCCAGATCACCCAACAGCCACCACCTAACCACCGATCGACGACACCGACACCGGCCCGACCAGACCGGCACCACACCGAGATCACCCAACCGACGCCGCGTCGCCGGAACACAAGTCGACAACACCGAGACCGAGCCGACCAGACCGGCACCACCCCCGACCCCCCACCACCCACACCCCCAGATCACCCGACCGGCGCCGCGTCGGCGGGAAGCAGGTCGGCGAAAGCCGGCGCCGTCGTACGGCGGGGAACCCGTGGGAGGTTCAGAGCGCGCGTGCGTACCAGACGGCGGCTTCGCCGTAGCGGCGGACCTTCTCCGCCTCGTACCCCGGCGGCCATTCCAGGTCCGCGCCGCGGGATTCACGTTCCACCGCCACCAGCGCGTCCTCAGCCAGCCACCCGTTGTCCCTGAGCGACCCGAGCACCCGGATCACGGCCTCGTCCCCCACCGCGTACGGCGGATCGGCGAACACGAAGTCGTACGGCTCCTCGCACGGCCCCGCCACCACCCGCTCCACCTTGTCGGACACCACTACGGCCCCGTCCAGCCCCAGCGACCCCACATTGCCGCGGATCGTCCGCGCCGCCCTCCCGTCCGCCTCCACCAGCAAAGCGTGCGAGGCACCCCGGGACAGCGCCTCCAGCCCCACCGCCCCCGACCCCGCATAAAGATCCAGCACCCGGGCCCCGTCCAGCGGCCCGAGCAGCGACCCCACCGTGGAGAACACCCCCTCCCGCGCACGATCACTGGTGGGACGCGTCCCCCGCCCCGGCGGCACCGCGATCCGCCGCCCTCCCGCACTCCCCGCGATCAGCCTGGTCACCGTCCCATTCTCACCGCTCCCCGGCCCTCCGCGTCCCCCAAGGTCAAGAGTCCCCAAGTGTCGTCGAGGAATGAGCAAGGGTGATTCCCCCGGGCCGCCCGAACCCACATGATGAGTTCTGCGGCCTTCATGGTGACCCAGGGGAAGGCCGACCGGCGTGATCGTGAGCCCTTCCGCGCGCCGGTGCCCTCGGCACCTGACCCGAGGGTGGGCCCAGCCAGGGACGGCATTCGGGGGGAGGCCGTCCCGCGGCTGGGCCCTGGGTCATTTCACTCCCCCACCCCCCCGGCGGCCCGAACGACCCCCACTCACCCCGGAACCTCAACCCGCCGACCCACCCGCAGCTTCCGGTTGAGTCGGCCGCCGTACAGCGGCACCGAATCCTCCGCACCACCTCCCGCCGTTACCGGCGCCGGAAAGGGTGGCCCGTCGACTCAAGTGGTTGTCAACCCACCCAATGGGAGACCCCTACACCCGATCACCTCGGCGGTCGAGCCACAACACCACGACCCAGGGACGGCACCAGAACGTAGAACCCACGGTCACAGCGCAACGACGCACCCAGCCACCTCGGTCACGTCGGATGCCGTCAGGCCGTCTGGTTCTTTGGGCCGGCCACCGTACGACGGCGCCGGATTCACCACACCGCTTCCCGCCGTACCGGCGCCGGAAAAGAGGGCCCGTCGACGCACAGTACGACCGACACGACCAACACTGCACGGCACCACACGGCACGGCACCACACGGCACGGCACGGCACGGCACCACACGGCACGGCACCACACGGCACGGCACCACACGGCACGGCACCACACGGCACGGCACCACACGGCACGGCACCACACGGCACGGCACCACACGGCACGGCACCACACGGCACGGCACCACACGGCACGGCACCACACGGCACGGCACCACACGGCACGGCACCACACTGCACGGCACCACACTGCACGGCACCACACGGCACGGCACCACACGGCACGGCACGACACCGCACGGTCTGCACGTTCACTCGCGAAGGGCCAGGACACCGTGGCCGGTGTCGGTCGGTTCGTGGGTGGTCAGGTTTTTTCGAGGTATTCGGCTTTGGAGTCGCCTAGAAGGCGGTCGATCTCGGCTCTCAGGTCGGGGTGAGTGGTCAGGTCGGGGTCGGTGGTGAGGAGGGTTTGGGCTTCTTCTCTGGCTTGGTGGATGACGTCTTCGTCGCGGAGGAGTTGGAGCAGTTTCAGGCTTGATCTGCGGCCGGACTGGGCTGCGCCTAGGACGTCGCCTTCTCGGCGTTGTTCCAGGTCTACTCGGGAGAGTTCGAAGCCGTCGACGGTGGCGGCGACGGCGGCCAGGCGTTCTCTGGCGGGGGTGCCTTCTGGGGAGTCGGTGACCAGGAGGCAGAGGCCGGGGAGGCCGCCGCGGCCTACTCGGCCGCGTAGCTGGTGGAGCTGGGAGACGCCGAAGCGGTCGGCGTCCATGATGACCATGACGGAGGAGTTGGGGACGTCCACGCCGACCTCGATGACGGTCGTGGAGACGAGCACGTCGATCTCTCCCTTGGTGAAAGAGTGCATCACGGCGTCCTTCTCCTCGGGGGGCATGCGGCCGTGGAGGATCTCGACACGCAGGCCGGCGAGAGGGCCGGCGGTCAGGGTGGCGGCCACCTCGGCGACGGACAGGGGAGGTCGGCGGTCCTCGTCGGATGGTGGAGCGAACATGGCGTCCTCATCGGACAGCCGGGAGGAGATCGCATCCTTGCCGGACGGCCTGGAGGAGATCGCATCCTTGCCGGACGGTCGGGATGACGTGGTGTCCTTGTGGGACGGCCGGGAAGAGATCGCATCCTTGCCGCTCGGCCGGGAGGACACGGTGTCGTCGTCGGTCTCGTTGTCGCCGATGCGGGGGCAGACGACGTACGCCTGGCGGCCGAGGCCGACTTCCTCGCGGACGCGTTCCCAGGCGCGTTCCAGGTAGTGGGGTTTGTCGGCGGCGGGGACGACGTGGGTGGTGATGGGGGCCCGGCCGGCGGGGAGTTGGCTGAGGGTGGAGACCTCCAGGTCGCCGAAGACGGTCATGGCGACCGTGCGGGGGATGGGGGTGGCGGTCATCACCAGGACGTGGGGACGGCCACCGCCGGCCTTCTCGCGGAGAGCGTCGCGCTGCTCCACGCCGAAGCGGTGCTGCTCGTCCACGACCACCAGGCCGAGGTCGGCGAACTGCACGTACTCCTGGAGCAAGGCGTGAGTGCCGACCACGATGCCGGCGGCGCCGGAGGCGGCATCCAGGAGGGCCTGGCGTCGGGCCGCGGCTCCCATGGAGCCGGTGAGCAGGGTGACACCGGTGCCGCCCAGGATGCCGCCGCCTGCGAGGTCGCCGAGCATGCGGGTGATGGAACGGTGGTGCTGCTGCGCCAGGACCTCGGTGGGGGCGAGCAGCGCCGCCTGGCCCCCGGCGTCCACGACCTGGAGCATGGCCCGCAGCGCCACCACGGTCTTGCCGGCGCCGACCTCGCCTTGGAGCAGGCGGTGCATCGGGTGATCACGGCTGAGCTCCGCCGCTACGCGCTCCCCTACTTCGAGCTGGCCCTCGGTGAGGCTGAACGGCAGGCGCTCGTCGAACCGCGCGAGCAGGCCGTCGTCCCGGCGGGGACGGGGGGTCGCGGGCCAGGCCGCCGCGGCCTGACGGCGCTGAGCGAGGACGGCCTGCAGGACGAAGGCCTCGTCGAACTTGAGCCTCTTCCGCGCCTTGCCGATGTCGGCGTGATCACGGGGCCGGTGCACGGCCTCAAGCGCCTCGGCCAGGCCGGTGAGCTGGTGTCTCGACCGGACGTCGGCCGGGAGAGGGTCCGGCAGGGGGCCGAGCGTGTCGAGCACGACGCCGATGGCGCGGCGGATGACCCACGAGGACACCCCCGCCGCGGCGGGGTAGATGGGGACGGGGGCCGCGGCGAACTCGACGGCGCTGGAGTCGCTCTCCTCGAACAGCTCGAACTCGGGTTGGTTGAGCTGCCACCGCCCTCCCGTGCCGCGACCGAACCGGCCCGCCTTGCCGGAGAACATGGCGCGGGTGCCCGGTTTCAGGCGAGTCTCCACCACATGGGACACCTTGCCGAAGAACGACAGATAGATCTTGTTACGCCGTCCGTCGACGACCTCGACCTCCAGCCAGGTGCCGCCTCTGTTGCGCATCGGCTTGCGCATCAGCCTGGACACTTCGCCGACCACCGTGACGTACTCGTCCACCTGCAGCGCGTCGAGCTCGGTCAGCTCACCACGCTCGGCATACCGCCGGGGGTAGTGCCGCAGCAGCTCCCCCACCGTGGTGAGGTTGAGCGAACTCTCCAGCGGCTTGGCCGTCTTCGGATCGAGCGCCTTCCCGAGCGGCTCCTCAAAACGCGTCACGCCACCCAGTTCTACCGTCCACACCCGACAACCACACCCGCCAACGCACCACCTGTGGACAACTCCAGGGCTCAGAGGCCCGAGAACCGAGAACAGGCGCCGTCTGCGGCGAGCGGGCCGTGGTCGAGCGGCGTGAGCTTCGAAGGGGTGCGGACCGTACCGTGGGTCCTTCGGGTTTTGATCGACAGGGGTCCTCGGGGACCGTGGTCACTCCGTTCCGGCCGGGAGGGTGGAGGGTCTGAACCATCCCTGCGGTCGGCTGTGGCCGGTCGGGGTCAGGAGTCACTCCCTCCGATCAGGATGGACCAACCGTCCCCCGGCCGAACGGGGAGTGAATGTCCGGGACAGCTGCGGTCAGGCTCGGGATCACTCCACTCCGTTCAAGAGAGGACAGCCGGCCCCGGCCGAACAGGGAGTGAAGTGTCCGGCATATCTGCGGTCAGGCTCGGGGGTCACTCGACTCCGATCAGGAGGGGATAGCCGCCCTGGCCGCCGTTGTAGATGGTCACCTCCAGGTCGGGGCGGCGGGTGGTGAGGTGGGTGTGGAGGGTGTCGGCCAGGGTGGGGCCGGGGCCGGAGCCGGCGATCAAGGTGATCAGTTCGCTGCTTCCGGAGAGCATGCGGGACGCGACGTCCAGAGCCACCTTTTCGGCGGAGATGCCGATCAGGGCCACGTCTCCCTCGATGACGCCGACCACGTCGCCGGGGTGGCAGAGGCCGGCGCTGGTCATGGCCTCTCGGTCGGCGATCCAGACGTGGCCGTGGCGGGTGTGGACGGCGGCGCCTGTCATGGCCACCACGTCGTCGTCGAAGCGGCGCAGGGGGTCGTGTACGGCCAGAGCGGACAGGCCCTGCACGGTGGCCTTGGTGGGGAGGACGGCCACGACGACGCCTTCCTCACGAGCGATCTCGGCGGCGGCGATCGCCACGGCGCGCGCGCCGTCGTCGTTGGGGAGGACGGCGACCTCTGTGCCGGCGGCGCGCACGGCGTCCAGGACGGCGGCCAGCGCGGGGGCCGAGCCGGGGGTGCGGCGTACGGTCACGGCGCCGGCGCTCTCGAACAGGGCCGCGATCTCGGGCCCGGCGGCCACCGCCACGACGCCGCGGCCGGTGCCGGCCGGACGGTGGGTGCGGGCCGCGGCGGCCAGGTAGGTGATCTTCACACGGTACGGCCGGCCGGCGCGCATGCCGGCCTCGACGGCGGCGCCGGCGTCGTCCACATGCACGTGGACGTTCCACAGGCCCTCGCCGCCGACGACCACCAGGGAGTCCCCGAGCGCGTCCAGCTCGCGGCGCAGCGACTCCACGGCGGCGTCCTCGGCCTCCAGCAGGTACATGACCTCGTAGCCGGGGCCGCCGTCCTCCCCGGCCGGCACGAGCTTCGCGGCGGCCCTGGGGACGTCGTACCGGTCCGCGTACGTCCGGGTGATCACGGCGGCGAGGCTTTCCACGATCACGGTGAGCCCGGCGGCGCCGGCGTCCACGACGCCGTTGCGCGCGAGGACGTCGAGCTGCTCGGTCGTCCGGGTGAGCGCCGCGCGCGCGGCCGAAGCGGCGCGGCCCGCGACCTCCGCCAGTTCCCCCGAGGTGTTCCGCACGGCTCCCGCCACGGCGGCGAGCACACTCAGCACCGTGCCCTCGACGGGTCTCGCGACGGCGCTCCTCGCCAGCTCGGCGGCCCTGACCAGGCCGTCCCGCAGGTCGCCACCGCCGCCTTCGGCGCGCCTGAGCACCTCGGCCATGCCGCGCAGCGCCTGGCTGAGGATGACCCCCGAGTTGCCGCGCGCGCCGAGCAGCGCGCCGTGCGCGAAGGTGCGCCAGGTGACCTCGATGTCGGCGTCCTCGGGGAGCCCGTCGAGTGCCTCGGCCGCCGAGAGCATCGTCAGGTGGAGGTTCGTCCCGGTGTCGCCGTCCGGCACCGGGAACACGTTCAACGCGTCGATCTCGGCTCTGGCCCGTCCGAGCGCGTCCGCGCACAGTCGCGACCACCGCCGCACGGCCGCCGCGTCCAGGACCTTGAGCGCCGTCTCCGCGACCCCGGCCGTACCGGGCCAGGACCCCGTCGCGCCTGGCCCGGCCGCTGTCTCCGCATCCGCGACACCGGCCGTTCCGTCCCCGGCGGACCAGGGACCGGTCCCCGTGCCCTCGGGCTCGGACGCCTGCGATCCGACGGACTCAGAAGCCATGGACACTCCCCTGGTGGCCGCACCCGGACTCAGCCACGTACGTCCCTCGACTCACCGACACCGACCCTCCACCGTGTGTCCGACGACCGCCTCGGCTCGTCCGCGGTGGTGCCAGGCAGGGGTAGGCCGCGGTTCGGGGAGCGGGGTGGCGGGTGTTGCGGTACGGTGGGTCCCACGAGACTATCCCCGTCAGTGGTGCTTCCGTTTCGCGTGCACCTGGGGGGTTCGGATATCCTCGTACGGCCAGCCGGTTGTCCCGGCATGCCCGACCACCGCTTCGAAGTCGGTTCGGGCTGATCGACTGATCTAAGGAGCGATTACCGTGGCTTCCGTCTGCGACGTCTGCGGCAAGGGGCCGATCTTCGGCAACAACATCTCCCACTCGCACCGCCGCACCCGGCGCCGCTGGAACCCCAACATTCAGCGTGTCCGTGCGATGGTGGGCAGCACCCCGAAGCGGCTGAACGTCTGCACCTCCTGCATCAAGGCCGGCAAGATCACCCGCTAGTCTCGATCACGGCTTTTCCCCAGCCCGTCCCCGCGAGGGGGCGGGCTGCCGTGTTTCCACGACCACATCTCGAGACCCGGTACCGAGCTGTCCGCCGAGCGAGCCGCCGTACGACGGCGCCGGATTCACCGCACCCCATCCCGCCGTGTACTCCACGCACCCGAACCGCCACGCTAGGAAGACACCGTGAAGCAATCGCACCGACCGCGCGACCTACAAGCGTGGACGTGACCGGGTCAGGTCGAGCGGTGGCGCCAGGCGTGGTCCACGGGGCCGATGCCTGAGCCGAGTGGGTAGCCGTGTGCGATGGCGCCGGTCACGTAGGTCTTGGCGTTGTGGACGGCGGTGGGGATGTCGTCGCCCAGGGCCAGGTGGGAGGCTATGGCGGAGGCCAGGGTGCAGCCGGTGCCGTGGGTGTGGTGGTTGTCGTGGCGGGGGGCGGTCAGGCGGTACTCCTCGGTGCCGTCGGTGAGGAGGTCCACGGGGGGGCCGGGGAGGTGGCCGCCTTTGATGAGGACCCAGGTCGGGCCTAGGGACAGCAGGGCCTCGGCGGCGGGACGCATGCCGGTCTCGTCCTCGACCTTGATCGAGGTGAGTTGCTCCACCTCGTAGAGGTTGGGGGTGACGACGGTCGCCACGGGGAGGAGCCGGGAGATCACCGTCTCGACGGCCTCGGGGGCCAGCAGCGAGTCGCCGTGTTTGGAGACTCCCACCGGGTCGACCACCACGGGTGCCGTCACGGTGCCGAGCACTTCGGCCACGACCTCGACGAGCGCGGGGGACGCGAGCATGCCGGTCTTGACGGCCTGTGCGCCGATGTCACCGAGCACCGAGTCGAGCTGGGCCCGCACCGCCTCGGGGGGGAGTTCCCAGTACCCCTGCACTCCCAGGGAGTTCTGCGCCGTGACCGCCGCGATCACGCTCATGCCGTGCACGCCGAGCGCCGACATGGTCTTCAGGTCCGCCTGGATGCCGGCGCCTCCCCCGGAGTCGGAGCCTGCGACGGTCAGCACGCGGGGAGGAGTCATGACCCCATGAAACCAGGCGTTGTCCTGTGATCGGCACACGGCTCCGTCCAGGAAACGTGATGGCTCAACGGCTCCGTCCAGGAACGCCATGGCTCAGAGGATGCGCGGTCCCGCTGCGGAGGACGCCACCGGACGGTGGCGTACTTGACCGGCCATCAGGTGGTGGCGCGGAGGCGGCGCGGTCCCGCTGCGGAGGACGCCGCCGGACGGTGGCCGCACCTGACTGACCGGTCATCAGGTGGCGGTGAGCTGGCAGGCGCCGGTGGAGAGGCGGCAGGAGGTGGGTTCGGTGGGGGTGCCTTCGGCGGTGAAGGTGACCACCAGGGTTTCGTCGGCGCGCAGGGGGGTGCTGGAGTCGAGTACCAGGGTGGCGCCTTCCTGGAACCAGTCGCCTGTGTCGGCGCCGGTGACGGTGCCGCCGACGGGGAGGCGGAGTTGCCAGGTGGTCAGGGGGTCGCCGGTGTTGGTCACGGTCACGCGTGCGGTGTAGCCGGCTCGGGTGACGTCGGAGACGGTGAAGCCTACGGAGACCTGGCCGGTGGTGGTGAGCGGCTGGTTCTCGGGGTCGCTCACCGGAGGGGTGATCTCGGGCTCGTCGGGTGACGGTTCGGGGATGTCCGTGGTGGGGTCGGGGTCGGGTTCGGCGATGGTGCGTTCAGGGGTGGGCCGGTCGGAGGAACGAGGCCGGTCGGTGGTGCGGCTCGGACGGGGGGACGGAGCGGACGTGGTGACGCGGGGGGTGGGTCTGGTGCCGGCCGTCTTGGCCTTCTTGGTCGGCGTGGCCGTCGGAGTGTCCGCGGGGGTGTCGGTGGTCAGCGGGTCGGCGTCCGCCGTACCGGGGAGGGTCAGGCCGTTGTTGGGCTTGCCGCTGGCGACCGCGGCGCAGACCTCGTCCGGTCCGCAGTCGGGGGCCTTGGTGAGGGTCAGCGGACCTGAGGCGAGCCGCAGACCGATCACCACGACGCTCACCGCCACCACGACCGCGACGACGCACAGCACGAGCAGCCGCCGGCTGTTCCGTTCCTTCGGCCGTCGCCTGGACCTCCGCGAGCCACCGCCGCGTGCCGGCTCGCCGTCCCCGGAGCCGTACGGCTCCGCAGGCGGCCCGCCGAGCCTGATCTCCAGCCCTTCCTCACCGGTGGCACCGGCGTCGCTTCCCGGATCGCCGGCACTTGCACCGGAACCGATCCCCCGGTCACCGCGGCCCCCATCGATCCCCGGGCTGCCGACACGGGTGCCGTCATCGACGTCCGGACCGGGAACACCGCTACCGGCCCACGGGTCCTCGGCACGGCCATCGGGCCACCGGCTGTCGGCACGGGGAGGACGAGCACCGGTACCGCCGTCGGTTCCCAGCACGTCGGCACCGGTATCGGTGAACGGGTCGTAGGAACCGGTGTCGAACCTAATGGGGCCGGTACCGGTCGCCGGACCGTCGGCACGTGTGCCGGGCCCGGTCCCCCAGTCGTCGAGACCGGCATCGGTCCCCGGACGGCCGGTGGCCGTGCCATAGCCCGCCTCAGGACGAGCGGCGGCGCCGTGACCTGCCTCAGGACGAACGGCCGCACCGTAGCCTGCCTCAGGACGAACGGCCGCACCGTAGCCTGCCTCAGGACGAACGGCCGCGCCGTGACCCGTCTCAGGACGGCCCGTGCCGGTGGCGGGCTCGCCGGTGCCGGTGATCGGAAGCTTGTAGTCGATGCCTGTGTACGTCGGCCGTTCGGTGGGGGCCGGTGACGGGCTGCCTGTCGCGGGCCGGGAGGGCTCCGGCCACCGCGTGCCGGTGTCCCCGGGTCCGGTGCCGGCATCACCCGTGGGTGGCGGCGCCGAGGGTCCGCCGTGAGCGGTGTGGCCGGTGGGGGGCTCCGCGGAGGTGGGAGGCGGGTCGTCCCAGGAGCTGGGCCAGGACGGTGGTTCGGCGTCCCAGGCGCTGGAGCGGCGAGGGGAGCCGTCCGGGGTGGGCTCGACGGGACGGTATGCCGCGGTCCAGTCCACTTCGTCAGGGAACTCCGGCAGAAGGGAGGTTTCCTCCGGTGTGTCCCCGGAGGCGTTGTCCCGGCCGTGGGATGACTTGTGGCGGCCCCGTCCCATGAAGCGCCTCTCTGCTAGAAACTACGGCGCCACACTTCATAACACCTTAGATACTTCTTTGTCACAATTTTCGCCTGATTCACGAGAGTGATCCCAGCCACCCTCCGCCTCGCACTCCCCCTGACCTGCACAGCTTCCCACCCTGCCGTCGACCGTTCATCGCAGAGATCCGTGTCCGAGGACGATCACCAGTCCCGATCCGGCGATCAATCACCCCGCCGAACACCAATCGATCGACGGTGGCGATCCGGTCCACCGGCATCAGGACTGCGCGGAGGGACAAGCCGGCCAGAAGCACCTTCTCGGTGGGACACGTAGTCAGGTCGCCGACGTGCGGGCCGGCCGCTTCTCCACCGTCTGGCCGCGGAGGAGTCCCGTCACCGACCGGCGGTCACCGGAAGTGGTCCCATCCCCCCTCCACCTCGTCATACCCGCTCACCCGCACCCCTTCCCCCTCGACGACCCGGCCCACGGTCAGCCAGCCGGCCGGTGGAGCGGCGGGGAAGGTCGCCACGAGCGCGTGGTCGTCGCCGCCGGTGAGGATCCAGCGGACCGGGTCGGCGCCGGTCAGGGAGCCGGCCTCGGTGAGGTCGTCCGGCACGGGGAAGGCCGCGGCGTCGATCTCGACGCGTACGCCGCTCGCGGACGCGATGTGGCCCACGTCCTGCACGAGGCCGTCGCTGACGTCGGCCATCGCGGTGGCCCCCAGGCGGGCCGCCTCGGGGCCTGAGGCGTACGGGGGGCGGGGACGACGGTGCGCGTCCACCAGTGAGGGGAGGGGGGCGGGATGGCCCGACTGGAGGAGGGCCAGGCCGGCGGCGGCGTGGCCGAGGCGGCCGGTGACGGCCAGGAGGTCGCCGGGGCGGGCTCCGGCGCGGGTGACGGGGGGACGGCCGTCCAGGGTGCCGAGCGCGGTCACTCCCAGGACCAACCGGTCGGATCTGGAGATGTCTCCGCCGGCGACACCGGCGCCTACGGGGGTGCATTCGTCGCGGAAGCCGGCGGTGAGGTCGTCGAGCCATTCGACCGGCAGGTCGCCGGGGAGGCCGAGGCCGACGAACAGCGCGGTGGGTTCGGCCCCCATGGCGGCGATGTCGGCGAGGTTCTGCGCGGCGGCCTTTCGGCCGACGTCGTACGCACTGGACCAATCGCGGCGGAAGTGCCTACCCTCAAGAAGGAGGTCCGTCGTCACGACGACCCTCCCACCGGGAGCAGCGAGCACTGCGGCGTCGTCACCAGGACCAAGCAAGACAGCCGGAGGTTGTGGCAAGCGTCCGACAATACGTGCAATGATCCCGAATTCGCCAAGATCTGCGACTGTGATAGCACACCTCCGGGTGTGTTCCATGTACGGTGGCGATTCGGCACGCTGATCTAGATTGGGCGATTTGAACCATGGCAAGTCGCCCCCGCCGGGAGGACGTGATGGTGCAGGCCTACATCCTTATCCAGACCGAAGTCGGCAAGGCCGCGGAGGTCGCCGGGGCTATCTCGTCGATCACCGGGGTCACGCAGGCCGAGGACGTCACAGGACCGTACGACGTTATCGTGCGTGCCGAGGCGAACAACGTCGACGAGCTCGGCAAACTCGTGGTCGCGCAGATTCAGTCGGTGGAGGGGATCACGCGTACCCTTACATGTCCGATCGTTCATATCTGAGCGTCACGCTTTTCGGGGGGTTCCTTGATCCGGGCCGTGCCGGCCGTGCTGGCCGTGCTCGTGTTGTCGGGCTGCGGCGGAGCGGTCCGGGTCGACCCCCCGAACCCGCAGGGTGACACCGCGCGGGCCTGCCGCACCTTGGAGGGACGGCTGCCGCGCACCCTCGACGGCGCCGAGCGGGTGCCGTCGGAGCCGCCTTCGCCGTACGTCGCGGTGTGGGGTGAGGCGGAGATCGCGCTGCGCTGCGGTGTGCCGAGGCCCGCGGCCATGGACCCGCAGCAGCAGGTGACCGAGGTGGACGGTGTGCCGTGGTTCAACGACCCGGCGCGGCCCGCCCTGTTCACCGCGCTGGCCAAGGGCGGGTACGTCGAGGTCACGATCTCCGCGCGTCATCAGCCCGCCGGTGTGCTGGTGGACCTGGCCGCCCCGATCAAGGCGGCCTTCGGCGGCTGACGCGCCAGGTCAGCGCAGGCCGAGCGGCCGTTCCAGCGCGAGCCTGATGAGGTGGTCCACCAGCTCGGCGTACGGCAGGCCCGAGGCGGCCCACAGCTGCGGCGCCACCGACATCGCGGTGAACCCCGGCATGGTGTTGATCTCGTTGACGATGAGGCTGCCTGACGGGGTGTAGAAGAAGTCGACCCGGGACAGGCCCTCGCAGCCGAGCGCCTCGTAGGCGCGCACCGCCATCTGCCGCAGCTCCTCACCGGCCGCGACGGGGATGTCGGCCGGCACCTGGAGCGACATGTCCGACCCGATGTATTTCGCGGAGAAGTCAAAGAACTCGTGGTCGTCGGTGACCAGCACCTCACCCGGCATGCTGGCGGCCGGCGGCTCGTCCCCGAAGGACTCCAGCACGGCGCACTCGATCTCACGGCCCTCGATGGCCGCCTCGACCAGCACCTTGGGGTCGTGCTCCCTGGCCGCCTCCACGGCCGTCACCAGCTCGGCGACGTCCCCCGCGCGGGAGATCCCCTGGCTGGAGCCGGCGCGGGACGGCTTGACGAACACCGGCCAGCCGAGCCCTTCGATGTCCTTGAGCACCCGGTCGCGGTCCAGCCGCCACTCGCGGTCACGCACCACGACGTACGGCCCGACCGGCAGCCCCGCCGCGGCGAGCATCGCCTTCATGTACGCCTTGTCCATGCCGACGGCGCTGGCGAGCACTCCTGAGCCGACGTAGCGGACCCCGGCCATCTCCAGCAAACCCTGGATGGTGCCGTCCTCGCCGAACGGCCCGTGCAGCATGGGGAACACCACGTCCACCTCGCCGAGGGAGGCGGGGATGCGGCCGGGGTCCAGCGCGACGAGCCTGCCGGTGCCGGACGGCAGTGCGAGCTCCGCGCCGGTGTCCGCGACCGCCGGCAGTTCGCCGTCCTCGATCTGGAAGGTCTGGTCCTCCGGTGCCAGCACCCACCGGCCGTCGGCGGCGATCCCGACGGGGATCACGTCGTACCTGGACCGGTCGAGGGCCGCGAGCACGCTGCCCGCACCCATGAGAGAGACCGCGTGCTCGGAGTTGCGTCCGCCGAACACCACCGCGACCCGAACACGCCGCCGGGAGTCATGCTGCTCGTTCATGATGCCCGAATCTACCGTGCGCGAGCATCGTCCCAGGTTGTCGGGTGAGGCCCGGTCAGCCCCGGCCGGCCCCCGAGCGCAGCGCGTCCAAGGCGTCGGTGACGTCCGCGATGAGGTCCTCGGCGTCCTCCAGGCCCACGGAGAACCGCACGGCTCCGGCGTCCACCCCGGACGTGGTGAGCGCGGCCTCGTCGAGCTGGCGGTGCGTGGTGGACGCGACGTGCGCGACCTTGGTGTGGGTGCCGCCGAAGGACGTGGCGACGCGGGACAGCCGCACGGTGTCGGCGAGCATGACCCCGGCCTCGTAGCCGCCGTGCGGGGTGACGGTGACGCAGGCGCCGAACCGCGTGCCTTCGGGGCCCGCGTCGAAGAGCTGGCGCGCGAGCTGGTGGCCGGGGTGACCGGACAGGCCGGGGTAGTCGACGCGGCGCACCGCGGGGTGCTTGGCGACGGCGGCGGCGAACACCATGGCGGTGGCGCACATGCGGCGCACGCGCAGCGGCAGGGTCTCAAGACCCCGGCGCAGCAGGAACGCCTCGTCCGGCGACAGGGTGGCGCCGGTGTCGATGCGGGTCTCGCGGATCTTGGCGATCAGGTCGGGACGGCCGACGACGGCCCCGCCTGTGCAGTCGTCGTGGCCGCCGATGTACTTGGTGGCCGAGTGGACGACGAGGTCGGCGCCGTGTTCGAGCGGCCGGCACACGACGGGGGTGGCGAACGTCGAGTCGACCACGAGCAGCGCGCCGGCGTTCCGCGCGATGCGGTACAGCCCCCGGATGTCGGCGACCGCCATGGTGGGGTTGCTCAGCGTCTCCGCAAAAATGATCTTCGTGGAGGAGCGTACGGACTCGTGGACGCGCCGCAGGTCGGAGTAGTCGACGAAGTCCGCCGACACCCCGAACCGGCCGAGCACGTTGGACAGCACCGAGTAGGTGCCGCCGTACACCGGCGCAGGCGCCACCACGTGCGTGCCGGCGCGCAGGAACGTCAGCAGCACCGTGCTCACCGCCGACATGCCGGACGAGAACGCCTGCCCCGCGACGTCCTCAGGCGCGGCGGCGCCTTCCAGGGACGCGATGCCGGACGCGAACGCCGCCACGGTGGGGTTGTCGACGCGGCTGTAGGCGAACCCGGGTGCGCGGTCGCCGAGCACGTCGCCGTACTCGGCGGAACTGCCGAAGCTCCACGCCGAGCTGCGCCACACCGGCAGCCCCATGGGTTCCTGACGCGGCACGGGGGCCGGCGGCAGGTGCACCGCGCGGGTGTTCTCGCCGAACCTCCTGCGTGCGCGCCGTGAGGGGGTCACACTCCGTACCGTTCTGGCTTGGGGGTGCGCGACATCAGCAACATGGCCGCCTCGCTCGGGGTCATTCCGTCGTGGACGACGCCGACGACCACCTCGGTGATCGGCATCTCGACGTCGTGCTTCCTGGCCAGGTCGAGGACAGACTCACAGGACTTGACCCCCTCCGCGGTCTGCTTGGTCGCGGCGATGGTCTCGGCCATGGTCATGCCTCTGCCGAGATTCTCACCGAAGGTGCGGTTCCGCGACAACGGTGAGGTGCAGGTGGCCACCAGGTCCCCCATGCCGGCCAGCCCGGCGAACGTGTGGGGGTCGGCGCCGAGCGCCGCGCCGAGCCGTGAGATCTCGGCGAGGCCCCGCGTCATGAGCATCGCGCGCACGTTGTCGCCGAGGCCCATGCCGGCGGCCACGCCGACGGCCAGCGCGATGACGTTCTTCACCGCGCCGCCGAGCTCCACCCCGACGACGTCGGGGTTGGTGTAGGCGCGGAACCACGGCAGGTGGCAGGCCTCCTGCAGGCGCATGGTGACCGTCTCGTCCACACCGGCGACGACCGTGGCGGCCGGCTCGCGGCGCACCAGCTCGCCGACGAGGTTCGGCCCCGACACCACGGCGACCCGCTCGGCCGGCACACCCGCGACCTCGCGGATCACCTCGCTCATGCGGCGGCACGTGCGCAGCTCGACGCCTTTCATCAGGCTGACCAGCACGGCGTCACTGGGGAGGTGCGGAGCCCACGCCGCGAGGTTGCCGCGCAGCGTCTGGGACGGCACCGCGAGGACCACGAAATCGGCGTCCTTCATGGCCGGCTCGGGGTCGGTGGTGGCGCGCAGCGAGGACGGCAGGGTGATGCCGGGGAGGTACTCGGGGTTCTCGTGCCGCTTGTCGATGGCCTCGACCACCTCGGCGCGCCGTCCCCACAGGGTGGTCTCGGTCCCCGCCTCCGCCAGGATCATCGCGAAAGTGGTGCCCCACGAACCTGTTCCGAAAACGACGGCCTTGGTCATGTGCTCACCGTACGCTCCGTCGGCCGGGCCGATCGCATCTCGTTCACCCCCGCAAGCCCTAGCCCGCGCGGCCCTCCGGCTCGAACGGGGTGTCCGGCGCCTTCTCGCCGCGCAGCTCGGCGAGCTGCGCCGTGATGGCCGCCATGATGTCGGCGGTGGCCTCCTTGAGCACCTTGCCGCGCAGCGGCAGGCCCTCGTACTTGGACAGGTCGACCGGTGGCCCGGCGACGGCGTGGAAGGTCTTGCGCGGCAGCAGCCGCGGCGTCTTGCGGCCGTACGGCAGCAGCTCCTGCGCACCCCAGTGGGCCACCGGGATCACCGGGACGCCTGTGGCGAGCGCCAGCCGCGCCACACCGGTCTTGCCGGCCATGGGCCACAGGTCGGGGTCGCGGCTGATGGTGCCCTCGGGGTAGAAGATCACGCACGAGCCGTCGCGCAGCGCGTCCTCGGCGAACTTCAGCGAGCGCGCGGCGTCGGTGCTGCCGCGGAACACCGGGATCTGCCGGCACTTGCGGATGATCCAGCCGATGACGGGGATGTCGAACAGACCCGCCTTGGCGAGGTAGACCGGCCAGCGGCCGTTGTCGTAGGTGAAGTGCGCCAGCAACAGAGGGTCGCTCCACGACAGGTGGTTGGCCGCGATGATCACACCGCCGGTGCGTGGCAGGTGTGCGTGGCCCCGCCAGTCCCGCTTGCTGAACAGGTAGAGAAACGCTTTGACGATCACCACGACAAAGGCTTCCAACGGGATGGGCGGACGTCCGGGGCGGCTCATTGACTCCTCCAGTCATGCATCGCGCGCCCTCAGTCTCCCGGTTGGCTCGGCATGCTGTCGAGGCGCGATGCTAAAGGCTATGCGTGGTGAGACCCATGGTGACGTCCCCGGTGCCCGGACGGGGAACGGCTGGACCCTCGTGGTACCGGTGAAGACGCTCATCGCGGCCAAGACGCGGCTCGCCGATGCCGCGGGGCCGCACAGGGCCGCGCTCGCCGTGGCCGTGGCGTGCGACACGGTCGCCGCGGCTCTTCGCTGCGCCGACGTCGCGCGGGTGGTGGTGGTGACGGCCGACCCCGTGCCCGCCGCCGCGCTGTCGGCGCTCGGAGCGCTCGTCGTGCCGGACCCGGAGGCGGGGCTGAACGCCGCGTTGCGCGCCGGTGGCGCGGCGGCCGTACGGCTGGCGCCTGAGGGTCACGTGGGTGCGCTCCAGGCGGACCTGCCGGCGCTGCGGCCGGCGGAGCTGTCGGTGGCGCTGGCGACGGCGGCCGAGTTCGACCAGGCGTTCGTGCCGGACGCGGCCGAGGTGGGGACCACGTTCTACGGTGTGCGGCCCGGCGTGCCGTTCCTGCCGCGTTTCGGCGGCGAGTCGCGTGCGCGGCACCTCGGATCGGGGGCCAAGGAGATCGCCGTGGACGGCATCGCGTCGCTGCGGCGCGACGTGGACACCCCGGCCGACCTGCTGGAGGCACTCGCGCTCGGCGTCGGGCCCCGTACGGCGGAGGTGGCAGCGACGATGAGGGGGCCCACCGGACGGTGGGCCCCCCGCTGAGACCGGCGCCTGGACCGGAACCTCAGGCCGGCGGCTCCGGCGAACGGCACTTGGACCGGAACCTGGTCCGGTTCCTGCGAACGGCACCCAAGATCGGCGCCGCTCCGGCCGGCGGACCCCCGTGACCGCCGGCCGGTCGCTCGGTCCGGCCGTTCAGTGCGGCATCTGGTCCTCCGGCAGGGGCTGCTTCGGCAGCAGGAACGCGACCGCGAACGTCAGCAGCAGCATGCCGGCCACCACCCACAGGATGGTCTTCATCGCGATGCCGAAGCCTTCCTTGCCGGCGTCGGCGCCGGCCGTCATGACGGCCTTCTGGATCGCGGCGCCGGACTGCGGCGAGGTGGCCGCCGCACGTGCGGCCTGCTCAAGCCGCACGCAGGAGGCGGGAACCTGCTGGGGGTCCTTGGCGACGGCGCGGTCACGGCCGCAGTCGCGCAGCGCCGTCACGATGGCGTCCTGCCGTGCGCCGGTGACCTGCACGGCGGCGAGGTCGGCACGCAGCTTCGGCGCGACGTCGTCCGCGGCGGTCGCGACGTTGCCGCCGAGCAGGCCGAAGAACACCGTGCCGAGCAGCGCGACCCCGAAGGCGCTGCCGAGCTGCTGCACGGCGGTCAGCGTGCCGGACGCCGAACCGGTCTCGTGCTGCTCCACCCCGGCGAGCACGATGGCGAAGAACGGCGCCATCAGCAGGCCCATCCCGATACCGGTGAACAGCAGCGACGGCGCGAGCTGCCAGGCCGAGACGCCGATGCCGGCGAGGTTGATGGTGACCAGGATGGCGAGCACGCCGAGCGTCATGACGAGCGTGCCGCTGTGCAGGACCTTGCGGCCGAACTTCTGCAGCGGCTGGGCCAGACCGAAGCCGACGACCATGCCGACCGACCACGGCGCCATGGCGAGGCCCGCGGTGAGCGTGCTGTAGCCGAGGCCGATCTGGGTGTACAGGTTGAACACCAGCGAGAAGCCGATCATGCCGGAGAAGAAGACGATGCCGGTGACCAGGCCGCCGGTGAAGGCGCGCTTGCGGAACAGGCTCGGCACCACCAGGGGGTCGCCGCCGGCGCGGCTCTTGCGCGCCTCGAACCAGCCGAACAGGACGAACGCCACGACCGACCCCGCGATCATGAGGAACGACCACAGTGGCCAGTCGTGCTCGCGGCCCTGCACCAGCGGGAAGACGATGAGCAGGCCGGCCAGGGACGCCAGCAGCATGCCGGGGAAGTCCAGCTTGAGCGGATGCGGGGAGCGCGACTCCGGCAGGAAGCGCAGGCCGGCGAGCACCGCGGCGGCGCCGAGCGGCAGGTTGATCAGGAAGATCATGCGCCAGCCGGTGCCGAAGAAGTCGGCCTCGATCAGCCATCCGGCGAGCACGGGACCACCGACCGACGACAGGCCCATGACCGGGCCGAACAGGCCGAACGCGGCCTGCATCTCCTTCGGCGGGAACATCTCCTTGATCATGCCGAGGCCCTGCGGGAGCATGACCGCGCCGAACAGGCCCTGCACCACTCGCGCGCCGACCAGGAGCTCGGGGTTCTGCGCCACGGCGCACAGCAGCGAGCCCACGGTGAAGCCGGCCGCGCCGATCAGGAACATACGCTTGCGGCCGTAGATGTCACCGAGCCGGCCGCCGGTGATGAGGCCGACCGCCATGGCCAGCGTGTACGCGGCGCCGAGCCACTGGATGACGGCCGCGCTGCCGCCGAGCTCCGCGCGGATGGTGGGGCCTGCGATGTTGGTGACCAGCGCGTCGAGCATGTCCATCACCTCGGCGGCGAGGATGACGAACAGCGCGGCCCAGCGCCACCGGTACGGCGCGGGACCAGGGGGTGCTGACGTGGTCGAGGTGTCGGTCGTCGTCATGGGGGGCTCCTCGGTCCGGCGTCTGCCAGGCGGGACAGAACAGTGTTCATCAGATACGAGCGATGTTCTATACTAGAACGGTGTTCGTCGCAAAGTGCGATGTTCTCAAGATATGTCGCGTCGATGCGAACTGACAAGATATATCGCGAAATTGCCACCAGAGTTCCCGGATGGACAGGCCCTACGGCAGGCCGCACTAGACTCCGGGTACGCCATCACCAGGGACGCCGAGGGGCGGTGAGAGATGAGCCGTCCACATCAGGACGATCCGCACTCCCCTGACGCCGAGCCCGGCCGTCAGGACCAGTCCCCTCCACCGCCGCCATGGGGCCGCGCGCGCAAGCGGCCCGCACCGGCCCGCGTCCCCCTCACCCGTGACCGCATCGTGGACGCCGCGTACGTCGTGCTGGACCGCGAGGGTTACGACGGCCTGAGCATGCGGCAGGTCGCGACCGAGCTCGGCGTCGCCGTCTCCGCGCTGTACGCGCACGTGACGAGCAAGGACGATCTGCTCCAGATGATGTACGAGCGCCTGTTCATCGACCACGAGCCACCCGAGCCCGACCCCGCGCGGTGGCAGGAGCAGATCAAGGAATACGCCGTCGAGTGGCGGCGCCGCCTGCTCGGCCACCGCGACATGGCCCGCATCTCCGTGGCGCAGATGCCGTTCACCCCCGACCTGCTCGCCACCACCGAGAAGCTCTTCGCCATCTTCCGCGCCGCCGGCCTCCCCGACGAGATCGCGGCCACCGCCGGCGACATCATGGCGACCTACGTCGACGGGTTCTCCTACGAGGAGAGCATGTGGCAGGAGCGGCAGCGTGAGGCCGACGCGGCCGACTGGAGCGAGATGAGCCACACGCTCAGGACCTACTTCGCCTCACTGCCACCCGACCGCTTCCCCACCCTCGTGGCCCTCTCCGGCCAGATGTTCCACAGGAACAACGACGACCGGTTCCTGCTGGGGCTGGACATCCTGCTGCGGGGCCTGGCCAGCTACATCCCGCGCGACGACGGGCCTCGCTAGCCGGGGAGAGGGAAGGTCGACAGCGTGATCACGGTGATCGCGCCGTCCTCGACCCTGATGTTGACCCGCTGACCCGACCGCAGCAGCCGCAACGGCCCCGCGTCGAAGGCCTCGGTGCCGAACGGCATCTCGGTGCCGTCGTCGAGGAACACCGAGCCGGACCGGCTCGCCTCGTCGAAGAACCGCACCGTCGCCTGCACGGCCGCAAGTCTAACTTCCCCGCCTGGCGGGGTCACCCGCCGCCATGAGTGGGTACGGCGAGCGGTGGACCCCCGTCATCGGGACGGTCACGTGCGAGGTGCCGTGGAGCTGAAAGGTCTCATCGAGACCGCCGGCGAGCTGATCGACGCCGCCGGCGTGGTGGTCATCGTCGGCGGCGCGCTGACGGCGACCGCGATGTTCGGCCACCGCCTGACGCATGGCGCACCGTTCCCCGCGACCTACCGCCGGTACCGCCAGGGCCTCGGCCGAGCGATCCTGCTCGGCCTTGAGTTCCTCGTGGCCGGGGACATCGTGCGCTCGGTGGCCGTGTCGCCGACCTTCGCCGGCGTCGGCGTGCTCGCCATGATCGTGCTGATCAGGACGTTCCTCAGCGCCTCACTGGAGGTCGAACTGGAGGGCCGGTGGCCCTGGCGGAGAGCGCGCGACGACGTCCCGCCGGAGGCCGTCTGAACGGGTGCGCGCCCGGAACGCGATCCGGGCGCGCGGCCGGGACTACTTCTTCTTGGACGCCTTCTTGCCGGCGGCGTTGACCTGCTCCTTGAAGTCGGCACCGGGACGGAACTTGGGGCCCCAGCTCTCGGAGACCTTGATGGGCTCGCCGGTGCTCGGGTTCCTGGCCTGGCGGGCCGGCTTGTGCGCCATCTCGAACGCGCCGAAGCCCGTGATCGAGACCTTGTCCCCGCTCGAAACGGCCGTCTGGATCGTCTCGATGATGGCGTTCACCGCCTCGGTCGCCGTCTTCTTGTCGCCGACCCGATCGGTGATCGCGTCTACGAGTTCTCGCTTGTTCATCTGGCTTTGCTCCCCCTGGTTACCGCTGTCATGAGGATGAGCGTCGCCGGCGTCGGCGCGCGACCCCGTCTCACCCGGTGTTGCCTGGCGCGGGGTTCCGGCACGCAACCACCAGTCAACGGTCAGAAACCCCTTACCCGCTTGAAATTAGGGGACACAGAGCCAGGACTCAATCACATTCCGCAATGTTTCACCTACGCGGCGTGTCGGAGTGGCCGTCCAGATCGGCCAAGAAGGTCTCCAGGCGGGCCTTCGCGTGCTCCAGATCGCGCTTCGCGACCTCACAGATCGCCACAAAACGGCGGGCGAAACGCTCTTTCTCGGCAGGGGGGAGCCGTACGGCGGTGACGCGGCGGTGCGCCTCGCGCAACCGCCGCGCCAGATCTTCCTCCGGACCCTCGGGGGTCAGACGGTCGTCGGCAGCCATGACTGCCGACCATTCTCGTACGTCTCGATGCCGGACGCGTGCCGCAGGGTCAGCCCGATGTCGTCGAGGCCCTCCATGAGCCGCCAGCGGGTGTAGTCGTCGATCTCGAACGACGCGGTGCCGCCGGGCCAGCGCACCTGCCGTTCCCCGAGGTCGACGGTCACCTCGGTGGCCGGATCGGCTTCGGCGGCGGCCTGGATCTCCTCGACGACCGAGGCCGGCAGCACCACAGGCAGCAGGCCCATCTTGGTGGAGTTGTTCCGGAAGATGTCGCCGAACCGCGCGGCGATCACCACGCGGAAGCCGTACTGCTGCAGGGCCCACACGGCGTGCTCACGCGAGGAGCCGGTGCCGAAGTCGGGCCCGGCGACCAGGACGGACGCGCCGGCGTACGCGGGGTCGTTCAGCACGAAGGACGGGTCCTCGCGCCACGCGGCGAACAGGCCCTTCTCGAAGCCGGTGCGGCTGACCTGCTTGAGCCAGACGGCCGGGATGATCTGGTCGGTGTCGACGTTGCTGCGGCGCAGCGGCACGGCGGTCCCGGTGTGGGTGGTGAAGGCTTCCATCGAAAGACTCCTGATCTACAGGTCGGCAGGCGCGGTGAGACGGCCGGTGACGGCGGTGGCGGCGGCCACCGCGGGTGACACCAGATGGGTGCGGCCCCCCTTGCCCTGGCGACCCTCGAAGTTCCGGTTGGAGGTGGACGCGCTGCGCTCCCCCGGCGCCAGCGTGTCGGGGTTCATGCCGAGGCACATCGAGCACCCGGCGGCCCGCCACTCGGCCCCCGCGGCCGTGAACACCTCGTGCAGACCCTCGGCCTCGGCCTCGGCCTTCACCCGCATCGAACCCGGCACGATCAGCGTGCGCGTGATGACCTTGCGGCCACGCAGGACGTCGGCGGCGGCCCGCAGGTCCTCCAGGCGGCCGTTGGTGCAGGACCCGACGAAGACGGTGTCCACCTCGATGCCGGTGAGCGGCGTGCCGGCGGTGAGCCCCATGTACTCGAGGGCCCGGCGCGCGGCGGCCGGGTCGTCGGTCTCCTCAGGCGCCGGCACGTTCTGGTTCAGCGGCAGGCCCTGCCCCGGGTTGGTGCCCCAGGTGACGAACGGCGACAAGGTGGAGGCGTCGATCTCGACCACGGTGTCGAACACCGCGTCGTCGTCGGTGCGCAGCGACCGCCAGTACTCCACCGCGGCGTCCCAGGCGGCGCCGGACGGCGCGTGGGGACGTCCCTTGAGGTAGGCGAACGTGGTCTCGTCCGGCGCGATCATGCCGGCCCTGGCCCCGGCCTCGATGGACATGTTGCAGACCGTCATGCGGCCTTCCATGGACAGCGCGCGGATCGCCTCGCCGCGGTACTCCACGACGTGGCCCTGGCCGCCGCCGGTGCCGATCTTGGCGATGATGGCGAGGATGAGGTCCTTGGCGGTGACGCCGAACGGCAGCTCGCCGGTGACCTCGATGGCCATGGTCTTCGGCCGGTACGCCGGCAGCGTCTGCGTGGCGAGCACGTGCTCCACCTCGGAGGTGCCGATGCCGAAGGCCAGCGCGCCGAACGCGCCGTGCGTGGAGGTGTGGGAGTCGCCGCAGACCACGGTCATGCCGGGCTGGGTGAGGCCGAACTGCGGGCCGATGATGTGGACGACCCCCTGGCCGTCGTCACCCATCGGGTGCAGCCTGATGCCGAACTCGGCGGTGTTCTTTCGCAGGGTCTCGACCTGCGCCTTGGACACCGGGTCGGCGATGGGGCCGAGCACGGTCGGGACGTTGTGGTCCTCGGTCGCGATGGTGAGGTCGGGACGTCGCACCCGGCGTCCGGCCATGCGCAGGCCGTCGAAGGCCTGCGGGCTTGTCACCTCGTGGACGAGGTGAAGGTCGATGTAGAGCAGGTCGGGTTCGCCTTCCGCGCGGCGGACGACGTGCTGCTCCCATACTTTCTCGGCCAGTGTGCGACCCATGCTCTGAACGCCTCCTTGCGTTTCATGCCCCGGATCGTCTCAATCTCTAAGACGGACATATCGTTATATGGACAGCCTACCCGCTCCACGCTCACAAGCCAGTTGCATCTCGGATAGCGAGACGGCAGTATCGGGGTATGGACAACTCTAGCGGAGTCGGCGTGCTGGACAAGGCCGTGCTCGTGCTCAACGCCTTGGAGGCGGGTCCCGCGTCCCTGGCCCAGCTCGTCCAGGCGACCGGCCTGGCCCGGCCGACCGCTCACCGCCTCGCGGTGGCGCTGGAACACCACCGCATCGTCACCCGCGACACGCAGGGACGTTTCGTGCTCGGCCCGCGGCTGTCCGAACTGTCCACAGCGGCCGGCGAGGACCGCCTGCTCGCCGTCGCCTCCCCCGTGCTCACCCACCTGCGCGACATCACCGGCGAGAGCGCGCAGCTGTACCGCAGGCAAGGCGACGAGCGGGTCTGCGTGGCCGCCGCCGAGCGCGCGAGCGGCCTGCGCGACACCGTGCCCGTCGGCTCCTCGCTGCCGATGACCGCGGGGTCGGCGGCACAGGTGCTGCTCGCCTGGGAGGAGCCCGACCGCCTGCACCGCGGGCTGCGCGGCGCCAAGTTCACCGCCGCCACCCTCGCCAGCGTGCGCCGCCGCAACTGGGCCCACAGCGTCGGCGAGCGCGAACAGGGGGTGGCGAGCGTGTCGGCCCCCATCCGCGGGCCCGGCGGCAAGGTGATCGCCGCGGTGTCGGTGTCGGGCCCGATCGAGCGGCTCACCCGCACCCCCGGCCGCATCCACGCCGCGCCGGTCGTGGCCGCCGCCGAGCGCATCACCGAGTCGATGCGCCGCAACAACTGAATCCGACGGTCATCAGGGCCCACGACAAGGGCTAACTGATTAGAGAGCGCCGCCGCCAAGCACTAGCCTGGCGGGGTGACAGATCGCATCGAGGCAGCCGCGTCCGAGCTGCGTCCTCTCCTGCAAGAGTTCATTCTGTGGGCACCGGACAACGCACCGGACAGTGACCCCGATCTGGTCGGGCCCGTCGCTCTCTGGCACCGCCTGACCCTGCGGGACGACGTGCGCCTGTGGCGCCGCGGCGACCTCCGCCCCATCCTCGTCGAGCGCATGCCGCAGGTCGTCGAGGACGCCGAGGCCGCGGCGGACGGCATGCTCGCCGCCGTCCGCGCCTACCTGACGTTCCTGTCGGAGTCCGGCCGCCTCGCCAAGGGCTCCGACTCCCTCGGCGATCTGCTCGACGAGCTCGACGCGATCGAGGACGACTTCGACGAGGCGATGGAGGACGTCCTCGGCGAGCGCGAGTGGGACGACGACGATGACGAGGACGACCTCGACGAGGAGGAGGTCGAGGGTCTCGGCGACTTCGAGCCGTTCGCCGACGAGATCGCCGACCTTCCCACCATCAGGCTGCGGCCCGACTCCGAGCTGGCCGCCGCCGCACGCGCCGTACCGCTGATCGCCAAGGCCCGCGACCTCGCCGTCTGGGTCGGCGCCTCCCGCACGGTCGGCGCCGAGACCCTGCTCAGCGACGACGAGATCCGCGAGGCCCTCACCGTCGTGGGGCTCCCCGAGCCCGCCGCCAAACCGCTCGCCGACGAGGTCCCCGCGCTGTGGAACCTGTGGAACCTCGCGGTGGACCTGGAGTTCCTCACCCCCGACGACGAGAGCGAACAGGGTGACACGGTCAGCGTCGACGAGGACACCGCCGCCTGGCCGTTCGACAACGACGAGGACGTCCTGGACGCCTGGATGCTCGGCCTCCACTCGGTCGACTACGGCGACCCCGAGCTGGACGACGACGACCTCACCCTGGCGCTGTCCGGCCTGACCCGCGGCCTGCTGGTGCGCCTGCTCATCGCCGGCGGCGAGCGGTCCGTCGACGAGCTGCGCGACGAGCTCGCCGAGGCCGCCGCCGAGTTCGACGACCTCGGCGCGCAGGCCTGGCAGGAGGCCGGCGACCCGCTGGAGCCCGTCCTTGAGTGGCTGTCGGGGTACGGCATGGCCGAGGTGTCCGGCGGTGTCGTGCGCCTCACCCCGCTCGGCACCGAAGGCGTCGTCCACCTGCTCGACGACGACGACATCGAGGTGGACGCGCGTCCCGCAATCGACGCGATGAGCGCGCTGGACCTGCTGTCCCTCAGCGCCGACCTCCCCGAGGAGGAGGCCGACGCCGAGTTCGCCGCCTGGATGAAGCTGCGCGAGCCCGCCACGGCCGCCGAGGAGCTTCTGGAGGCCGCCGCGGACGACGAGGCGGACGCGCTCATCCGCGTGCAGGCCGCCAGCCTGGTCGGCACCCTCGGCCCGGTCGCCGTCCCCGCCTGGAAGGCCGCGCTCGACGAGCCGTCGCTGCGGCCGTACGCGGCGACCCACCTCACCCAACTCGGCGTGCCGGACGCTCCGGAGCCCAGCCAGAGCGACACACACTGGCTGATCCTGGACATGTGGGCCATCTCCGCCGGTCTCGGCACACCGGAGTTCGTCAGCAGCCTGCACGACATCGGCCCCGCGCCGGTGCTGAGCAACCTGCTCGACGTGATCTGGAAGGTGCCGCACCCGCACGTCGAGGAGCTGCTGGAGATGATCGGCGACTCGCACCCCGACCGCCAGGTGTCCAAGGCGGCCAGGCGCAGCCTGTTCAAGGTCCGCTCAGGCAACTCCGGCCACTCGGGCCACTAGCTCCTCCGGGGACGGCTCCGGCCGTCCCCGGCGGGGTGCGGCGGGCCCGCGGAGAAACACGAAACCCCCGGACGTTGACGTCCGAGGGTTCGACTACACCAGGTGTAGCCCCGACCGGATTCGAACCGGCGCTACCGCCTTGAGAGGGCGGCGTCCTAGGCCACTAGACGACGGAGCCGTGCGGCTCGCGGTGCGAGCCGGGTGCGCAGTGGTAGTCCCGACCGGATTCGAACCGGCGTTACCGCCTTGAGAGGGCGGCGTCCTAGGCCACTAGACGACGGGACCCCTGCGCGAAATGCCTGCCGGCCCGATCATCCGAACCGACTGAGGCGTCCTCTCGGACGCCTCGGCAACGGGCGTTACTCTACCGCACCCGTGAGAGCACGGCCAAACCGGTTGCCGGGCCACCCGGGGACTGGAAACCCGCGTGGAACGACGAACGCGGACGTCCGTTTCCGGACATCCGCGTCGCGCTGGCAACCTGCTGGGGTACCAGGACTCGAACCTAGACTAGCTGAACCAGAATCAGCCGGGCTGCCAATTACCCCATACCCCATCGGCTTCACGGAGCTCCTTGCGGAGCGGCCCGCTTGCGCCTTCGAAAGAATAGCCCAGCTTGGCGGTGAGGACCAAAACGATTGGTGAACACCCAGCTCGACGGTCACATCCCGAGGCCGTCCACAGGGGGTGCCGGGGTGGTGGGCCGATGTGCGAGGCTGACTTTTGGTCAGAGCCCGTTCCACGAGAGGAGCCCGCGCCTTGAGCGAGAACCCGTTCTTCGCCCCGAGTGCCCTGCCCTACGGCCTGCCGCCTTTCGCCGAGATCCGGGAGGAGCACTACGTCCCCGCTTTCGAGCGCGGCATGACCGAGCAGCTGGCCGAGGTCGAGGCCATCGCGGGAGACAGCGAGGCGCCGACGTTCGACAACACCGTGGCGGCCCTGGAGCGCTCGGGCCAGGTGCTCAGCCGCGTGTCGGCCGTGTTCTTCAACCAGTCCTCCTCCGACACCAACCCCACGGTGCAGGAGATCCAGAAACAGATCATCCCCAAGCTCACCCAGCACGGCGACGCGATCCACCTCAACCGGCCGCTGTTCGCGCGCATCAGGCAGATCTCCCCCGACGGCCTCGACGCCGAGCAGGCGTGGCTGCTGGAGCGGTACGTCACCGACTTCGTGCGCGCCGGCGCCGAGCTCGGCGCCGAGGACCAGGAACGGCTCAAGGCCCTCAACGAGGAGCTCTCCACGCTGTCCACGCGCTTCGAGCAGAACCTCCTGGCCCACACCAACGCCTCCGCCGTGATCGTCGACGACGTGGCCGAGCTGGACGGCCTGTCCGAGGACTCCGTCAAGGCCGCCGCCGAGACCGCCAAGTCACGCGGCCTCCCCGGCAAGTACGTCATCCCGCTCGTCCTGCCGACCGGTCAGCCCGGTCTCGCCGAGCTGACCGACCGCGCGCTGCGTGAGCGCATCCACCGCGCCTCCATCCAGCGCGGCGTGCCGGACAACGAAGAGCTGATCGTCCGCATCGCCACGCTGCGCGCCGAGCGCGCCAAGCTCCTCGGCTACCCGACCCACGCGGCGTACGTCGTGGCCGACCAGACCGCGCCGACCACCGAGGCCGTCACCGAGATGCTCGGCAAACTCACCCCACCCGCCGTCGCCAACGCGCACCGCGAGGCCGAGGAGCTGCGTGAGCAGGCCGGCCACGACCTGGAGCCGTGGGACTGGTCGTTCTACGCCGAAAAGGTCCTCAAGGAGCGGTACGCCATCGACGGCCGCCAGATGCGGCCGTACTTCGAGCTGGACCGCGTCCTACGCGACGGCGTGTTCCACGCCGCCACCCTGCTGTACGGCATCACGTTCACCGAGCGACCCGACCTCGTCGGTTACCACCCCGACGTCCGTGTCTTCGAGGTCTTCAACGAGGACGGCTCACAACTCGGCCTGTTCCTCGGCGACTACTACGCGCGACCGTCCAAGCGCGGCGGCGCCTGGATGAACAGCCTGGTCAAACAGTCGACCCTTGAGGGCACCAGGCCGGTGGTGGTCAACAACCTCAACATCGCCAAACCCCCCGCCGGCGAGCCGACCCTGATGACCTTCGAAGAGGTCAACACGATGTTCCACGAGTTCGGCCACGCACTCCACGGCCTGTTCTCGGAGGTCCACTACCCCCGCTTCTCCGGCACCGCCGTCCCCCGCGACTTCGTGGAGTACCCGTCCCAGGTCAACGAGATGTGGGCCGTCTGGCCGTCCATCCTCGCCAACTACGCACGCCACTGGCAGACCGGCGACCCCATGCCGAAGGACCTCCTCGACCGCATGCTGGAGTCCCAGAAGTACAACCAGGGCTACAAAACCGTCGAATACCTCGCCGCCACCCTCCTCGACTGGTCCTGGCACACCTTCGAAACCCCACCCGACAACGCTCTGACCTTCGAACGTCAAGCCCTCCAGACCGCCGGCGTGGACCTCCCCCTGGTCCCCCCGCGCTACCGAAGCACCTACTTCGCACACATCTGGTCCAGCGGCTACAGTGCCGGCTACTACTCCTACATCTGGAGCGAAGTCCTGGACGCCGACACCGTCGACTGGTTCAACGAAAACGGCGGCCTGCTGCGCGAGAACGGCGACACCTTCCGCCAGAAACTCCTCAGCAAAGGCGGCAGCGTAGACCCCATGACCGCCTTCCAATCCTTCCGAGGCCGCACCCCCCGCATAGAACCCCTGCTCGAACGCCGCGGCCTCCTCTAACCCTCTCCCCCACCCCGCCGCCCTCCCGCCGTACCGACCCTCTATGCAGGACCACTTCTACGGCGGGACGCGGCGTGAAACCCCTCCGCCTGACCTGGTCAGGCGAACACTTCTTCGACTCTCACAGCGGTCACCGCTAGATCAAGCCACTTCTCGAGCTGGTCGATGTCCACACAACCGGCGACGCGCTGACGCTCGGCATCGGTAACCGTCAGACCACGCTTCTTCAGCACTAGCAGGACAGCGTCGCCATATGCCTCCGCAAAGCTTTCCGCATAGGCTTCCGCGTAACTTTCCGCATAAGCTTCCGCACGGCCTTTTGCGCGCATGTCAGAGATGTAGGTATGGGCCTCAGCGGCCATGAACGTCCTCCAGAGGCTGCGTACATGGCCTTACCCTCGCGCAATCAGGCGAGCAGTTCGTCGACACTCGCGGCGGTCACGGCCCGCAGGAGCCACTGCCGAAGCTGGTCGGTGTCCGTACAACCGATGATGCGCTCGCGCTCAGCGTCAGTGACTGTCAGACCTCGCCCCTCCAGCACCACCAGAACAGACTCCGCGCAGCCTTCCACCCGGCCTTTGGCGCGCATCTCCGAGATGTAGGTGTGGGTCTTGGTGGCCATCAGTGTCCTCCAGAGGTTGCGTGCAGGGCCTGCACCGAGGCCCGATTCGGTGAATTCGGCGAGGCCGGCGGCTTCTTTCCTGTCGAGGTGGCCCAGTGCGTCGGACAGTGCGTCCAGTATGACATCTACGTTGGGTGACTTGGCGTGTACAACCGCGGACAAGATGGCGTAGTGGATGTCCTGCGCGGCTTCGGCCTCAGTGGTGACCGGAGGCATGTTGTCAGGGCCGAGGACCAGGGGTCGCAGTGTCATCGTGGGCCAGCGACCCGGACCGATGTCGTAAGGGCTGCGGGCCCAGGACGCGGTGTCGGCGGTGGCGCAGGTGACGATGAGCAGGACGTCGCACTCATAGGTGTCGTGCAGGTGAGCGAGGTAGCGAGCCCAGCGGCGCCGCTTCTGCTCGGACCTGGCGGTCTGCGATTCGATCGCGGCTATGACCTGGCCGTCCTCGTACTGAAGTTTGAGGAGGGTGTCGACCCAGCGTGGGACGGGTTCAAGGTCGGTGAGATCGACGTTCATGATCTCGACCTTGATGGGATCAGGCAGAGGCACTGCCAGTTCGTTCCGGAGGACGCGAGTAAACAGCTCGGTGTGTCGTTGGAAGATCCTGTGCAATGCCTCGTGCGAAGCAGTAGGCATGACGTTAAGTTATCGCATGAACACTCTTCGTGCATGGCAAAGTCGCGAAGCGACCCGCCTGATCGACGCTGAGAGCTTCCCGCACGGGCCGCTACGCGCCGGTCGAGACGTGGTGGGGGTGGCTAGGTAGCCGAGCTGGAGTGGGTCCGGCCTGATGGGTGCGCTGGGATGTCTGCGGTGGTCGTAGCGGAGTTCGAATCCCGGTCTCGTCTCGCGTGGTCGGCTACGTGCCGGTCGAGACGTGGTGGAGGTTGGGTGGGTGGCCGAGTTGGGGTGGGTCGGCTCTGATGGGTGGGCTGGGTCACTGCAGCCGAAGTGGGGTTTTCAAAGGAAGGGGCGAAGCCCCGGGAAGGCACAGCCCGAGCCGGAAGGCGCCTTGGCGCCTGGAGGCGAGGATCACGACGCGGAGGGCCAGCACCCTGCCGTGCTGCCGGTTGACGTGCGTAAGAAGGCGCCGACTTCGCCGTACCACTCCCCGCCGCGTCGGCGCCGGGGAGAGATCAGATAGGGCGAGTGCGAGGTGCCGCGCAGGCCCGAGGAGGCTATGCGGGTGGCGTACTCCCCTCGCTTCAGGACTCCAGGCGGGTCAGGGCCGCGCGGAGGCGGTCCATGGTGCGTTCGCGGCCGAGGGCCTCGATGGACTCGAACAGGGGGAGGCCCACGGTGCGGCCGGTGACGGCCACGCGGACGGGGGCCTGGGCCTTTCCGAGTTTGAGGCCGTGTTCGGCGCCGGTTTCCTCCAGGGCCGTCTTCAGGGACTCGGGGTCGAAGGAGACGGTTTCCAGGCGGGACAGGTAGCCGCGGAGGATGTCGGCAGCGCCGGGTTTCATGGCCTTGTCCCAGCTTGGCTGGTCGAAGACGGGGTCGGTGAGGAAGAGGAAGTCGACCTGGGAGGTGATCTCGGACAGGACGGCTATGCGGGTCTGGGCCAGGGGTGCGAGGCGGCTGAACGTGTCGAGGTCCCAGTCGGGGTCGAGCCATGGCCGGCAGCGGGTGATGAAGACGTCCAGTGGCAGGGCTCTGATGTACTCGCCGTTGAAGGCCCGCAGTTTCTTCTCGTCGAAGAAGGCCGGGGACGGGTTGACGTCGGACAGGGAGAACAGGGGGACCATCTCGGACCACGGCATGATCTCGCGGTCGTCCCCGGGGCCCCAGCCGAGCAGCATCAGGTAGTTGACCATCGCCTCAGGCAGGTAGCCCTCGTCCCGGTACGACTCCAGGGCCACCTTGTCGCGGCGCTTCGAGAGCTTCTGCCGCTTCTCGTTGACGATGACCGGGACGTGAGCCCAGACCGGCGGCGTCTTGCCGAGCGCCTCCCACAGCAACTGCTGCTTGGGTGTGTTGGACAGGTGCTCCTCGGCCCGGACGACGTGCGTGATCCGCATCTCGATGTCGTCCACGACGTTGGCCAGCACGAACAGCGGCGAGCCGTCGCCGCGGACGATCACGAAGTCCTCGATGGCCTGGTTGGGGAACTCGACCTTGCCTCGCACGAGGTCGTCCACCAGGGTCACCCCGTCGCCCGGGGTGCGGAACCGCACGGCCCCTTCGGTGAGTCCTCGCTCGCGGCAGAACCCGTCGTACCCCTGGAAGTCGGACCCTGTGCGGGCTTTCACGTCGTCCCGGGTGCAGGTGCAGTGGTACGCCAGGCCGCCGGCCACCAGCGTGGCCGCGGCCGCACGGTGCTGCGCCTCGTACGCCGACTGGAAGTACGGCCCCTCGAAGTGCGGCGAGTCGCCGTTGATGCCGATCCAGGCCAGCGCCGAGATGATCCCCTCGGTCCATTCGGGCCGGTTACGCGCGGCGTCGGTGTCCTCGATGCGCAGGACGAACCGGCCACCGGACTGGAGCGCCAGAGCCCAGTTGAACAGTGCCGAACGAGCCCCACCCACGTGGAACATGCCGGTTGGGGACGGCGCGAAACGCACACGGAGATCAGTCACGGGGAACCACCCGGTTGGTCAGAGTGCCGATGCCTTCGATGCCGACGCTGACCTCGTCGCCGTCCTCAAGCGGCCCGACCCCCTCCGGGGTGCCGGTGAGGATCACATCCCCCGGCAGCAGGGTCATGACGTCGGTGATGTACGAGATCAGCTTAGGGATGTCGTGCACGAGCTGCGACGTACGCGCGCTCTGCCGCAGCTCGCCGTTCACGGTCGTGGTGATCGCGAGGTCCGAGGGGTCGAGCTCGGTCTGGATCCACGGTCCGAGCGGACAGAACGTGTCGAACCCCTTGGCCCGCGTCCACTGTCCGTCCTTGCGCTGCAGGTCGCGCGCCGTGACATCGTTCGCGCAGGTGTACCCGAAGATGACTTCCTTGGCCCGCTCGACCGGCACCTCCCTGCACAACCGTCCGATCACCACGGCCAACTCCCCCTCGAAGTCGACCCGCTCGGACAACTTGTGCGGATAAGCGATGGAATCCCCCGGCCCCACCACCGAAGTGGACGGCTTACCGAAGATCAGCGGCTCCGCCGGCGGCTCCCCACCCATCTCCCGCGCGTGCTCCGCGTAGTTCTTCCCGATCGCGATGATCTTGTTAGGGATGATCGGCGCCAGCAGCCGGATCTCCTGGATCGGATACCGCTCCCCGGTGAACCGCACCTCCCCGATCGGATGTCCGTCGATCCTGGAAACGAACTCCGCTCCCGCAGCCCCCTCGACCACCCCGAAAGCGGCCCCGTCATCCGTGGAAAACCTCGCGATACGCACCCTCCAAGGCTAGTCCCGTCCAAGAACCTCCCAGCCACGCCGTCCACCACCCCACCCCCGGCGGATCATAAGCTTGTCCGGAACCCGCCTACCCGCAGGAGGTCCACGTGCCCTCGGTCGTCAAGATCAACGTCCTGACCGTCCCCCCCGAGATGCGCACAGAACTCGAACGCCGTTTCGCGGGCCGCGCCGGCATGGTCGAGTCCTCCGACGGCTTCGAATGGTTCGAACTGCTCCGGCCCTTGGACGGCACCGACCGCTACCTGGTCTACACCCGCTGGCGCAGCGAGGAAGACTTCCAGAACTGGCAGCAAAGCCAGGCCTTCCAGGCCGGCCACGCACAGGCCGCCGCCGAAGGAAGAGGCCACGGCCACGGCCAGGCAGCCGCCGGCTCAGAACTCTGGTCCTTCGAAGTAATCGAAAGCACCGGCCACAAGGACTGAACTCCGAAAACTTTCAAAACGGCACGAACCGACCGCCGGCGCATCGCTGCACGCGACGCATTCCCGGCGGTCTCTTGCGTGATCGGTCCGTTACCGCAATAGTAGTCATTACCCCGAGGCGCCATTTATTCTGACCCGGAACCACGCAGCAGCCCCTCACTGCCCTGGAGATCCGGACGTGCGCGAAGGCCGTTGGACCACGATCACGTCTTCGCAGTACCAGCACGAACGCGAAGCCCTCGAACACGTGCGCGCGGCCCTCCCCGACGCCGAGCCCTATCGCGCCTGGTCCAATTTCACGTTCACCGCCAATACCGGCCACGTACGCGAGGTCGATCTGTTCGTGGCCACCCACGGCGGCCTTTTCCTCATCGAGATCAAGAGCCTGCACGGCCGGCTGAGCGCGAGCGGATCCAACTGGGTCCAGACCACCGGCAGAAACACCCGATATTTCGACAATCCATTACATCTAGCCGATTCCAAGGCAAAACAACTCAAATCACTACTACAGAAGGCCGCAGGACACCGGGCCCGCATCCCCTACATCCACGCCGCCGTCTTCCTGTCGGTCCCCTCCCTCGACGTCGACCTCCCCGACCACCACCTCCACGGCGTGTACGGCCCGGAGAACGGCCGCCTGCCGCGCATCCTGTCCGACCTGCTGCTGAAGGGCCCCGACGACGAGCGCAACCGCCTCGCGTCCACGGTCTCCAAGCAGCTCGACGGCTGGCTGCGCAGGGTCGGCATCGCCAAGAGCCGTTCCCATCTCCAGGTCGGCGCGTGGCAGCTCGACCCCCGGCCGTTCGACGTCGGCCCCACCTGGGAGGACCACCTGGCCACGCACGGCCAGATCACCGCCGAGAAGCGCCGCGTCCGCATCTACCTGGTCGAACGCAACGCCGACGAGGAGATGCGCGCCAGCATGGCCCGCGCGGCGCGCCGCGAGGTGCTGGCGCTGCACGGCATCAGCCACCCCGGCATCGTGCGGGTGGACACCATGGAGCAGCACGAGGCCGGGCCCGCGCTGATCTTCCGGCACGACCCGCGCGCCAAGCGCCTCGACCACTACATCGGCGAGTACGGCACACGCCTGGACCTGCTGACCAGGCTCGGCCTGATCCGCCAGCTCGCCGAGGCCGTGTCGTACGCGCACCGCCGTCACCTGCACCACCGCGCGCTGTCGGCCCGCAGCGTGCTCGTCACCCCCGGCCGCTCCCCCAAGGCGGCCCCCGAGCAGGGCTGGCTCGTCCCGGAGCTGCAGATCAGCGACTGGCAGGCGGCGACACGCGGCGAGGACACCGACGGCACCGCGTTGCGCATGAGTTCGAGCAGCCACGCCGGCCACCACATGGAGGCGTCCGCTCAGGCCTACCTCGCTCCTGAGCTCACCACGCCGAGCCCCGACCCGGTGGCACTCGACGTGTTCGGCCTCGGCGCGCTGTCCTATCTACTCCTCACCGGTCAGCCCCCCGGCGACCGGCGCGCCGAGCTGCTGGCACGCCTGTCCAAGGAGAACGGCCTGCGTCCCTCGACGGTCGCCGACTCGGTCACCGGCTTCATGGACGAGCTGGTGCAGGCCGCGACGGCCCCGGTCCCCGCGCAGCGCCTGACCAGCGTGGCCGAGTTCCTTGAGATGCTGGAGGTCGTCGAGGAGGAGGCGACCGCGCCGGAGACCGTCCACCCGGCCGCGGACCGCGACGACGACCTCGACCCGCTGGACGCGCGGACCGGCGACGTGGTCGGCGGCGAGTGGCGCGTGGACAAACGCCTCGGCACCGGCTCCACGTCCCGCGCGCTGCTGGTGGAGAACCTCCAGACCGGCAAGCCGGAGGTGCTGAAGGTCGCACTGTCGGACGAGAAGGCCGGAAGGCTCGACCACGAGGCGTCCGTCCTGCGTGACCTACGGGACGATTCGCGGGTCATCAAGCTGACCCGTCCCGAGCCGATCCGCGTCGGCGGACGCACCTGCATCGTGCTGGAGCACGCCGGCGAGCACACCGTGGCCCGCAAGATCCGCGAGCAGGGTGCGCTGACGCCGGACGAGCTGGAGACCTACAGCGACTACCTGTTCGGCGCGATGGACTTCCTCGAAGGCGAAGGCGTCACCCACCGCGACATCAAACCCGACAACATCGCGATCAGGGTCCGGCCCAACCGCACCCGGCAGCTCGTCCTGTTCGACTTCTCCCTGGCCGGCATCTCGGTCAAGGAGATCGAGGCCGGCACGCCGCACTACCTGGACCCGTTCCTCGGCACGGCGAAACGCACGGTGTACGACGCGCACGCCGAGCGGTACGCGCTGGCGGTGACGCTGCACGAGATGGCGTCCGGCGAGCTTCCCGTGTGGGGGGACGGCGCGACCGAGCCCCGGTACACCGAGGGGCCGCCGACCCTGGCGGCAGAGGCATTCGACCCCGCCATCAGGGACGGCCTCATCGAGTTCTTCCTGCGCGCGCTGCACCGCGAGGCCAAACAGCGGTTCGAGTCGCTGAAGGACATGCGCACCGCCTGGTCGCAGGTGTTCCGGCGTTCCGACGCGGTCCCACCGGTACGGCCGTCGCACCCCGGCGACCTGCCGGCCGAGGACGTCACCGCCGACGAGGCACGCGACGCCGCCGCGCTGGCCGCGACCCGCGCGACCGTGCTGGAGAGCGCCGGCCTGACCCCGCGCGCGGTGTCCACGGCCCACCGGCTCGGCGCGACCACCGTCGGCGACCTGCTCGCGCTGCCGTCCAAGACCCTGATGAGCCTGCCGGGGCTCGGCGCCAAGACCCGGCAGGAGCTGCAGCACCGCATCCGCGACTGGCGGTTCCGGCTCGGCGAGAACGAGCCGATCACCTCGGTCGAGAAGGCCGCCGCGCGCGAGGAGGCCGCGTCGGTGACCGGCGGCGACGAGGAGGCGCACGCACGCGTCGGACTCGACACGATCGCCGCGCTGCTGGTCCCCGACACCACCGGCCGCAACGCCAACGAGGCGGAGGCCACCCGGCTCCTGCTGGGCCTGCCGGACCCGAGCGGCACGCTGCCGGCCCTGCCGCCGTGGCCCCGCCATCCCCTGGTCGCCACGGCGGTCGGCGTGACACCTGGCCGGGTCGCGCAGATGCTCGTCAGGCAGCGCACCCGGTGGCGTGCCGAGCCGGTGGTGCACAGCGTGCGCGCCGAGGTGCTGCGGCTGCTCGCCGACAGCGGACGCGTCATGGCGGTCACCGAGCTGGCCGACGCCGTGCTCGCCGCGCGCGGCACCCGCCGCAGCGACCCGAGGCTGCGCCGCGCGCTCGCGCTGGCCGCCGTACGCGCGGCCGTCGAGATCGACGCCGTCGTGGAGGAGCCGGAGGAGCCGCGGCTCACGCTGCGGCGGCACGGCGACCTGGTCATGGTCGCGCTGGAGGTCGGCGCCGACGACTCCCCCGACACCCCGGCCGCGCCTGCGCTGCTCGACTACGCCGACGCGCTCGGCAAGGCGGCCGACCGGCTCGCCGGCCAGGAGGTGCTGCCGACCTCGGCCACCGTGCTCGCCGACCTGCGCGCGGTGACCGTACAGGGACGGGTCCCCGCGCTTGAGGACCGCCGCCTGGTGTGGCTCGCCGCCGCCGCCTCGCAGCGGGCCGCCGCCACGTCCCGCCTGGAGATCTACCCGCGTGACCTGGACCCGGTACGGGCCCTGCGGCTCACCCAGGCGGGCCTGATCCCGCTCGGCCCCGGTGGCGTCCCCGGCGGCCTGCGGCCCGAGCAGGTGCACGAACGGGTCCACGCGCGCTTCCCCGCGCTCGCTCCGCTCCCCGGCCATCCGCGTCTGGACACGCTGCTGCGTGACGCCGGTTTCGACGTCCGCTGGCGCGACGGCCGGTACGTACGGCCGCAGTCCCCCGACTCGGTGTCCGGCACCGTCATCCGGCGCCGGTCGACCCGCACCACCGCGTCCCGGTGGACGGCCGCCACTCCTGAGCTGGCCGAGGCGCTGCGCGCGGAGGAACGTCTCACCTCGGCGGCGCGAGGCGGCTTCCGTGCCATGACCGTCGGCATGGCCGGGTACGAACGGGCCCGCCGTGAGCTGGTGACCCGCTTCGCCGCGCATTCGGTGAACGTCACCGGCCTGTTCCTCGCGGCGCTGCACGAGCTGATCGACCCGAAACCGCTGCCGAAGTGGGAGACGATCCTCGGCGCCGACCTCGCCGAACCCGGCAGCCGTGGCGCGTTGAAGCTCGCCGAGTACGTCAGGGAGGCGTGGACGCTCGCCGGCCCCCGTCTCGACACGGAGTCTGCCGAGGGCCCGGTGCTGCTGCACGACGCGGCGCCGCTCGCCAGGTACGACGGCATGAGCGTGCTGCGCCGCCTCGCCGACCGGGCCCGAGGCGGCGGCCCCGCGGTCTGGCTGCTGTGCCCCATGGCCGACCCCGGCCGTTCCCCGAACCTCGACGGCACGCTGACCCCCGCACAGTTACCCAACGAATGGATCAAGCTACCCGACGCCTGGGTGGCCAACGAGCACCGAAGTGGAGCGCGAGCATCGTGATCGACAGGAAGGCCCTGCTGTCCGACCTCCAGAAGCAGGTCAAGGAACTGGAGAAGGATCTCAGGAGCCAGGCGGAGACCGCCGTCGAGACGACCCCCGCGTCCGGCACGGCCACTCCCCCGCGCAAGGTCCGCGACCGATTACGCGCCGAGTACGACCTGGCGTTCAAGCTCGGCCGTACCGCCGCCACCTGGGCCGCGTGGCGCGACGAACGCGTCACCCAGGCCGCTGTGGCATGGGTGCTCGGCACGGTCTTCGTCCGCTTCTGCGAGGACAACGGCTTGCTGACCTCGCCGTACCTGGCCGGCCCCACCCACGACCGCATGGTGCTCGCCGAAGAGGCGCAGGAGGAGTTCTTCCACCGCAACCCCGCCGAGACCGACCGCGGCTGGCTGCTCGCCGCCTTCGCCGAGATCGCCGCCTCCCAGGCCGGCGCGCTGCTCTTCGACCGCAAGCACAACCCGCTGTACCAGATCCCCGTCTCCCACGACGCCGCCAAGGACCTCATCACCTTCTGGCGCCGCCGCACCGAGACCGGCCACCTCGTCCACGACTTCGTCTCCGACGACTGGGACACCCGCTTCCTCGGCGACCTGTACCAGGACCTTTCCGAAGCGGCCCGCAAGACGTACGCACTGCTCCAGACCCCGGAATTCGTCGAGGAATTCATCCTCGACCACACTCTGACCCCTGCCATCGCCGAGTTCGGTCACGAAGAGCTTCGGATGATCGACCCCACCTGCGGCTCGGGTCACTTCGTGCTGGGGGCCTTTCATCGGCTGCTGGACGAGTGGATCCGGCACTCGCCTACACGGGATAGGCGGGAACTGGTCAGCCGTGCCTTGAAGTCCGTGCACGGGGTTGATCTCAACCCGTTCGCCATTGCCATTGCTCGGTTCCGGCTGTTCATCGCGGCCTTGAAGGCTTCCAGCTTCACCACCTTCAGCGATGCACAAAACTACGAATTTACCTTAAACCTTGCTATCGGCGACTCCTTGATCAAGGCACGCCAGCTTGCCCTACCTGGAATGGAGTCTGAATCTTCAATAAATTATGGCGCCGATCATCAAGGCACCCTCTTCGGGACGTCCACCGAGCAGACAGACCTTTTTAATGCCTACGAGGATGTCGAGCGTCACGTCACTATCGACGAACTGGCCTCTTTCGCTTACGATACCGAGGATGTCCACACATACCCGGGAATCCTGAATGCCAGCAGCTATCACGTGGTCGTAGGAAATCCACCGTACATCACCGTCAAGGATAGACGGTTAAACCATCTGTATCGCGAACTGTACAGTGCCTGCGCTGGAGCCTACGCGCTTTCGGTACCCTTCGCCCAACGATTCTTCGAACTGGCACAACGAGCCGACAACGATGCTCGCGGAGCTGGATATGTCGGCCAAATCACTTCGAACTCCTTCATGAAGCGGGAGTTCGGCAAAAGTCTAATAGGCGAGTTCTTTGCGAAACAAGTGGAGTTAACACATGTAATTGATAGCTCCGGCGCCTACATTCCCGGCCACGGGACACCAACCACGATCCTATTTGGACGCAACCGCAAGTGGAATCGTCAAGACACAGTTCGATTAGTAATGAGTGTCCGCGGCGAACCTAGTCCACCCAAAGTGGCCGCTCTAGGAAAAGTTTGGCAGGCAATTCTGCTACAGACAAACCAACCCGGTAGCGAATCCGAGTGGCTGTCGGTTGCAGACTTTCCCCGGACCCGGTTAAGCAGCCACCCCTGGAGCCTTAGTGGCGGCGGTGCTGGAGACCTGCTGCAAATACTCGAAAGAGCAGGAGTCGAGCGAATCGGCACTATTGCGACCAACATAGGCTTCGGTGCTGTTACACGAGAAGACTCTGCCTACATGCTTGGCTTCCGCACCTTACAAAGACATCGTGTATCAGATCAAATGCAGCGTCCACTGGTTGAAGGCGAAACTATTCGCGACTGGGGCATAGCAAATCCTATCGTCTCTCTTTGGCCCTACGATCATGAGACCCTCGAAGCTCGTCAAGATAGAGCTTCGCTAGTACTTCTGTGGCCGTATCGCCAGATACTGGCCAGCCGTATCGCGTTTGGCAAGTCACAGGTTAATCGAGGCCTGGCCTGGTACGAGTTTTCGATGTTCTTTCGTTCACGCTATGGCCACCCTCATGTGATTTCAACTGCAACCGTGGCTACCCATAATCATTTTTCTCTGGATCGATACCGACGAGTTTTTAAAGACACGGCTCTCGTCGTTCTACTACCTCAAGAGGCGCCAGAAGAACTTTCTCTTGAACTTCTTAGTGCCCTGAACAGCTCTACCGTGTGCTTCTGGATGAAGCAGATGTGTCACGACAAAGGCATCCGCGGCGAAGGAGGTGGGATAACCAGCGACGAATGGGAACGATTCTATCAACTCAATAGTGCAAACTTGACACGAATCCCACTACCGAAAAAATACCCCGCCAAGCTCGGAAGACAACTGGATCAATTAGCCCAGAAGTTGGACTCACAAACGCCATACAGCATCCTGGCCGCAGACGGAGATATACAAGATCGCTTACGCGCGGGCTCCACGGCCTGGCATTCCACTCGCGCTAAGATGATAGCCTTTCAAGAAGAACTCGACTGGGACATCTATCATCGTTACGGATTATTAGATCAGCAACTAACTGCCCCAGTGGATACTATTCCGGAGCTCCGGCTCGGCGAACGGGCTTTTGAAATCGTATTAGCTCGCAGAGTGGCACAAGGCGAGGTTGAGACCCAGTGGTTCATGCGACATGGCTCAACGCCGATCATTGAGTTACCAGAACACTGGTCTCCCGAGTACAGAGCTGTAGTGGAGACGCGGATCTCTGTTATCGAGATGAACAAGAACATCGGCCTCATCGAACGGCCTGAATACAAGCGGCGATGGGTCACAGAAGGTTGGGACACGCTACAGGCGAGAGCTCTACGGCACTGGTTGCTGGACAGGTGTGAGGCCCGGGACCTGTGGTTCCACGACGTGGACGGACTACCAGATCAGCCTCGGCTGCTCAGCACCGCGCAGCTCACCGACTTGCTACGGCCGGATGTGGACTTCGTCTCGGTGGCGGAGTTGTACTCACCCGGCAAGGAACTGGATGTCGTCGTGGCCGAGTTGGTCGCGGACGAGCACGTGCCTTATCTCGCTCAGCTTCGGTACAAGGACTCGGGGCTGGCCAAGCGTGCCGACTGGGAGGACGTGTGGGAGCGGCAGCGGGCCGAGGATGCGGCGGAGTCCGAGGAGGAGGCCGCTCGGATCAGGGACGCGATTCCGGTGCCGCCGAAATACACCTCTGGTGACTTCCTGAAGAACTCCTACTGGCGTCATCGCGGGAAGCTGGACGTACCCAAGGAGCGTTTCATCTCCTATCCGCACGCGAACCGGGACGGTGACGCCACGCTGCTGATCGGCTGGGCCGGATGGGATCACCGTGAGCAGGCGCAGGCGTTGGCGACCGTGTTCGTGGATCGTGAGCAGAACCACGGGTGGTCGGCGGAGCGACTGGCTCCGTTACTGGCGGGGTTACGCGAGGTGCTGCCGTGGGTGCGGCAGTGGCATGGCGAGGACGATCCGATGTACACCGGCAGCCCCGCGGATGCCTACGAAGGCTTCCTTAATGAACGTCGCGACCGCCTGTGGCTCACCGATGACGATCTCATCGCTTGGCGTCCGCCGAAAGTTTCTCGGGGCCGTCGGAAGGCGTAATTCCGACGATGTACTTCTTAGAGCCTTCTCGCCATAGAGAAGGATCCGGATATGCGTTCTACTTGTCGTGGAAGCGCTCCCATCCGGCACTCCCCCATGGCGAAGGTCGCGGCATGAGACTGCTGACACCGGCCGGTCGACGGCTCAGTGCGTCGGAAGCGGTCGAGCGGCTGGCAAAATCCGGTGTTCTATTTCTCGATCAAGCCACGGTCGCCGATGTCAGGTCCTTTTTGCGTGATTGGACCGAGCCGTATCGGCATCCGCACGAGAACAGCCCTGGTATCACCGTCATTCACTCCACGCCTTTCCGTGACGGCGAGAACAACGCGGGATTCACCAGCCGATCATTACCGCTGCACACCGATCGCGCTCATGTCGCGGCGCAACCGGCCATCGTCGGCTGTCTTTACACGGCGCAGGCCCGCACAGGTGGTGAGTCCCTTCTCCTGGACGGCGTGCGCGTCATCAAGGCGGCCATGGAGAGGCGTCTCCTGGCCGACGCGGGGAATGTCGTCCTGCTGGCGCCGGGTCATCCGTGGCTTCCCGTCATCACGACCGGCCGCGGCTCGGCGCTGTGGCGCATCAGGTACCGCAGTGACGCGCTGGCCCGGCCCCACGCCGCGACCGTCCGCGCGAAGCCACTGCTGAACCTGCTGCACGAACTGCCGCCGCCGGACGGTTACGCCTTCGCCGGCGGCCAGGGCTACCTGATCCACAACCTCCGAGTACTGCACGGCCGACGTGCCTTCAGCGGCGACCGCCGCGCGGTACGCGTGCTGGCGACCGTCACCCGGTCATCCGGCTACGCGTACCTGAACGAAGGCTTCCACTTACCCGCCGGCACACCGGCGACATCGAGGACTGACATTGCGCGAGTCGAGACGCCACACCCAGCTGATCGAGCGGATGGAGGCCCTGCCTGAGCAGACCTCTCCGGAGTTCCCCCAGGCCATCCGGGATGTCATCGAGCAGATCTCCGACCCGGAGGAGACCCTGCGGAGCATTCTGCAACTACCACGACTCGACCATTCCATAAGATTCTGCGCTTTGTACGGATTGCTGCTCCGGCTGCGCAGAGAGGAACGCCACAGCGAGTACGAGCACACCGTCGTCCGGCATGCGCAGCGGTTCGAGAAAGAGCCTTATTTCCCCACGTTCCTCGCGATAATCGAGCGCAACCGAGGAGATGTGGCAAGTCTCAGGAAAGCCGTCGAATATTCGCGTCGTGCCGCCGCCGACATGCCGGAAGTCGCCGGTGTGGTCCATCAGGTGGCCGCTTTCATGGCAGAATATTTGGAACGAAGAGCGGAACCTCCGACGGTCGATGAGATCGAGGAAGCGGAGCGTTGCGTGGACGCGGCGATAACGTCGACAAACGGACGGATCTCCCATTATCACGAGACAAAAGCGCGCATTCTTACGCTGAGGAATGAGTTCGATTCCGCACGCATAGCCCTCACCCGTGCGATCGAGCTGGAGCCGCGCCGCAATCGTGACTACCACCGCCGTCTCATGCAGTACCAGACCACGCGGATGCGCATCGATCTGGTCGAGCAGCAGGCGCGCTGGCACGAGATGCAGGAGAACAACAAGCGCGAGCTGACCGAGTTCAAGAACCAGCAGCTCCAGCTTCTCGGCCTGCTCGCCGCGGTGGTCGCGCTCATCGCGGCCGGAGCCAACATCGCGAGCCAGAGCGAACCCTCCGCCGGCATCGTCCTCATCGAGGTCATGGCCGGAGCGGTCGTCGTCGTGTTCGCCGCGTTCTCGCTGATGGCGTCACGGTCGATGTGGCGGGTGCTCACCGCGTTCGCCGTGGGACTGGCCCTGATTCTCATCCCGCACCTTTTCGGACGGTGACCCGGTGGAAGTTCTCGACATCACCGAGAGCCCCGGCTCTCCCGCCAAGCCCAGTGAGGACAGGGCCGGTGCGGCCGGCAACCTCGCGTGGGTCATCGACGGCGCGACCGATTTCACCGGTGAGATGACGCTTCCCGGCGGTTCCAACGTCCAGTGGCTGGTGGACGTCGTCGACCGCGTTCTGCGTGACATCGGCGCGCTCGGCGAGGTCACCGACGTGAGCGAGGTCTTCGGTCTTCTCGGCAAGGCCGTACGCGACGAGTTGGCCGCCGTCGGCACCGACGACCTGCGTCACCATCCCTGCTGCTCGATCGGCCTGGCCGCTTCCGACGGCGAGGCCGTGGAGCTCGGCCGCATCGGTGACGCGGTGCTGCTCGCGTTCGGGCGAGATCGCCTTACCTGTGAGGTCAGCACCGATTTCTTCGACCGGCGTGAGGCCGCGGCGGTCCAGCGGTCGAGGTCGGCCGCGCAGACCCGGGACCAGGTCGTGGCCGACATGTTCGAACGGCGCCTTGAGTACATCAGGGGTGTCCACGAGGAGTCCGTCTTCTCCGCGCACCCCGCCGGCGTCGTTCAGGTCCACCGGCGGACCGTCCCGTCCTCGCAGGCCGAGACCGTCCTGCTGTGTACCGACGGCTTCGCGCGGGCCGTCAACGAGTACCGGCTCTTCACCGACTGGCAGAGCCTCGGCCTGCACGCGCGGCGTGACGGCCTCGGCAGCGTCACGTCCCTGATCCGGCGGCACGAGGCCCGGCGACCGGCCGGCGCGACAGGTGCGCACTTCAAGAGCGCCGACGACGTGGCGGCCGTCCTTTTGACCACGAGAACAGGAGTTGACCATGGACGGTCCTGACCGCCTCCGCAGCAACGGCATGCCTGAGTACCTTGTCGAGCGCAACCCCGGCTACTTCGAGTACCAACTGCCGATCTCGGTGAAGCTCGTCATCGACATGGCCGGCAAGATCCCGCTGCTCATGAACGAGCGCGACGAGTGGGAACTCCCCGGCGGCAAGCTGGAGGTCGGCGAGACCCCCGAGGTGTGCGTCTGCCGCGAGGTGTTCGAGGAATTGGACCTCACCGTGTCCGTCGAGGACATCATCGACACCTGGGTCTACGAGATCACCCCACTACGACACGCGTTCATCGTCACCTACGGCACCACCTACACCGGCCGCCGACAGCCATGCAGCAGCAACGAACACAAGCAACTCGGCCTCTTCGACTACGCCGACATCCCGTCCCTCCCCATGCCGGACCCATACAAGCAGTCCATCCACACCTGGCAGCAAACCCTCAAGGAACGCTGACCCGTACCGCCTCAGCCGAGCAGCCCTTGGTCACCGTCCCCACCAAGGGCCGCTCCGCACGACTTCTGTGCTGTCAGAAGTCGAACTCCCCCTTCTTCGCACCGTCGATGAACGCGTCCCACACACTCGCACTCACCACGAACGGCGCCTTCTCCGGAGCCTCGGTGTCCCGCAGCCCCACCCGTCCCCCCGACAACGGGGCCACCTCAAGACAGTCCCCGCCGTTGGGGCCACTCTTGATCGCTTTGCGCCACGCCGCACTCCGCAGCTCGTCGTTTAGGTCCATAGTTTCTCCGCCTCTCTGATCAACTCAGTGGACACGTGACGTGGGTGCGCCTGCACCCGAATTGTGTCGTATGTGGCGCGGATAGCCTCGACATCCTCCGGACAATTAGTGACTTGGCCGTTTAGCGCAGATTCGAGGTACACAGTATCCGGGCTACCGGGAAGCTGCGCGATGACGAAGCCACCAAGAACCCCCGTTGTGACCCCCAGAGCCTTCGGGAGTATCTGGATGGCGATCCTAGGAGACATGGCCGCAGCGAGAAGCCGTTCCATTTGATGGCGCATGACCTCATGTCCACCTACCGGACGATCCAGGACCCCTTCATCCAGAACAATCCAAAGCATCGGTGGCAGGTCTCGAGCGAGAATCGCCTGCCGCTCCATTCGCGCAGATACGTATCCTTCAACCTCATGCTCGCGTATGCCAGCTTTGCCCCGAAGGATGGCCCGCGCATAGTCCTCGGTTTGCAGTAGTCCCGGAACCACGAGTGGTTGCCAGGAGTGGAGCGTATGTGCCTCTTGCTCGACACCGAGCCAGCCACGGAACCATAGAGGGTTCACGTCCCCGCTCAGATGGACCCAGAGGCGTATCAACTCTCCGCCGGCCTCCAGCACCTGGTCACACCGCTCGACCAGGTCACGGCTCGGCGTCCGCTGACCTCGCTCGATGAAGCCAAGCAGACTACGACTGAATCGGGTGGCAGCAGCCAGCTCGTCCTGAGAGAAATTGGCTCTTTGCCGGTACTTACGTAGCTCTGTACCAAAGAAGTCGAGAGTCTCTTTAGGCGTCTTCTGCTCATGAGACGTCATCATCGTCATCCCCGTCCGTCGCCGAAAGCTACACCGGCACAGAGTCCGGCACACCGTTGCTACGAAGTGTCCCTGCAGTGTGGCGCGATATGGACGCAAAAAATAACTGCCTGCCTGCAACCTGTGAAGAGCACCGAGCGACGCAGAACCGATGCCGCCTTCTACGCGTTCATGTGCTGCGAGTTAGCGGATAAATATGCCAGACATATCCGGACAAGGAGGCGCATGATGAAGATCAATCGACAGCGATCTTCTGTCGCTTTCGCAGGAATGCCCTATCGGCAAGATACAGAGGTATCACTTTCCAGGAAGCCTGTCGTCGGCACTCCAAGGGCCGGCTCACGAGGACGGCATCGGCGGGGGACGGTACGTGTTCAGTCACCCACGCGGCCGTGGGACACGGACCAGAGGGCCGCGGCTCAGGGGCTGGACCTGATGGAACCCGCGTGGTCGATCTGGTACGGCGTCGGTTCGCGGCGCTTCTACGCCGTCGCCACCTGGTCGTCGCCGTACCCCTTGCTCCTCGCGGCGAGCACCGCCGAGGAACTCCGCCACCTGATGCGTGAGGCGGAGCGGACGGCCCCGTACCTCCTTGTCCCCCGCACCACCACCCCGGACGCGGCCGTCGACGCGAGCCCCGTCTCCGGGCCCGCCCACACTCCCCACCTCACGCCGCACGGAGCACCGATGTCCGAGACGCACCACGACGACCTGCGCACGGCCTGCTGGGACCTGACCGACGACCCGTCGATGATCGGCAAGATCCGCGCCATGGTGAGAGAGGTCCTCTCGACCTGGACGCTGTCCGACCTCGCCGACGACGTCATCCTCGCCGTAGGTGAGCTTCTCGCCAACGCCGTCACCTACGGCCATCCGCCGATCCGTCTCTCCCTGTGGCTGACCAACGCCGACCTGTGCGTCCGCGTCACCGACCACGGCCCCGGCCTCCCCCGCCACCTGGACCTCGACATCGAGGCCGTCCACGGCCGCGGCCTCACCATCGTCAGGTCCCTCGTCCACGACACCGGCGTCATCCCACTCCCCGACGGCCACGGGAAGACGGTCTGGTGCCGATGGCATCTGTCCCCTCAGACGGTCGACGCCTCCGAGAACACCTGACACGCCGACCGTCAGGATGTAGCGGCTCGATCCTGGAGTACTTCAACCATGACGGGGACGGCGCCATAACGGCCGGCCAGGTATCTCCGCTCTCGATCCTCACCCACAGGCGGCTCGAAATCGGAGAGAGGGAACAACTCGGTCACACCATGTTCGTTCTTCTCGGTGAACCAGATGTGATCTCGGTGCAGCACCTCCTCACCCTGAATCCGTCCGAGCAGTGCGGCGTCATGGCTGGTGAAGATGAGCTGAGCCCTCCGGGGGTTCGTCGACGATTCGGCGAACAGCCGGATCAACCGCGCGGACAGGTACGGATGCAGGCTGGTGTCCAGTTCGTCCACGAGCAGAGTGCGACCCTGGTCCAGCGATGAGAAGACAGCCAGACCCATCTCGTACAGCGCATGGGTACCGAGGGACTGATCCTGCGATCGGAGAGCGAACGTGCCGTCCTGGCCCCGGTGCTTGAAGATCGGATACTCGCTCGGGGACACCTGAAGGCCATCAAGGGCTCTCCCTCCGGCGTGCTGTCCGACCTGCTCGGCGTGCGTCCGCTCGATCAACTCGACCAACTCGATGCCGGTGTCCGCGGCCTGCAGTAGCCTCGTCAGCCGCTCAAGGTGGCGCATGCCGTCGCGAGTCTCCGGAGAGAGCACCGCCAGGAGGCCGGATACCCTCCGGCCCGCGATCAAGGACTCCGTCGAACCACTCGTGAACCGGCTGGACCAGCTCCTGCCTGGACCTCGCGGCGACGGACAGATAGAGGACGTTCGGCGCTGTGATCTCCGCTACCCGCGACATCGACGGCCGCGACTTCTCGCCATACGTATAGACATCCAGCTTTCGGTGGAAGATGGTGCATTTCTTCCGCTCTGAATAGCGGTACATCCATTCCTCGACCACCTGCGTGTCGTCCACGGCCAGGCCGTAGGTGTACCGGACGCCACCGAGCAACAGATCGACAACGTACGTGGACGGTTCGTCACGTACGACGGTGTCCAAGGCGAAGGGATACCGGCGGATACCCGCGTCCGGCTCGCTTTGCCGTAGGGAACCTCGCACCAGGTCTCGCATGTAGATCAACGCGTCGATGACGTTGGACTTGCCTGAAGCGTTGGGGCCGAAGACGCCGGCCACCGGAACCACCTCGTAACCGGCATCGATCGAGCCGTCGAGGCCGTCACCTGGCGTGAGCGACAACTGCTGTTCGGCGCGAAGGGAGCGGTGGTTGGCAACGCGGAAACTCAGCAGCATCGTCCTGGCCACCTCCCTCAACACCTGGTTTCCACCTCGTGATCGAGGCAGAACCGCATGAACGAGCGGCGGCCACTGTACGCGAGCCTCGTGCTGTTGACGGGGAAATTCCGGTTACCCGTCAGGCATTAAGCGAACAAAACCGACATACCGCTCATTTAATACTCAACATCTCCAGTGGTGGGCTCGCACTTTCGTCATGCACGGCCGCACGACTACCTTGATGAGCTCAACAGTTCGTCAGTCGCAGGTCAAACGAGTGGGAGCCATGACGACGCCGGTCCGGCAGCCATTACTCCGGGAGTTCATCGAGATCCCGGAGGAGATGAGCGACAGCGATTTCGTGCTGAAACTCGCCGAGGGGGTGACCGATGCGTCCTCGACCCTCCGGGACTACGTCATCACCGATGACCTGGTCGACAACTTCGACCGAGCGCTGGGGCTGATAAAGGCCGCGGTCACTGGGAACGGTTCCAAGGCGGCGTATCTGCATGGATCTTTCGGTGCCGGTAAATCGCACTTCATGGCGGTGCTGCACGCACTGTTGCGCGGCGAGAAGGCGGCGCGGGAACGTACGGAGTTCGCGGGGCTGCTGGCCAAGCACGACTGGCTCGTGGGGAGGCGGTTCCTGCTTGTACCGTTCCACCTGCTGGACGCCAAGTCGCTGGAGCACCGGGTGCTCGGCCGGTACGTCGACTATGTCCGGTCCATCGAGCCGGAGGCCCCCATTCCGGCCGTCCACCGCACGGACGCGTTGCTGGAGCAGGCGCGGCATCTGCGGGAGCAGATAGGCGACGTGGCGTTCATCAAAGGGCTGCCGGGGGGTGACGAGCCCGGTGAGCCTGATGAATGGGGTGAGACCGAGGTCTTCTGGACCGCGGAGCGGCTGGACGCTGCGTTCGGCGGGTCGCACGCGGACGACTCTGACGGGGACGACGAGCATCTGATCGTGCTCACCGACGGGGACCGGCTACGGCGGCGGCTGGTGAGCGATCTGCTGCAGAGCTGGAACAAGGGGTTCTTCACCAACGCCAAGGAGGACGCCGAGGGGTACGTCTCGCTCGACCGGGGGTTGTTCGAGATCAGCCGGCACGCCAAGGAGCTCGGGTACGACGCGCTGGTGTTGTTCCTGGACGAGCTGATCCTGTGGCTGGCGAACTCCGTGGGGGACTCGAAGTTCGTGGCGCGCGAGGTGCAGAAGATCACGAACTTCGTCGAGTCGGGGGACGCGACGCGGCCGGTGCCGGTGGTCAGCCTCATCGCGCGGCAGCGGGACCTGCGTGAGCTGGTCGGCGAGGAGGTGATCGGCGCGGTGGAGCTGGGGTTCCAGGACACCCTGGACCTCGCCAAGGGCCGGTTCGACACCATCACCCTGGAGGACCGCGACCTGCCGGAGATCGCGCGGCGGCGGCTGCTCACGCCGAAGGACGAGCAGGCCGCGGCTGCGGTCGCGCGTGCGTTCGAGCAGACCGGCAAGGTGCGGCGTGAGGTGTGGGACACGCTGCTCGGCACGGGGGACGCGACCGGCGCGGACATCGACGCGTTCCGCAAGACCTACCCGTTCAGCCCGGCGTTCATGGACACGCTGGTGCATATCTCCAGCGCGCTCCAGCGGTCGCGTACCGCGCTCAAGCTCATGCGGCGCATCCTGATCCGGCGGCGTGACGACCTGCGGCTCGGTGAGCTGATCCCGCTCGGGGATCTGTACGACGTGATCGCCGAGGGTGGCGACGAGCCGTTCACGCAGAAGCTCAAGGTGGAGTTCGAGGCGGCGCAGAAGCTGTACGCGACCAAGCTGCGGCCGTACCTGCTGTCCCAGTACGGCGACCTCGGCGAGGACGAGATCGCCAGAGTGCGGCGCGGCGCGGAGGCCGACGCGCGGGTGGTGGCGCGGGTGCGGGCCTTCACCGGGGACGACCGGCTGGTCAAGACGCTGCTGCTGTCCGCGCTCGCGCCGACGGTGCCGGCGCTGCACAACCTCACGGCGGGCCGGCTGGCCGCGCTCAACCACGGCAGCGTCACGAGTCCCATCCCCGGCGGCGAGGTCGCGCAGGTCGCGCGCAAGGTCGAGGAGTGGGCCGGCCGGTTCAACGAGATCAAGTTCACCAAGGGGGACGACCCCGGTGTCGGCCTGGAACTCGTCGGCGTGGACGTGGACTCGATCCTGGAGAACGCGCGCAACGCGGGGGCCGACACGACCGGCACGCGCAAGAACCTCGTGCGGAAGCTGCTGTACAAGGAGCTGGGGGTCACCGAGACCGGCCAGGTCGGCGGGGACCGGTACGAATTCGCCTGGCGTGGCAGCAAGCGGTCGGTGGAGGTGGTTTTCGGCAACGTCCGCGACCAGGACGAGCTGCGGGACACCGCGTTCCATCCGGCCGATCCGACGAGCTGGCGCCTCATCGTGGACTATCCGTTCGACGAGGGGGACTACACCCCGGCCGACGACCGCAACCGCGTCCAGATGATGTTCGCCAACGGTTTCCGTGACCGCACGCTGTGCTGGGTCCCGGCGTCGCTGTCCACCGAGCGCACACAGGACCTGCGCAAGCTCGTCACCATCGAGTACGCCTTGCACGGTCAGCGGTTCGAGGAGCTGGCCAAGGACCTCGGCCCGGCCGACCGGCACCGTGCGCGGCAGACGCTCAGCGGCCAGCGGGACGTGCTGCACGGCAGGCTCGCCGACACGCTGCGGCAGGCGTACGGGCTGACGATCAAGCAGCAGGGTGACGTGGTCACCGGGTTCGACGACCATCTGCTGCCGCTGGCGGAGGAGCTGCGGCCCCGGCTGCCGTCCGGCGCGTCACTCGCCGAGGCCATGCACCGGCTGGCCGGTCAGATGCTGACCGCGCAGTTCCCCGCGCACCCCGACTTCGACCCCGACGGCGCGGGGGCCGCGGCCGTCGTCAAGCCGGCCGACGCCAGGCTGGTGCTCGACTACGTGCGCAGAGCCGTCGAGGCGCCGGACAACCGGGTCGAGGTGGACCGGCCGCACCGCGCCACGGTGCGGCGGATCGCCAACCCGCTGCTGCTCGGCGAGATGCACGAGGCGGCGTTCGTGCTCGGCACCCACTGGCGCCGGCACATCCACCAGTGCATGGCGCAGGACGGGGTGGACGGCGACCTGAAGGTGCAGGTGCTGGCCGGATGGATCGACGGCAGGCCTGACCCGCGCGGCATGGACAAGCTCGTCGTGCACCTGGTGATCGCGTGTTTCGCCGAGCAGACCGACCGTACGTGGGTGCAGCACGGCGGGCCGGTCAACCCCGAGCTCTCGCAGATCAGGGACGAGATGGCGCTGCGCGAGGAGACACCGCCGAGCGAGCAGGCGTGGGAGACGGCGCGGTCGCGTGCGATGACGGTGTTCGGCCACAATCCCCCTGCGGCGCGCCGGGCCCGGCTGGCCGGACTGTTCGCCAGGGCCCTGTCCGACGACGCGCGCCGCTACCGCGACCCTGCGCACCAGCTCGTCGCGGAGCTGGAGAACCACAAGGACCTGCTCGGCCTCGAACTGGACGCTGCGGAGGGACGACTGCAGACGGCACGCAGGGCCGCCGACCTGCTGGACGGGCTCACCTCGCGGCACGCCAAGCTGGAGATCATCGATCAGCTGGCGACCGCCGATCTCGGGGAGGCGGCGGAACGGGTCGGCACAAGCGTCAAGAGCGCCGCCTCGGTGGTGGCCGCGCTGCGGGCCGCGCGGTGGGACAACTTCACGATCATCGCCGAGCTGGCGGAGCCGTACAGAGAGCGCGCGGATCTGATCCTGCGCCGCCTCCGCGAGGTGGCAGCCGTGGACGAGCTGACCCTTCCGCTGGCGCCGGCCCTCACGAGCGCCGCGTCGGCGGCGGCGCAGTTGCTGCGTGACGCGGTGAAGCCACCGCCACCGCCGCCGCCACCTCCGCCGCCACCTGCGGCCAAGGTCGTGTACAGCGGGCCGGTGTCGCTGCTGGAGGACGGGCTGTCCCGGCTGATCGCCGAGGCGCGGGCCCTTCCCGAGCCGGACACCGAGCTGGAGCGCAGGCTGTCGGACCTGCTGGTCCACGCGCGTGAGCTGTCCGAGGCGTCGCCGGAGGCCGACGTCGAGATCTCCATCCGACCGGTCCCGCGCCGGTGAGCGCGGCCCCCGCCGCGGCGAGGCCCCTGCCGCTGACCACCGCCGCGCTGGAACAGGAGGCCGGACGGCTGCTGCGCAAGTACGCCAAGAGTGACCAGCGGGTGCTGCTGCTGCGTGCCGAGCCTGCGTGGCCGGGGCCCGAGGAGACGGTGCTGAACGGCCGGCGGGTCCGGGTCGTGGCGGCCGTGTCGCCGCTGGCGGTGATGGAGCAGGTCAGCAGGCATCTGGAGCGGGACGGCGACGCGGTGCTCGTCGTGCTCACCGACGCCGCCGAGAACACACTCGGCGTGGGACTGCTGAGCAGGGTGATCCGGCAGCGGATCTTCGTGGTGGAGCCGTGGCTGCTGGTGCAGGAGAGCTTCGGCGCGCAGCAGACCGACCCCCGGCTGCTCGCCGAGGGATGGGCCGCCGAGGCGCTGATCGACGCCATGCCGCCAGGCGGGTGGCCGCGGCTCACCGGTGCGGTGCTGACCCGCGAGGTGGCGCTCAGGCAGCTCGCCGCGCGGCGGCTGCGCCTGGACCGGCTCGGCCTCGGCGCCGACGATCTCGACGGCGCCGCGTTGCTGCTGTGGAGCGCCGACCCGGCCGCCGTGGAGGCGTTCGGCGCGCTGCGTGACGAGGAACGCGCGGGCCTTCGCGCGTGGCTGGCGGAGGTCGCGGGGAGCACGGCGGACGTCGTGTTCCGGCTCGCCGACGGAGGCCGCGCAGGGGACGCGCTCGCGCTCGGGCTGCTCTGCGGCGCGCTGTGGGCCCCGGAGGCGGGTCCGGAGGCGCAGCGGTCGCAAGGCGGGGTGCTGGTGTACGTCTCCGCGCTCGCCGGTGGACAGGGACGCGGGTCGCTGGACGACGCGACGATCCGCGGTTTCGCCGCAGAGGCCGAGCGGACCGTGACGCGGTCGCTGCACGAGAACGCCGGCCGTACGGCGCACGCGGCTCTGGACCGCGCCGAGGACCTGGTCGTGCAGTTCGGCGCGCGTCCCGCGGCGCGGTTCAGCGGCCTGCTGCGTTCCGGGTTCGAGGACCGCGTCGGTGACGTCGCGGCGGCGCTGGCGTCCGCCACCGGGGAACGGTCACCGCGGAGCCTGGCCGTGCTGGCAGGCGCCGTCGCGCGGCTGCGTGCGCACGCGCTCGCCGAGAGCCAGGCGCACCGGGTGCGGCGCGCCGAGATGGCGCAGCGGCTCCTGCAGTGGCTGGTGCGTCCCTTCGACGCCGAGCGGCAGGTCGGCGGGGTGGGGCCGGCGGTACAGGCGCAGGTCGACGAGTGGGGGTGGGTGGACCGCGCGCGTGACGACATCTGGATCGGTGAGCCGCACAACGAGCCGCTGAAGGAGGCGTACAAGGCACTCCACGCGTCCGTGCGCGAACGAGGACGACGGCTGAACCAGGCGTTCGCCGCGAGGCTCGCGGCCTGGACCGCCACCGGGCCCGGCGACCTGCTGACCGTGGACAGTGTGCTGCCGCGCGTCGTGGCGCCTCTGGTGGCCGATGGACCGTCGCGTCCGGTGCTGTTCGTGGTGCTGGACGGGATGAGCACCGCTGTGGCGTGCGAGCTGGCCGAGGAGCTGCGGCGGCAGAACTGGGAGGAGTACGACCCGGTGCCTGGCGGCTCGGGACGGCCTCGGCGGCGCGCGGTGGTCGCGGCGATCCCCACGGTGACCCGGGTGTCGCGCGCCAGCATGTTCGCCGCGCGGCTCACCACCGGTGGTCCCGCCGAGGAGCGCAAGGCGTTCGAGAACCACGCGTTCTGGCGGGGACGGCAGGTCAGACTGTTCCATAAGAACAGTTTGGAGGGTGACGCGGGCCGGTCTCTCGGTGACGAGCTGACCGCGGCGCTGGAGGACGAGTCCGTCCACGTCGGTGTGGTGCTGAACGCCATCGACGACGCGCTCGACAAAGGCAGGGGACGTGTGGACGACGTGTGGGCCGTCGCGGACGTGGGGGTGCTGCGTACCTTGCTGCACTACGCGCGGCTGCAGGGCCGGGCCGTCATCCTGACCAGCGATCACGGACATGTGCTCGAACGCGGCGGTGAGCTGCGCGGCCTTCCCGGCGCGTTGTCGGCGCGGCACCGGGAAGCGGGGGGTTCGGTGAGTGATGGGGAGGTGGAGCTGGCCGGGCCACGGGTGGCAGTTGGCCGGCTCGTGGCGCTGTGGGACCCCTCGGTGCGCTACCTGCCGAGCAAGGCCGGTTATCACGGCGGCGCGTCCCTGGCGGAGGTGACCATCCCCCTGCTGGCGTTCCTGCCGCTCGGGTCGTCGGCGCCGGAGGGGTGGCGTGCGCTGCCTCACCAGGAGCCGGAATGGTGGTCGCTCGCGGCTCCTGTCGCCGATGACCGTCCGTCGGCTCCGGCACCGGCCAAGGCGCGGCCCAGGAGCAGGAAACCGGCCGGTGACGCGCCGACGCTGTTCGACGAGAAACCCGATCCCGCTCTGCTGACGGGGGTGCCGCTCGCCGCGGCCGCCGTGAGCCCGGACGAGGCGCTGGTCGCCGAGTTGCTCGCCGGGGAGCTGTTCGCGGCGCAACACCAGATGACGCCGCGCAGGATCCCCAAAGTGAAAATCCGTTCCGTGCTGCTCGCACTGCTCGACGCCGGTGGCCCGCTGCCGCTGCCGGTGGTGGCCGAGAGCGCCGAGGAGCCCGCCGTGCGCGCGGCGGGGCTGGTGGCGACGTTGCAGCGGATACTCAACGTCGACAACTACCCGGTGCTCGCCGTCACCGACAACGGCCGCAGCGTGCGGCTGAATCCTCATCTGCTGCGTGAGCAGTTCGGGCTGCGGTCCGCGGGACGGCGAGGCACGGCATGACGGCCGGGATGCCGGTGAGCGCGGCCCGCAGGCGTGCGGTGATCGACGCGCTGCGGCAGGGGGCCGTACCGCAGGCGGGTCTCGACCTGCTGGCGGTCGGTCTCGGCCGGTTCGAGAAGGCCATGAGCGACGAGCTGGACACCCTGGCGTCCGGCGGGTCGGTGTTCAAGGCCATCAGAGGTGAGTACGGCTCGGGGAAGACCTTCCTCACCCGGTGGCTCGCCGAGGCGGCCAAGCGCAGAGGCATGGCGACCGCCGAGGTGCAGGTGTCGGAGAACGAGACACCTCTGCACAGACTGGAGACCGTCTACCGGCGGCTCACCGAGCGACTGTGCACGTCGAGCTATCCGCCGAGCGCGCTGCGGCCCGTCGTGGACGCGTGGTTCTACGTCCTTGAGGAGGACGCTCTCGCCGCAGGCGCCGACCCGGCGGGGCTCGGCGCGGCCGTCGAGGAGCTGCTCGACGAGCGCCTGGCCGAGGTGAGCCGGTCGGCACCGACGTTCGCGGCGGCGCTGCGCGGCTACCGGGAGGCCTCCGGTGCCGGTGACACCGCGACCGCCGAGGCCATCATGGCGTGGCTCGGTGGTCAGCCGAACGTCGCGGCCGCCGCACGGCGCGCGGCCGGGGTCCGCGGCGACCTGGACCACTTCGGTGCGCTCGGGTTCGTCCAGGGGCTGCTGACGGTGCTGCGGGACTCCGGCCATCCGGGCCTGGTGCTGGTCCTCGACGAGGTGGAGACCCTGCAACGGGTGCGGTCCGACGCTCGCGACAAGGCACTCAACTCCTTGCGGCAACTCATCGACGAGGTCCACTCGGGACGGTTCCCCGGGCTGTATCTGCTGATCACCGGCACGCCGGCCTTCTTCGAGGGCCCGCAAGGTGTGCCGCGGCTCGCGCCGCTCGCGCAACGGCTGGCGACCGACTTCCTTGCCGACCCGCGTTTCGACAATCCGAGAGCCATCCAGATCCGGCTGCCGGGGTTCACGCTCGCCTCGCTGACCGAGCTCGGAATCAAGGTGCGCGACTTGTACGCGAGCGGCCGGGCCGTGTCCCCGCGCGTCGGCGCGGTGGTGGACGACGCCTACGTCGCGGAGCTGGCGCACGCCGTCAGCGGTGAACTTGGCGGGCTGGTGGGGGTGGCGCCTCGGCTGTTCCTGCGCAAGCTCGTCGACGTCCTGGACCGGGTGGACCAGTTCGAGGACTTCGTCCCGCGTGAGCACTACACGCTCACGTTGGCCGCCGGCGAACTGACCGCCGTCGAGCGTAACGCCGCACGTCACGGCTCGCCGTCCTCGGCGGACTCGGTGGAGCTGGACCTGTGAGCGACCTGGAGCTTCTGCATCCGACGCTCGCGCATCACGTCGTGAACACTCTCGGATGGCCGTCGTTGCGTCCTCTGCAGCGCGAGGCGCTACGGCCGCTCGCCGACGGAGAGGACGCGGTGCTGCTCGCGCCGACCGCAGGCGGCAAGACCGAGGCGGCGCTGTTCCCTCTGCTGTCCGCCATGGCCCGGCACCAGTGGACCGGCGTCTCGGTCGTCTACGTGTGTCCGATCAAGGCGCTACTGAACAACCTGCTTCCCCGGGTCGAGCGGTACGCGGGATGGCTCGGCCGGCGTGTGGCCCTCTGGCACGGGGACGTCACCTCCGCCGCACGCGCCGCGATCCTGCGCGACCTCCCCGACATCCTGCTCACCACACCGGAATCGCTGGAATCCATGCTGGTCAGCACGAAGGTCGACCACACCGTCGTCTTCGCGGGGGTGCGGGCCGTCGTCGTGGACGAGGTCCACGCGTTCGCCGGGGACGACCGCGGCTGGCATCTGCTGTGCGTCCTGGAACGGCTCACCCGTGTGACACGGCGACCCATCCAGCGGGTCGGCCTGTCGGCGACGGTCGGCAACCCGGTCGAACTCCTCGACTGGCTCCAGGGGTCGAGCCGCGGTCGCCGCGCGGCACGGGTCGTCGAGCCCGAGCCGTCCGGCCAGGCCCTGGACCGGCCGCCGCCGGGTGACGTCGAGCTGGATCATGTCGGTTCCGTCGCCAACGCGGCCAAGGTCGTCGCGAGCCTGCACCGCGGTGAGAAGCGGCTGGTCTTCTGCGACTCCAGGCGGCTGGTCGAGGAGCTCGGCGCGCACCTGCGGGCCCTCGGGGTGACGACGTTCCTGTCGCACGCCTCGCTGTCGGCCGAGGAGCGGCGGCGCGCGGAACAGGCGTTCGGCGAGGAACGCGACTGCGTGATCGTCGCGACGTCCACGCTGGAACTCGGCATCGACGTGGGGGACCTCGACCGGGTGATCCAGATCGACGCGCCGGCCACGGTCGCGGCGTTTCTGCAACGCGTCGGCCGTACCGGCAGGCGGCCCGGCTCCAGGCGCAACTGCCTGTTCCTCGCGCTCGACCACGCCGGGCTCGTCCAGGCGGCGGGCCTGCTGCTGCTGTGGGGTCGGCACTGGGTGGAACCGGTCACCCCTCCTCCTGAGCCGCGGCACATCGTCGCTCAGCAGCTTCTCGCGTTGTGCCTGCAGGAGTTCCGGGTCGGGGACCGCTCCTGGGCCGAGTGGTGGGCCGGACTGGAACCGTTCGGTCCGGCGGCGGCACCGATCCTGAACCATCTGGTCGCGGCCGGCTACATCGACACCGACGACGGCATGATGTTCATCGGCCCGGCGGCCGAGGCCGCGTTCGGTACGCGGCACTTCATGGCGCTCACCACGGTGTTCACCGCCGCACCGCAGTTCACCGTGCTCCACGGCCGCACGGAGATCGGCCGTACCGATCCGTCGTTGCTGTGCGACCGCGAGGAAGGGCCACGCCTTCTGCTGCTGGCGGGACGTAGCTGGCGGGTCACGTGGGTCGACTGGAAGCGACGCCGGTGCCATGTCGAGGCGGTGGAACGCGGCGGCCGGGCCCGGTGGCAGTCGGCCGACCGGTCCTACGGAGGGTCCTACGCGCTGGTGCAGGCCATGCGTGAGGTTCTGCTCGGCGCCGACCCTCCTGTACGGCTCACCCATCGTGCCGAGAAGGCCCTGGCCGAGGCCCGGGACGACCATCTGGACGTCGTCCACCCTGGCGGCACGATCATCGCTCGTGGTGACGACGTCCGCTGGTGGACCTGGGCCGGGTACCGCGCCAACGTGACGCTCCGCAGCACCTTCGCCTCCGTCGCCGACCCGAGACAGCAGGTCACCGACGCCTACCTCCGTCTACGCACCGACATCACCCCGCAGGCCTGGTCATCCGCCGTCCGCGACGCGGTTCAGGGCCTCACCCTCCCCACTCCGGACGCCAAGGCGCTTGAGGGTCTGAAGTTCGGCGCCGCGCTGCCGCCTCGCCTGGCCGAGCGGACTCTGGCCGTCCGCCTGGCGGACTTCGCGGGAGCCGCCGCCGTCCTGGACCAGCCACAACGCTTTGTCACTTACCCCGGCAGATAAGGCGGCGTCACCAGCCGCTATTCCGCATCGCGAGCGGACGGGTCTTTTTTGGGTGAGCCGCAATAGGGGCAGCGATCATCCGAATCCAGGACGACATACGCCGGTATATTCGCCGTCAATCTCAACACGCGAAATACATTTGAAACGGCGACCACGCGTTTGAGATCGTTCGGAAGTCAGTGCCGGAGCAGCGGAACGTGCTGTCAATCCCTGCCTGTGCGCGGTCAATTAAGAAAGGTGGCACAGTCATGTCTCAGCAGAAGTCCGAGGTGTTCGAGGTTCACGAGGACGCCTACGACGCGCCGCAGGCCGCTCTCAACCACAACCACAACGAGAGTGCCGTCTTCGAGGACCACGAGGACACCTACGACAGGCTGGAGTCCGCTCTCACTTCCAACCACAACGAGAGCGCCGTCTTCGAGAACCACGAGGACAGCTACGACGCGCCGCAGTCCGCCCTCAACCTCAACCACAACGAGGTTCTTATCGAGGTGTGAGCCTGCGGACGGACGGGGTTCCGCGGGATGACCGTGGCGCTCCAGGTCTGTCGTAGTGCGACTTCAGGCCTGCCTCCCAGGCCAGTGTGGTCCTGGGAGGCGGTATATCGCCGGTGGCGTCGTCCGGTGGGGTGTGTTACGGGAGGGCTCGTGCGGGGGGAGCGTTCAGGAGGGGTTGTGAGCGGTGGGGCTCGGCCGGCTGGGGTTTCTGGGTCGGTGGGGACGTTGCTGCGGTACGGACGTGAGCGGGTTGCCGAGAAGCGCTTCGAGGTGGCGGAGCGGGCTTTTGTCGACGCTGTCGCGCGGGCTCGGCGGGACGGGTCGGACGGGGGGAGGGTTCTCGCGCAGTGTGAGCTGGCGAGTTTGTGGCGGATGCGTGGGGGTTATCGCAGAGCGGGGTTGTTGTTCGCCTTGACGCTTCCGGTGGCGGAGCGGGTTTTCGGGGCTGCGTCGGTGCAGGTGGCGACGGTGTGCAATGAATGGGGGGTATGGGGGAAGTACACCGGCCGGTTCGAGCAGGCGGAGGGGCTTTATCTGCGGGCTTTGACGATTCTGGAGGCGGTGCGCGGGGGTGAGCATGAGGATGTGGCCACCGTGTGCCACAACCTGGGGGGGCTCGCTCACGCTCGTGGCGATCATCACGGTGGTGAGCCGTGGGGACGGCGTGCGGCGGAGGTGCGTGCCGAGATCCTCGGCGAGGATCATCCGAGGGTGGCGGCGGATCTCGCGGCCTGGGCCGCACTGGTGGACGGCTGCGGTCGTCCGGATGAGGCTGAGGTGCTGTTGCGGCGGGCTCTCGTGGTCTTCGAGGCGGCGTACGGGCCCTGGCACCATGATGTGGCAGCGGCGCTGCACAATCTCGCCGCCATCGCGCATCGAAGGGGTGATCTGGAGACGGCTCTTGCGCACTACACCCGTGCGCTGGCCGTCAAGGACGCGGTGCTCGGGCCGGGTCACCCGGAGTCGACGATCACGCTGATCAATCTCGGTGCGCTGCATCGCGCGCTCCACCAGCCTGGACGGGCCCACGCCTGCTACAGCCGTGCGGCCGAGGTGCTGGAGCGGGTGGCGCCGGATCATCCGCATCTCGCGGCGGCCCGCCGCGGCCAGGCGGCCACCGCGGCCGGGCTCGCGGCAGATCGCGCCGCCGACGGCGCCTGATGGCTCTGACGGATCCGGTGAATCGGCGAATCCGCGAATCGGCGAACCTGACGGACACAGCTCACACGGAAGAACAGAGGTCACGGTGAACGTACGCCTGTCTGCTTGCGGCGCGCTCATGTGGGACGCCGGCAAGCTGGTCTGGGACGACTATCTCGGCCATCGGCAGTTCGCTCTGGCCGAGGGGGTCGAGCGGGTGTTGCGGTGGTTCACCGTGTTCCGTGAGCTGGACTCCGTGCGTGAGATGTCGGACGACCCGGACGAGGCCGCCGGCTGGCACAAGATCGCTACGGTGCTGGCGGAGAACGACATCCTGATCGCCGAGGACGGGCCGCGTCATCGGCGTGAGCAGGCGGTCGAGCAGGCCTGGCGACCGTGGGGGCCGCTGGCGCGCGCGTACCACTTCTCCACCCGGTCCGACGCCGGGACCGCCATGCGTACGGCCGAGCAGGACAACGAGGAACTCGAGGCCAAGGTTGTCACCGATCCGCCGCCGCCGGCGTTCTGGTCACTGCCAGGCACCACCCGGGTCGCGTTACCCGACGCCGACCCTGGTGTGTGGCGGCATCGGGACCTGATCGACGTGCTGCACCGGCGCCGTACCCGGCGGTACTTCGGCACCGCCGCGTTACCGCTGGAGACGGTCGCGGCGCTGCTCAAGACGGCGGCCGGTCCCCTGCGGCGGGTCGACGGGCCGCTGACCCAGGAAGGGGTCACGCTCGACCCCGGCGGGGTGCTGACCGACTCCTGGCAGAGGGTGTTCAAGACCAGTCCGTCGGGTGGCGCGCGCCATCCCACCGAGATCTACCTCTACGCACGTAACGTGGAAGGTCTGGCACCGGGGGCCTACCATTACGCCGCCGCCGGCCACACGCTGGAATTCCTCGGCCGCCGGCTGGACGACGAGCGGCTCGTGGCCGCGGTCGGCGACCAGGACTGGGTCGGCAGGGCCGGAGCGCTGATCGTCTACACGAGCGTCATCGCACGCAACCAATGGAAGTACAGCTTCCCGCGGGTCTACCGGAGCCTGATGATGGACGTCGGCCACCTCAGCCAGACCGTCTACCTGCTGGCCACCGCGGCGGGGCTGCACATCACGTTCACCGCGGCCCTGCGTGACCAGATCCTTGAGGAGCTTCTCGGCTGCGACCCCGCCGTCCAGCTCGTCCTCGGTACCTCGGTCATCGGCACGCCGTCCACCGGGTGACGCGAACGTCCCCGGCGCGCGGGTCGCGCCGGGGACGTCGTCGTGCGGGGTCAGCCGGAGAAGTTCCATCTCTGGCTGGTGTTGCCGCTCTGGCAGGAGGCCAGTTGGAGCTGGGTGCCGTTGCCGGTGCCGTTGTTGACGGCGGCGAGGCACAGGTTGGACTGGACGCCGACTATGGTGCCGTCGGAGTTGCGGCGCCACTTCTGGTTGTCGCCGCCCCAGCAGGAGTAGATCTGGATGCCGGCGCCGGCGCTGGAGCCGCCGGCGTCGAGGCACTTGTTGCCGTAGACGCGGATCTCCTGGGAGGAGTTGGAGGCCCACTGCTGGTTGCTGCCGCTGTGGCAGTCGTACAGCTGGACGCGGGTGCCGTCGGAGGTGCTGGAGTTGGGGACGTCCACGCAGCGGTTGGAGGCAACGCCGCGGAGCTGGCCGCCGCCGCCGCTCGGGGGGTTGCTCGGGGAGGAGGTGGGGCCGGGGTCGCTGCCGCCGCCTACCGTGATGTTGGAGCTGCCGCTGCTCTGGTAACCCTCGGTGGCCATGATCTGGTAGAAGTGGTTGCCGAGCTGCATGCCGGCGCGGGACCAGGCGTCGAAGTGGTTGCCCGCGGTGATAGTGCCGCCGGTCTTCTTCTGCTGGCGGACGCTCCAGTACTGGTTGAACGTCTGGTTGCCGTCGATGGACGGCGCGTTGTACCGGGTGGTCTGGTAGATGTCGTACGTGCCGCCGTCGCTGGTCACGGTGCCCTTGAAGGTACCGGTGGGGCGGTAGGTGCCCCAGTTGTCGACGATGTAGTACTCCACCAGCGGGCTTCTGGTCCAGCCGTACAGCGTCAGGTAGGCGTTGCCGGAGGGGTTGAAGCTGCCGGAGTAGGTGACCGTCCTGCGGGTGCCGGGGTTCCAGCCCTTGCCGGCCACGAAGTTGCCGGTGTTGCGCCAGGAGGTGCTGTAGTTGCCGCCGGAACCGAGCTCCATGGACACGGTGCCCTGGCTGTCGGTCCAGAACGAGAAGTAGTAGCCGTTGTTGGTGCCGGTCTGGTTGGTCGTGATGGCCGCGTTGGCGATGCCTGGCACCATCGCGAGGACGGCGGCCGCCGCCACAGCGGTCACCCGGCCCGCGAGCAGCCTGATCCGGCCGTTTTTACGGCGTTTCGAGTGGTCGAGGACGTCGTTCATCTCCGTGCTTCCTTCTCGCGGAGGGCCGATCGGGAGGACAGGCGGCGTCACGTGAGCCGACAGGTGTGCCGGCGGCCGGGTGGGAGAAGGCCGCCGCGTGTCGGCGTCGTACGACGCGGCAAAGGTGCTCCGGTGGCCGTGCGCTCGGCCACCGGTGTGCCGGGCCGCGATCGGCCGGCCCGGGCCGGCAGCCCGTCCTGCCGACGGCGACAGTGTTCGCCTGAGTAAGTGAAGCTGTCAACAACTTTCGGAAACGTCGCGGAAACATGATCTCTGTCCGCGGAGATCGCCGGCCGTGTTCCGGCTGATCAGAGGCCATGGAGATATGGCGTGGCCTGGGGAACACGGCTGATGAAACTTTCTGGCGAGGACCGAAACAAGTCGGCCGAGGGGTCACACGTCGGCCGACGGCGCCTGAGGCGGCGTGACGGCGGTTTCGCGAACGGCGCCTGCGGTTCTCCTCGATGAATTTCTGTCACCCGCGTGCCGGGGCCGGAGGAATTCGGAAAACAATCCGCGGCCGGCCGTTCGCACGCCGAGGCGTGGACGCGGCATCACCACCCGGGTCCGGCGTCGTGAATCACCACCGAATAAGCATGCTTCTCAGAGCACGGCAGTATGTCGTCCGACGCCATCAGCGAACTTTCCGAATTCATATGTGCCGGGCCGGAGTACGGTGACCATGGCCTGCCGCGATCATCGTGCGCACCGGGGTTCCGCCGGCCCGTTCCTCACCGGCGGATGAGGAGGAAACTTTCATCTCCGTGCCGTCGGATCGAGCACGGACCTTGCCTGGCCAGGGAGTACGGACGCGGTGAATCCGGCGCAGACGCGGGCCGGCGAACCTTGACAGGAGCTATCACGGGAGTATTTGCTCCCTCGCAAACACCCCATGGCGCATGAGCGGCGTACTGAAGATTCACTATCGACTGTTAGCGCTAACGCATCAGCTTTGCGTCCGGAAACGGGCCTTTGATGCCGCCGATGGAAAGGCACGCAGAACATGCCGTCATCACAAGCCCGGCCCCTACGGCCAGCAAAGGGAATCGCGAATGTTGAAGCATAGGTCCGTCCTCGGTGCCGTGGCGCTGGCCGCGGTCGCCGTGCTGGCCACGAGCCAGGCGGCATTGAGCAGCGGTAGCGCCGCCACGACCGGGACCGCGAAGGCCGCCTCGGCCGCCGCGCTCGCCGGAACCGCGGGTTGTGGCAAGAATCCGACGCTGACCAGCGGCGTACGGAACATCACCACCAGCGGCAAGAATCGTCAGTACATCCTGCGGATCCCCGCGAACTACAACAACAACAATCCGTACCGCCTGATCATCGGCCTGCACTGGCTGAACGGCAACATGAACGACGTCGACTCAGGTGGCAGCAGCGGGGCCGTCTGGTCCTATTACGGTCAGCGGCAGTTGTCGAACAACTCCACGATCTTCATCTCGCCGCAGGGCTTCAACAACGGGTGGGCCAACAACGGCGGTGAGGACGTCGTCTTCATGGACGACATCCTGCGCCAGGTCGAGGCCGACCTTTGTGTCGACCCCTCGCTGCGTTTCGCCATGGGCTTCAGCTACGGCGGCGGCATGAGCTTCTCGCTCGCCTGCAGCCGCGCCAATGTGTTCCGCGCGGTCGCGGTGTTCTCCGGCGCGCAGCTCAGCGGATGCAGCGGCGGCAACGACCCGATCGCTTACATGGGGCTCCACGGAATCTCCGACAACGTCCTGAACATCTCGCAGGGACGTTCGCTGCGCGACAGATTCGTGCGGAACAACGGCTGCACCGCGCAGAACCCGCGTGAGCCCTCCGCCGGCAGCCGCACGCACATCACCACCGAGTACTCCGGCTGCCGCGCCGGCTACCCGGTCGTCTGGGCCGCGTTCGACGGCGGCCACGGACCCGCTCCGGTCGACGGCAGCGGCGGCGACAACGGCGCGCAGACCTGGACCAAGAACGAGGTCTATCGGTTCATCTCCCAGTTCCAGAGCACCTCGAACCCGAACCCCACGCCTACCCCCACCCCAACGGTGACCCCCACCGTCACCCCGACCCCGACGCCGACCCCGACGCCGACGGTCACCCCGACGCCGGTCCCCGGTGGCTGCTCGGCGACCATGGAGACGACGAACTCCTGGCCGGGTGGCTTCCAGTCCACCGTCACCGTCCGCGCCGGCACCAGCGCCATCAGCCGCTGGACCGTGTCCTGGACCTGGCCCGGTGGCCAGAGCATCAGCAGCCTGTGGAACGGCGTCCGCTCGGGCTCCGGGTCGAACGTGACCGTCCGTAACGAGGCCTACAACGGCTCGGTGGCGGCCAACGGCAGCACCACGTTCGGCTTCACCGCGACCGGCAGCGCGGCCACACCCACCCTTTCCTGCAGCATCGCCTGACCCTCCGGCGGCGGCACCCCTGTCACGAGCGGGGGTGCCGCCGCTTTTCCGTGCAGCGGCCGAAGCGCCGTGACAGCTCCTGGAGGTGGGTGACGAGCTCGGGTGGGGAGGCGACCTCGAAGTCGGCGCCGATGGAGCCGAGGGCCAGCGCGGGCCAGTTGAGGTTGTCGGTGTTCATGCGCAGGCGGCAGCGGCCGGCGTCCACCTCTTCGACGGTGGCCCAGTTCCCCGTCGTACGGCGGACCTCCGCGACGGAGGCGTGGACGATGACCTCGACGGCGTGCACCGGAGCGAAGGCGACGTCGATGCCGCCGCGGACGAAGGCGGCCGCGTCCCCGGCCGGCAGCTCTCGGGGACGGTAACGCTCCTCGGTGGTGACGGGGTCGGTGAGGCGGTCCAGGCGGAAGCTGCGCCAGTCGTGCCGGGTGAGGTCGTAGGCCACGAGGTACCAGCGGCGGCCGAGCGGCACCAGGCGGTGCGGCTCGACGTGGCGGTCGGTGCGGTCGCCGGTGCGGGCCTCGTAGGCGAAGCGGACGCGTACCTCGTCGCGGCAGGCCTGAGCGAGGGTGGTGAGCACGGCGGCGTCCACCGTGGGGCCGCCGCCGGGGATGGTGGGGACGGTCGCGGCGCGCAGGGCCTCCACGCGGCGCCGCAGCCTCGGCGGCATGACCTGGACGACCTTGGCGAGGGCCCGTACGGACGCCTCACCGATGCCGGAGACGGCGCCTTGCGCGGCGAGCCGCAGGCCGATGGCCAGCGCGACGGCCTCGTCGTCGTCCACCAGGAGCGGCGGCAGCACGGCGCCGGCGGAGAGCTGGTAGCCGCCGTCCACGCCGCGGTTGGCCGTGACGGGGTAGCCGAGCTCACGCAGGCGGTCCACGTCCCTGCGCAGGGTCCTCGGGGACACCTCCAGGCGTTCGGCCAGCTCGGTACCCGGCCAGTACCGGTAGGTCTGGAGCAGCGACAGGAGCCGGAGGGTCCGTGAGCTGGTGTTGGCCATGAGGCCATCATGAGGGCTATTGCGGACGGTTTCTGACCGCTTTTGCCGGCGCCGGGTACGTGCGGACGGTTTATGACCGCTGTCGACGACACCGGGGGACGTGCCGGCGGTTCCCGGGTCGCCGACACCGGGGGACAGGCGGACGCGTCCTGACCGTCGTCGACGACACCGCGGTGTCTCCGGCCGGCGTCCGACGCCACCGGCACGCCTCCGGCCGGCGGTCCTCCCCCTGCACAACTGGTTGTTAACGATGTGTTCCAGGGGACCTGTGCGACTTGACCGGTCAGTTGAGGATCCGACAACATGATCCGGCTTTCCCCCCTGCCACTGGAAGGAACTGGCTGTGCCCCGCCGGACCCTTGCGCTCATCGTCGGTCTCGTCCTCGCGGGGGCCGTCCAGGTCGTGCCTGCCACCGCCGCGGTCCGGCAGACGGCGGAATGCCAGGGGGACTGGCTCCCCGCAACGCCGACGTCCGAGCAGGTCATGGCGGGTGAGGTGCAGTTCCTCGACCTGCCGCCTGTGAAGATCGGCAAAAGGATCGACTGGAACCGCAGCCCGTACGGCAACCGCTCGTGGGACATGGTGTTCTCGTCGCTGCGCTGGGTCGGCCGGCTGGTCGCCGACTACGAGACCTCCGGCAAGGAGGCGTATCTCAGCCGCGCCACCGAGCTGATCAAGAGCTGGGTGGAGAGCAACCCCAGGCGCGGCTCGCGCGCCAGCCGGTACGCCTGGCAGGAGCACCCCATCGCGCTGCGGGCCCCGGTGCTGGTGTGCCTGAGCAGGCACGTGAAGGCGTCGTGGCTCACGGCGAGCATGGTGGACCACGGCCGTGAGCTGGCCGACCCCGCCAAGTACGAGAAGGGCCACAACCACGGCCTCGACCAGGACATCGCGCTGCTGCGGCTCGGCTGTCGCAGCGGCCACAAGGAATGGGCCGACCTGGCGATACGGCGGATGACCGGGACCATCCGGCTTGATGTGGACAGCCAGGGTGCGTTGCAGGAGCAGGCCCCTCGGTACGGCATCTATGTGTACGAACGGCTCAAGGTCGGCATGGAGTCCATCAAGGACTGCGGCCGTAAGGTGCCGGCGGACATCGCCAAGCGGTGGGAGAGCCTGGAGAACTACATCACCCACGCGACCCAGCCGAACGGCTTCATGGTGCCGATCGGGGACGGCGCCGCCGACGTCCGGCCGGCCGGTTTCGACCACCCGAAGCAGACGGTGAAGGTGTTCAAGGCCGGTTACGTCTTCGGCCGCACCAAGTGGGACGACCCCGAGGCGTCGTACTACTCGATCCGGTTCGGCCCCGGCCAGAAGTTCCACGGCCACGAGGACCACCTCGGTGTCACGTACTTCGCGCAGGGCCGCGACATCCTGGTGGAGGCCGGTTTCCACTCCTACGAACGCACCGGTTACCGCTACTGGACCATGTCCCCCGAGGCCCACAACGTCCCCGTGGTCGCCGGCAAACCGTTCCGCAACCGCACCCCCACGTCTCTGGTGGCCTCGAACATCAAGCCGGACCGCCAGTCCTACAAGCTGACCGACAAGGCCTACGGCGTCCCGAGGTACCGTTCGGTCCTCGTCGACCACGACAACCCCCTGATGGCCGTACTCGACACCGCCCCCGGCGCTCAGGTCCGCGGCTACTGGCACCTCGACCCGGCCCTCACCCCGGTCTCCACCGCATCCGGCCGCGTGGTCGTCAAGGACAAGACCGGCTGGAAGGCCACCGTCCTCCAGCTCTCCATGCCGGGCTGCAAGCCGGTGACCGGCCAGTCGGTGGTCCGAGCACGCACCAACCCCTACCAGGGCTGGATCTCCCCGTCCTACATGCGCAAGGTCCCCGCCTCCGTCATCGTCTCCCCCGCCGCCAAGTCCTTGCTCACCCTGACCGTCCCCGGCACCGGCGACGCGGACGTCACCTGCACGGCGTCCCGCGTCACGGTCAAGACCGGCGACACGACCACCAGCTTCCGCTACTCGGCGTCCGGCACCCTGGCGTAGACACCGGCGACCGTCCGCCGGGCCACGGGTGCGGCGCCCGGGCCGGCGGACAAATGGTCATGCAGATTGGCGTGCCGGAACTGGTAGAGGGGACCGACAGCCCGCAGCAGACCAAGCCGGTGCGCGTCCTCCATGAAGTCCATCAGCCGCCACGGCAGCTCCCGCCGCAGCGCCAGCACTCCGGCAGCGATGGTGAAGGTCAGCCATGCGTGGTGCTTTCCGATCGTCAGACCCAGCACCGCGCCGAAAGCCAACCCGATCGCCACGAAGACCGCGGTCCCGAGCGTCCGATCCATCCCGGACGTGGTCGCGAGCAAGCCCCAGAAGAAGCCCCCGGACAAGACCGCGACCATCAGCCCGAGGATCAGCATCCGGAGCAACGTGAGGGTACGGTCGGCGCGCAGGCTCAGCCGCGGAGTCGTGATCGAGGTGAGCGCCGGCGTCTCCGCCCATTTGACCACTTCCATCACGGAGCCGGCCGCAAGACCGGCCACCAGCCCTATCAGGATCATGGACGGCGGCTCACCCCCGGTGTCGGTCTTGATACCGAACCACAGACGTACGGCTTCGAACACCAGTCCGATCCGCAGCCCGTTGAAGAGCCAACGCGCGAGACCACGGCCGATCGTGAGCAGAGCCGCCCCGCGGCGCAGACGCAGATCGGCATAACCCGGCGCCTCGTACTCCCACCTGCCGGTGGACGCGACCACGACCACCGCTCCGGCCACCAGCCCGAGCACGGTCGCGAGCACCCACCCGGTACTGCCGGTGACCAAGCCGACCAGCATTCTCACCGCGAGTCCGACCGATACCCCGGCCGCGACCCTCAAGGCCAGCCTGCGGCCGTAGGTTGTCGACCTCGCAGTCCGGTCCGGCACCATGCCGGAACCCGGTCTCAGTGGCGGTAACACAACCGTGAGAGCGAGCAGCGTTCCCAGCACAAGTCCGACCGCCATGCCGATCAACGTGGCGACCCCGACCGCGTACGGCCATCTGCCCGGCCCCAGGCGGGCCACCACCAAGATGCCCACCGCCGACCGGAAACCATGGACGGTACGGGCGATGTGCCACCACGCGAGATCCCGAGTGCTGTCCGGGGGGAAGATGCGAGCCAGATTGCTCAGGTAACGGCGAGTCGCGACAGGATCCCATCGACGGCGAGGGCGGAAGTGATCGGCGGCGTCCACGCTGGGAGGGCGGGTCTGGACAAGCGCTGGGATGAGCTCATCGAACAGGTGGGAGCGCAGAGCGGCATAGTCCTCACCGAGTGGGCCGATCAGCGGGGAGGCGTCGGCGCCGGTACTGATGTAGACGGTACGGACCAGCCACAACCCGAGTGGCGTGGACACGATTTTGGCCAGTCCAGGCGCTCTTCCGGCCGTTACGGCGTCCAGCACGGCCCGCCATGTCGCAGACGGCTTCGCCGGCAGGCAGGACTCAAGGTAGGCGGCCGCGGTGAGCGGGGTCAGCATCCTGGGGGTGATGACGGCCGCGCCGTGCACCGGCTGGCCCGCCTGAGGGACGGCGGCGGCGAACTCCGTGGTGCGGCTGGTCAGGATCAGTTGGTCGTCCGCGCCGAGTGAATGGTTCAGCGCTTTGATCACGTCCGCCCGGTGGTTCTGCGGGACCTCGTCCAGTCCGTCCAGGACAGGCAGGATGTATCCTCGCGCCACGAGCGTTTCCGCCAACGTGCTCTTGTGCCCTCGGGACGCCAGGGCCGGGTAGTCCTGCGCGAGCCGCACCACCAGCCAGTCCTGTAATCGCGGATACACCGTCGTGTCCCATCCGGAGACCGGCAGCAGCACCGGGACCGGCACCGGTTCTCCGGCGCTGCCGGACATGTCGGTCTCGCGGGAGTCCAGCAACTGTGACATGAGCTGCACCGCGAGCGTCGTCTTCCCGGTCCCGGCACCACCCATGATGACCAGCCGGCGACGTCTCAACGCCCGGAAGCGCCGCGCCACCCCCTCGATGTCCGCGCTGTTGCCGGCGAAGACGAAATCAGGGTCGTCGCTGATCAGATGGGGCTTGCTCATCACGGCGGTGTTGGAGCTGAGCTGCCACATCACGGGGATCGGCTCGGGGCTGTGCACCGCTCGCACGCGCATCTCGGTGCGCCACTGCTCCCGCACGGCCGCCGCGAAGGTACGTGCCGCGTCCTCCACGTCGAGCCCGGACTCCGGGGCACTCCCCCGGCGGTACCAGGACCAGACCACCGGTATCAAGGTGACCGCTGTCAGCGCCACGGCCGTAAAATCTGCCAGGCTTACCCCAGCGTGCGCATCCAGCCTCCGGGCCACGAAGGCGACGGCGGTCATGAGCCCCGCCACCACCGCCACGGCCCCGAATACCCGGCCCGAGCCCTTCCCTCTCACATGGATATCGTCGACCCCCGCTCGCTGCGAGACACCACCGATGCACTAATTGTGATCATTCTTGATTGGACATCAGGCATCCGGGGACGCAGCGGAGCCTCCACCTGGTCGTCCACGGCATCGATAAGGCCCTCGCCACATTCATCGAACGCGGCGCCGAGGTCGGTGAGATCTACGACGTCGGCCACGGCGTCACTTACGCGAACTTCGCCGACCCGGACGGCAACACCTGGACGCTTCAGCACATGCCGTGGCGGATCTGAGCCGCAGATCCGCCGAGGCGGCACGGTGCTCAGGCGGGGTGGCCGGCGCGCAGGAGGCCGTAGGTGACGGCCTGTTCCAGGGCCTGCCAGGAGGCTTCGATGATGTTCTCGTCGACGCCTACGGTGGCCCATTCGCCGGTGGAGTCGCTTGAGGTGATGAGGACGCGGGTGATGGCGTCGGTGCCGTGGGTGCCTTCGAGGATGCGGACCTTGAAGTCGATGAGCTCGACGGCGGCGAGCTCGGGGTAGAGGCGTTCCAGCGCGAGGCGGACGGCGCGGTCGAGCGCGTTGACGGGGCCGTTGCCTTCGCCGGTGGCGACGATGCGCTCGCCCTTGGTGAGGAGCTTGACCGTGGCCTCGCTGACGACGTCGCCGCCGGGACGGCGTTCCACGATGACGCGCCAGGACTCGACGGTGAAGTGGCGGCGGCGGTCGCCGTTGACGGTGTCGCGCAGGAGGAGCTCGAAGGACGCGTCGGCGGCCTCGAAGGTGTGGCCGGCGGACTCCAGTTCCTTGACGCGGGCCACCAGGTCGCGGGACTGGTCGGCGGTGAGGGTGTAGCCGAGTTCCTTGCCCTTCAGCTCGACCGAGGCGCGGCCGGCCATGTCGGAGACCAGCATGCGCATGTCGTTGCCGACCTGTGCGGGGTCGATGTGCTGGTACAGGTTGGGGTCGACCTTGATGGCGCTGGCGTGCAGGCCGGCCTTGTGCGCGAAGGCGGAGACGCCGACGTACGGCTGGTGCGAGTTGGGGGTGACGTTGGTGACCTCGCTGATGGCGTGCGCGATGCTCGTCATCTCGGCGAGCGCCTGCGGCGGCACCAGGTCGAAGCCCCGCTTGAGCTGGAGGTTGGCGACCACGGTGAACAGGTTGGCGTTGCCTGAGCGTTCGCCGTAGCCGTTGGCGCAGCCCTGGACGTGGGTGGCGCCGGCCCGCACGGCGGCCAGGGAGTTGGCGACGGCGCAGCCGGTGTCGTCGTGGCAGTGGATGCCGACGCGCGCTCCGGTGCCGACGGCCTCGTGGACGACGTCGGCGAGTTCCTCGGGGAGCATGCCGCCGTTGGTGTCGCACAGCGCGACGACGTCGGCCCCGGCCTCGGCGGCGACCCGCAGCACTTCGAGCGCGTACGCGGGGTTGGACTTGTAGCCGTCGAAGAAGTGCTCGGCGTCCAGGAAGACCCGCTGCCCCTCCGTACGAAGGTGGGAGACCGTGTCGCGGATCATCGCGAGGTTCTCCTCCAGGGTCGTACGGAGGGCCAGCTCCACGTGCCTGTCGTGACTCTTGGCGACAAGGGTCACGATCGGGGCACCCGATTCGCGCAGTGCGGCGACCAGGGGGTCGTCGGCCGCTCGCACACCGGCCCGGCGGGTCGCGCCGAACGCGGCGAGCTGCGCGTGCTTCAGGTCGAGCTCGGTCCGAGCCCGCCGGAAGAACTCGGTGTCCTTGGGGTTGGCGCCGGGCCAGCCGCCCTCGATGAAGCCGACGCCGAGCCGGTCGAGCTGGCGCGCCACGACGAGCTTGTCCGCGACGGTGAGGGACAGGCCCTCCTGTTGAGCGCCGTCACGCAGCGTCGTGTCGTACACATGGAACCGGTCGTCGGCCATGGTTCGTCTCCTTCGGGGTGCTTATCGGTGAGCGCCGCGCGCCGGCCTGGAACCAGTGGCCCAAACAAAAAGACCCCTCACGGACGTGAGAGGTCTGCGCGCCGGCACTGTCCCTGGGTCAGCCGGCGCGCCTGCCGATAATGAGCAGACTGTTGAGCATGATGTCGCTCAGTCTGCCACACGCCGCCATCAGGTGAGGCCGTGTTCTCACCATCTGAGACGAATTCCGGTGAGGAGGGGGAATCATTACCTGTCTGACCTGCGCGGACGGTCTCGATCCGATCGGGGGCCATGGGCCCGTCACCGGTGCCGGTGGACAAGAATGGCAGGCATGAAGGCTTTCTCGTTCATCACTCCCGCCGTGGCCGAGTACGTGGCGAACCACACGACCCCGCCGGACGACGTGCTCAAGGAGCTCGTCGAGGAGACCGTCGCGGCCACGGACAAGCGCGCCGTGATGCAGATATCGCCTGAACAGGGCACCTTCCTCACGATGCTCACCCGCATCAGCGGCGCCATGAACGCGGTCGAGGTCGGCACCTTCACCGGATACTCCTCGATCTGCATCGCCAGAGGGCTGCCTGAGGGAGGCCGGCTGACCTGTTTCGACGTCAGCGAGGAGTGGACGGCGATCGCGCGCAGGTACTGGGAGAAGGCGGGGGTGGCCGACCGCGTCGAACTGCGGCTCGGCAACGCCGTCGACGGCCTGGCCGAGTTCCCGATCCGTCCCGAGATCGACCTGGCGTTCATCGACGCCGACAAACCGGGCTACCCGGCGTACTACGAGGCGATCATGACCCGCCTGAAGAGAGGCGGCATCGTGCTGGCCGACAACACCCTGCGCCACGGCAGCGTCGCCGACTACACCGACGGCGAGGCCGCCGTCATGCGCGACTTCAACACGCACGTGCTGAACGACCCGCGCGTGACCAGCACCATTCTCCCCGTCGCCGACGGACTCACGCTGGCCATCAGGAACTGAGCCACGGCGGCCCGTCCCGGGTCAGAGCCGGGACGGGCCGCCGGCACGTCAGCAGATCTTGTGGACCCAGTCGTGCGGGTCGGGAGCGGTGCCGTACTGGACGGCCATGAGGGACTCGCGCAGGCGCATGGTCAGCGGGCCCGGTGTGCCGTCGCCGACGGTCCAGCCGCCGTCGGTGCCCTTGACGCTGCCGACCGGGGTGATCACCGCGGCGGTGCCGCAGGCGAAGACCTCGGTCAGCTCGCCGGACTCGCAGCCGGCCCGCCACTCCTCGATCGAGAGCTTGCCTTCCTCGGCCTTGAGCCCGAGGTCGGCCGCGAGGGTCAGCACCGAGTCACGGGTGATGCCGGGAAGCAGAGTGCCGGTGAGCGCGGGGGTGAGGAGACGGTCGCCGTACACGAAGAAGAGGTTCATGCCTCCCATCTCCTCCACGTAGCGGTGCTCGAAGGCGTCGAGCCACACCACCTGGTCGCAGCCGTTCTCCACCGCCTGGCGCTGCGCGACGAACGCCGCGGCGTAGTTGCCGCCGCACTTGGCGAACCCGGTGCCGCCGGGGGCCGCGCGGGTGTAGTCGCGCGACAGCCAGACCGAGACGGGCTTCACGCCGCCGGTGAAGTAGGCTCCGGCGGGTGAGGCGATGACCATGAACCGGTAGGTCCTGGAGGGGTAGTTCACGCCGAGGGCCGGCTGCGTTGCGATCATGAAGGGTCGCAGGTACAGGCTGTGGCCCTCGGTGGTCGGCACCCACTCGCGGTCTTTTTGCACGAGCAGTTCGAGCGACTCGACGAACACGTCCTCGGGGAGCTCCGGCATCGCCATGCGGGCCGCCGACTGGTTGAAGCGCGCCGCGTTCGAGTAGGGCCGGAACGTCACGATCGAGCCGCCGGCCTGCCGGTAGGCCTTCAGGCCCTCGAACAGCTCCTGCGCGTAGTGGAACACCGACGTGGCGGGGTCCAGGGTCAGCGGGCCGTACGGCGTGAGGCGCGCGTCGTGCCAGCCGCGGCCCTCGGTGAAGTCGATGCTGATCATGTGATCGGTGAAATGGGTGCCGAACCCCGGGTCGGCGAGTACGCGCTCGCGCTCGGCCGGAGTGCGCGCGGACTCGGATTGCTGCACGTCGAAGCTGAGCTGCGGAGCGGTGGTCATGTCGAAGATCCTTATCTTCTTGCGGAGGTCGCGCCTTGTGTCCATTGTGCGACGGACCTGGTAACGGGAAACTACTGCAACATCTGGGCAAACGGGAGTGTGGCCCACTGAGTGCACCGCCGGACGCGAAAACGCGCACGGCGGACCCTCTGGCGGGCCACCGTGCGCGTGGGTTGCGGCGTCGGGTCGGCCCCTAGCCGGATACTCGTGCGGCGAGGTCGTCGCCGATCTCACGCGTGGTGCGGACGATGCCGGCGACCTGCCGGCCCGCGAGGTCGTCGGCCACGGCCTTCTCGACGCGAGCGGCCTCGCCGGTCAGGCCGAGGTGGTCGAGCAGCATGGCGACGGACAGGACGGTGGCCGTGGGGTCGGCCTTGCCCTGGCCCGCGATGTCGGGTGCGCTGCCGTGCACGGGTTCGAACATGCTCGGGGCCCACGAGGAGGTGCCGGCCTGCGCGGGGTTGATGTTGCCGCTGGCGGCCAGGCCGATGCCGCCGGCGATGGCGGCGCCGATGTCGGTGAGGATGTCGCCGAACAGGTTGTCGGTGACGACGACGTCGAACCGCTCGGGCTGGGTGACGAAGAACATCGAGGCGGCGTCGACGTGGCAGTAGTCGGTGGCGACCTCGGGGTACTCGGTGGAGACCCGCTCGACGACGCGGGACCACAGGTCGCCGGCGTAGGTGAGCACGTTGGTCTTGTGCACGAGGGTCAGCTTGCGGCGCGGCCGGGTGACGGCCTTCTCGAAGGCGTAGCGGACGACCCGCTCGACTCCGAACGCGGTGTTGAAGCTCTCCTGCGTGGCGATCTCCTGCGCGGTGCCGCGGCGCATCACGCCACCGGCCCCCGTGTACGGCCCTTCGGTGCCCTCGCGGACGACGATCATGTCGATCTCCGGGGAGCCCGCGAGCGGGGTGTCCACCCCGGCGTAGAGCTTGACGGGCCGGAGGTTCACGTAATGGTCGAGCTCGAAGCGCAGCTTGAGCAGCAGCTGACGCTCCAGCACGCCTGGCGGCACGCTCGGGTCGCCGACCGCGCCGAGGAGGATGGCGTCGTAGCCACGCAGCTCGGCGAGGGTCTCCTCGGGAAGGGTCTCACCGGTCGCGTGGTAGCGCCTGGCGCCGAGGTCGTACGTCGTGGTCTCGGCCTTGAGGCCGAGCGCGTCGAGCACCTTGAGGCCCTCGTCGACCACTTCCTTGCCGATGCCGTCTCCCGGAATGACCGCGAGGCGGATGTCGTGGGAATCCCGCATGCTGGTACCTTACAGGGCCGTCTCGTTGGCCGAACAACACATCTCAGTGAACGAGACGCGTCAGCGGATGGGCTCGCCGCCGTTGTCGCGACGGTCCAGGGCCGTCTGCACGGGGTCCGGCGTCTCTTCGTCGGTGTGGTGGTGGTGCTCTTCGGCACGGTCCCACGGATACATGTCGTACATCACGGCGCTCTTTCGTCGTCTCTGTTTCGCGGTCGCGTCCGACGGCACGGCGAAGCCCGTCGGCACATGGCGCGGACAAATTGGATGAACAGCTTTGGGTCGGCGAAACCCGGCGGGATCCGGTCCGTAATCCGGGTCGCGGACGAAAGAACCGGTAACCGGCCGGCGGGCACACCACGCACCGCGACGGGTCGCCGGCCTGTGGTGCGTCAGGCCCCGCCGCGGCAGGTCACGAGTACACGTACCTGGCACGTCATCACCATTCACGGTACCCGGCGGTTCCCGCGCTGTCTCCTAGGACGACCTATTATCTCACCATGTGAGATACTTGACCGTCATACTGAGATGAAAAAGGCCCGTCAACCTGGGAGGATGACGGGCCTTTCGGAAACAGACGCGATCAACCTGTTTCCGACCGTTTCACAGCAGCCATAAGAACGGCGTCAGTCGCCGAGATCGACCGTGCGGCCGCCGTCGGCGCCGATCTCCTGCGCGATCTGGTCGGCGACCTCCGACGGGATGGCCGAGTCGACGGTCAGCGCGATGAGGGCCTTGCCCCCCTTGGCGTCCCTGGCCACCTGCATCGAGGCGATGTTCACCTGGCGCTCGCCAAGGATGCGGCCCACGATGCCGACGATGCCGGGCCGGTCGGTGTAGTCGAAGAACGCGAGGTGGTCGGTCGGCTCGATCTCCATCTGGAAGCCGTTGACCTCGACGATCTTGGTGATCTGACGCGGCCCCGACAGGGTGCCGGACACCGAGACCGTGCGGCCGTCGGCGAGCACACCCCGTACGGTGACGACGTTGCGCCAGTCGGGGCTCTCGTCGCTGGTGACCAGCTCGACGGTCACGCCGCGGTCCTTGGCGAGCAGCGGCGCGTTGACGTACGTCACCGAGTCCTCGACGACGTCGGTGAACACACCCTTGAGCGCGGCCAACTCGATCACCCGCACGTCCTGCGAGGCGATCTCGCCGCGCACCTCGACGTCCAGCCGGGTGGCGACCTCGCCGGCCAGCGCGGTGAACACCCGGCCGAGCTTCTCGGCCAGCGGCAGGCCCGGCTTGACGTCCTCGGCCACCGCGCCACCCTGGACGTTGACGGCGTCCGGCACGAACTCGCCGGCCAGGGCCAGCTTGACGCTGCGCGCGACCTGCGTGCCGGCCTTCTCCTGGGCCTCGTGGGTGGAGGCGCCGAGGTGCGGGGTGACGACCACGCTGTCCAGCTCGAACAGCGGGCTGTCGGTGCAGGGCTCCTTGGCGAACACGTCGATGCCGGCGCCGGCGACGCGGCCCTCCTTGATCGCGGCGTACAGCGCGCTCTCGTCCACGATGCCGCCGCGCGCGACGTTGACGATGCGCACCGACGGCTTGACCAGGTGGAGCTCGCGGTCGCCGATCAGGCCGAGCGTCTCCTTGGACTTCGGCAGGTGGACGGTGATGAAGTCGGCCTGGCGCAGCACGTCCTCCAGGGAGGCGAGGCGCACCCCCATCTGCGCGGCGCGGGCCGGCTGCAGGTAGGGGTCGTAGGCGATGAGTTCCACACCGAACGGCGCGAGCCGCTGCGCGACGAGCTGGCCGATGCGGCCGAGACCGAGGATGCCGACGACCTTGGCGTCCAGCTCCACACCGGTGTACTTGGACCGCTTCCACTCACCGTTCTTCAGCGCGGCGTGGCCCTGGGCCACGTTGCGCGCGCTGGCGAGGATCAGCGCCACGGTGTGCTCGGCGGCGCTGGTGATGTTGGACGTCGGCGCGTTGACGACCATCACACCGGCCTTGGTGGCCGCCTCGACGTCCACGTTGTCCAGGCCGACCCCGGCTCTGGCGACGACGCGCAGGCTCGGCGCGTGGGACAGCGCCTCGGAGTCCACCTGGGTGGCGCTGCGCACGATGAGCGCGTCCACCCCGGCGAGAGCGGGCAGGAACTTGGACCGGTCGGCGCCGTCGGTGTGACGGACCTCGAAGTCCGTCCCGAGCAGGGCGAGCCCTGCCTCGGACAGCTCTTCTGCGACCAGGACGACGGGCTTGTTCACTGGTGGGTCCTTCAGGAAGTGCGGATGCACGGACAAGGCCAGAGTCTATCCCCGCTTGTGAAACAACTCACGAGCGTCCGGCATACGAGACGAGGACCCGGGGTACCCCCCTAAACTGGATTCCACCCGCAAGTCGCCAAGTTGGTATTGATCACAACATTTCTTGACGATTAGGCTGATAAGCTGTGTCCCACTACCTATCGTGTGCAGTATGAGCATCGGGAACCCCGCTCTCGGAGAAGTGCTCGCGCAGCACGGCAGCCCGCAGCGACTGCTCGCGGCGCTGGCCGAATGGGGCATCCTGGTGGCCGTGCGGCCGGATCGGTCCGTCGTCCTCGGCACGACCCAGACCGGTGAGCGAGTCCTGCTCGGCTACACGGGCCAGGACACCTACATGCGGCACCGCGGCAACCACGCCCTGTCGGCCTGCGACGCCGAGACGATCCTCGACATCCAGCGGGTGACCGGCGTACGCGAGATCGTGATCGACGCGGCAGGCCCCGCCGCCGCGGCCGTCCCGATCGAGGACCTCCAGCGTCACCTCGCCTCGTCGCGCAACGCCAGGCACACCCCCGCGATGTCCAGCGCCTCCCCCACCGCGTACGCCACCGGCGCCATGGCGTCGGTCGGCCCGCCGTCCCAGGCCCGCGGCTACGGGGAGACCCTGACCGCACCCGTGCCGAACCGCACCGAGGACGCGGCGCGCGCCTGGATCCCCGCGCCGCGGCCCCACCTGTCGGGCCCGATGCAGCAGGTCGACCCCGGCTACAAGCGGTGCCACCACCCGATACTCCCCGCGCTGCGGTTCGCCATCGCCGAGCTGCTGCGGGACTTCCCGCTGGTCCACCACGTGTGGATCTCCGAGGCTCGCACGGTCTCCGGGTCGTCCGGCATCATGCTCCACGTCAAGGTGCACACCCGTGCCGCCGAGGACATCGTGCGCGACCTGCACCGCATGGTCAGGGCCCGGCTGCCGCAGCTCGCCGCGAGCGAGGCGCCGGTGCTCATGGCGCGGGTCGCCGACGCCAACACCGAACGCCGCATGATCGAGCTCGGCGCGCACGTGGTCTGCGCCGACGTCCGCGACTTCTAGAAGGCACCGGCCGTCCCCGCGCCACGCGGGGACGCGCCGTGACCTGCGCGTACGCCTCCGCACCACGCGGGCCGCGCAGTTGTGACGCATCGGTGACCCTCGCACACGGGGAAAGTCTGGTCAGTCGAGCATCGGCTGGGCTGTAATGACGCAATGCTGCCATCCACGGCAACCCCCCGACCGCACGCCGTCTCCCGTGGTGTGCGCCTCGGCTACGGGGTGGGGTCGTTCTGCACGGCGTCCTTCACCGCCATCCCCGGTCTGCTGCTCCTCTTCTACCTGACCAATGTGCTCGCCGTACCCCCGTGGCTGGCGGGTGTCGTGGTCTTCGCGCCGAAGGCGTGGGACCTCGTGCTCAACCCGCTCGTCGGCCGGTGGTCGGACCGCACCACCTCACGGTGGGGCCCCCGGCGTCCCTGGCTGCTGGCCGGCGCGGCCGTGCTGCCGGTCGCCTTCGCGCTGACCTTCATCGGCCCTCCGCTGAAAGGCACAGGCGCCGCGCTGTTCGTCGGCCTGTTCTTCCTGATCGCCGCGACGGGGTACGCGCTGTACGAGGTGCCGTACAAGGCGATGCCGGCCGAGATGACCGACGACTACCACGAGCGCACCTCGCTGCTCCAGTGGCGCATGGTGTTCGTCGCGATCGCCGTGGCGCTGAGCGGCATCCTCGCCCCCGCCATCGCCGGTGGCACGCTGGACGGCTACCGCTCGATGGGGCTGATCTTCGCGGCCATCCTGTTCGCCGCGATGATCGCGTCGTTCTTCGGCACGCGCAACGCGCCGCTGACCGGCAGCGTCCTGTCCGAAGGCACCCTGCGTGAGCAGATCGCCGCCGCGCGGGCCAGCAAGCCGTTCCTGTGGCTGCTCGGCCTGTCGAGCGCGCAGACGCTCGCCGCCGGGGTGATGCTGGCCGGCGGGCCGTACTTCGCGGCGTACATCCTCGGCGACCCCGGCACGACCAGCCTGCTGTTCGCCGCGCTCGTCGGGCCGATGCTGTTCACCATGCCGCTGTGGGTGTGGCTGGCGCGCAGGCTCGACAAGCGCGGCGCGATGGTCCTTTCCGGCGCGCTGTTCATGGGAGGAGCGCTGGCGGCCGTGCTCACCCCCCTCGCCGGCGCGTGGCTCGCGTACGCGGCGATGTTCGTCGTCGGCCTCGGGTACGCCGGGCTGACGCTGCTGCAGTTCTCCATGCTGGCCGACGTGATCGCGCACGACTCACTGGTGAGCGGCCTGCGCAGAGGCGGCGTGTTCACCGGCCTGTGGACGGCGGTGGAGAGCGCGGTGAGCGCGCTCGGCGCGCTGGTGTTCGGCGGCGCGATCGCCATGGGGGGCTTCATCTCCTCCGACCCCGAGAACCCCGTCACGCAGCCCGGCAGCGCGGTGGACGCCGTGCTGCTCGCCGACACGATCGTCCCGGCCGTCATCATCTTCACCGGGGTGCTCATGACGCTGAAGTACCGGCTGACCTCCGCTCACCTGGACGAGGCCGCCGCCACCCCACGGCCCGCCTGAAAACGCCGTATCCACAGGCTTCCCCGGCGTCCCACGACGCCGGGGAACCATATCCCGCATAATCTGGACACTCCGCCGGTGGCGGGCCGATACTCGGGACATGAGCTCGTCGCATCCGCCTGTGCGCGCCTCCGATGGCGACCGTGATCGCGCCATCAACGAGCTCCGTGACCATGCGCTCGACGGTCAGATCTCCCACGACACCTTCCTCGGCCGCGTCGACCGCGCGTTGCGCGCGCGCAACCGAGGCGAGCTGACCGACCTGATGTCGGACCTGCCGCCGCGCGGCAGATGGCGGCGCAGGCTCACCGACGCCGTCGCCTCGGTGTCCGACCTCACCACCCGCATCGAGACGGCCTGGCGCCGTCCCCGCCTCCCCCGCCTCGCGCTCCCCGGCGACAACCGCACGCGGTACGTCGTCGGCCGCGGCTCCGAGTGCGACCTCATCCTCAGCGACCTCACCGTCTCCCGTGTGCACGCCGAGCTGCGCAGGGACAGCGAGGCCTGGCTGCTGGTCGACCTCGGCTCGCTCAACGGCACCCGCCTGAACGGCTGGCGTCTGGTCGGGCCCGCGCGGGTGCACGCCGGCGACGAGATCTGCTTCGGCGAGTGCGCCTTCCTGGTCTGCGCGCCGCAGTAGAGCGCTCCAGTGGCCGCGGCCCTTGACCGGCGGCGGTGAACCTCCCTCAAGATACGAACATTTTCGTATTGCCGCGGCGGCGGCGGTTTCCCAGGATCCTTGGCATACCCCCGGCCACCGACCTTGGAGGAACCGTGCGGATGCCACGACGAACGGCAGGCCCGCTCACGGCCGTGCTGCTGACACTCACCCTGACATGGGCCTCCGGCGTCGCCGTCCCCGCGAACGCGGCGGACCCGCCGCCGGGGGTGGCGGACCTGGTGCAGGACCTCGACCGGTTACTGAACGACTCGCGGCTCACGGTGGCCAAGGCCGGGGTCGTGGTCAAGAGCGCGGCGACCGGCGAGCAGCTGTACGGCCAGGACGCCGGCAAGCTGTTCGCGCCGGCCTCCAACATGAAGCTGCTCACCTCGGCGGCGGCCGTGGACACCCTCGGTCTCGATCACCGTTTCACCACCAGTGTGCTGAGCACGGGCCGCCGTTCCGGCCGCACGCTCGACGGCGACCTGTACCTCAAGGGCACCGGCGACCCGACGATGCTGGCCGCCGACTACGACGCGCTGGCGGCCAAGGTCGCGGCGGCCGGGGTGAAGGTCGTCACCGGCAGGCTCGTCGCGGACGACACATGGTTCGACGACCAGCGGCTCGGCACCGACTGGGCCCAGGACGACGAGCCGTACTACTACGCGGCGCAGATCTCCGCGCTCACCGCGGCACCGGACACCGACTTCGACGCCGGGTCGGTCATCGTGTCCGTCGCTCCGGGCCCGGCGGCCGGCGCCAAGGCCAAGGTGACCACCACCCCGCCGACCTCGCACGTCACCATCGACAACCGCGCCACGACCGGCGCGAAGACCGACGTGCTCGTCACCAGGGTCCACGGCACCGGCCGGATCCTCGTCACCGGCACCGTGGCCGCGCGCTACGACGAGTGGATCGCGGTGGACGACCCCACCGGGTACGCCGCGTCGCTGTTCCGTGCGGCCCTCGCCAGGCACGGCGTCAAGGTGCACGGGCCGACCCGCCGCGGCGCCTCCCCCGCGTCGGCCGCGAGCGTCGCCGAGCGCGCCTCGATGCCGCTCGGCGAGCTGCTGGTGCCGTTCATGAAGCTCAGCAACAACATCCACGCCGAGATCCTCGTCAAGACGATGGGCCGCGAGGTGTCGGGGTCCGGCACCTGGGACGCCGGGCTGGCCGTGGTCGCGAAGTTCGCCGCGGCGGCCGGGGTGAGCATGGCCAGGTTCCGCGACGGCTCAGGGCTGTCCCGCGTCGACGGCCTCACGCCGGGTGAGCTGACCGCGTACCTGATCGCGCTGCGCGGCAAGCCGTGGTTCCGCACGTGGTACGACGCGCTGCCGATCGCCGGCGTGTCCGACCGGTTCACCGGCGGCACCCTGCGCAGCCGCATGGCCGGCACCCCCGCCGCCGGCAACGTGCACGCCAAGACGGGGTCGCTGACCGGCGTCACCGGCCTGTCGGGGTACGTCACCGGCGCGGACGGCGAGCCGCTGGTGTTCTCCGTCCTGATCAACGACTACCTGTCGGCGTCGCCGAAGAACCTTGAGGACGCCATCGCGGTGCGCCTCGCGCGGTTCAGCAGGGACACCCCGGCCGACGTCACCACCGCCGTACCGCTGCGCACTCATCAGCAGGACGACGGGGACCTGGAGTGCTCATGGCGCAAACCGGTGCAGTGCTGACCTGGAGACCCGGTGCAGTGCTGACCTGAAGGCAACGGAACGGCCCCGCCTGGAGCACACCAGGCGGGGCCGTGAACGCCGCGGACGCGGCGGACGTCACTTCTCCTTGAGCCAGCTCATCATCGGACGCAGCTTGGCGCCGGTCTCCTCGATCGGGTGGCCGGACAGCTCCTCGCGGTACTTGCGGAAGTTGCCCTGGCCGCCGTCGAACTCGGCGACCAGCTCACGCGCGAACGCACCGGACTTGACCTCGTCCAGGATGCGGCGCATCTCGGCCTTGGTCTCGGCGTTCACGACCCGCGGGCCGCGGGTGTAGCCGCCGTACTCGGCGGTGTCGGACACCGACCAGTACATCTTGGAGATGCCACCCTCGTACATGAGGTCCACGATCAGCTTCATCTCGTGGAGGCACTCGAAGTACGCCACCTCCGGCTGGTAACCCGCCTCGATGAGCGTCTCGAAACCGGTCTTGATCAGCTCGGACACGCCGCCGCACAGCACGGCCTGCTCGCCGAACAGGTCGGTCTCGGTCTCCTCGGTGAAGGTCGTCTTCAGCGCGCCGGCGCGGGTGCCGCCGATGCCCTTGGCGTACGACAGGGTGAGCGGCCAGGCGTTACCGGTGGCGTCCGCCTCGACGGCGACGAGCACCGGCACGCCGCGACCGGCGGTGAACTGGCGGCGGACCAGGTGACCGGGGCCCTTCGGCGCGACCATGGCGACGTCCACACCGGCCGGCGGCTCGATGAGGCCGTACCGGATGTTCAGGCCGTGGCCGAAGAACAGCGCGTCACCCTCGACGAGGTTCGGCGCCACGTGCTCGGCGTACAGCGCGCGCTGCAGGTGGTCCGGCGCGAGGATCATGACGAGGTCGGCCTCCTCGGCCGCCTCCCCCGGGGTGACGACGCGCAGACCGTCGTTCTCGGCCTTCTCGCGGCTCTTGGAGCCCTCCGGCAGGCCCACCCGGACGTCCACGCCGGAGTCACGCAGCGACAGCGCGTGTGCGTGGCCCTGGCTGCCGTAGCCGAGGACGGCCACGTGCCGGCCCTGGATGATCGACAGGTCGGCGTCGTCGTCGTAGAAGATCTCAGTCACTGCCAATGCCTTTCAATGGATTTGCGTACGGCTCACCCCGGCGTCGCCGTACGGCTACGCGCTGCGGTCCAGGGCCCGGAGCGAGCGATCGGTGATGGAACGCGCACCGCGGCCGATGGCCACCATGCCCGACTGGACAAGCTCCTTGATTCCGAACGGCTCGAGCACCCTGATGAAGGCGGCGAGCTTGTCCGGCGTGCCGGTGACCTCGATGGTCACCGCGTCCGTGGCGACGTCCACGCACCGCGCGCGGAAGAGCTGCACCAGCTCGAGCACGTGCGAGCGGTTCTCCGCGTCGGCCCGGACCTTGATCAGTGTCAGCTCCCGCTGCACGGACTGCGACGGGTCGAGCTCCACGATCTTGATCACGTTGACCAGCTTGTTGAGCTGCTTGGTGACCTGTTCGAGCGGCAGCTCGGCGACGTTCACGACGATGGTCATGCGGGACACGTCGTCGTGCTCGGTCGGCCCGACCGCCAGGGAGTCGATGTTGAAGCCGCGCCGGCTGAACAGCGCGGCCACCCGTGCGAGCACACCGGGTTTGTTCTCGACGAGAACCGACAGCGTGTGGCGGCTCATGCGTCCTCCTCGTTGTCCCACACCGGAGCCAGGTCCCTGGCGAACTTGATGTCGTCGTTGCTCGTGCCGGCGGCCACCATGGGCCAGACCATGGCGTCCTTGTGCACGACGAAGTCGATGACCACCGGCACGTCGGTGATCTCCCTCGCCTTCGCGATCACCGCGTCGACGTCCTCGGGACGCTCGCAGCGCAGGCCCACACAACCGTAGGCCTCGGCGAGCTTCACGAAGTCGGGGATGCGGCGCACCGCCTGCAGGTCGGTGTTGGAGTAGCGCTCGTTGTAGAACAACGTCTGCCACTGGCGCACCATGCCGAGGTTACCGTTGTTGATGACGGCGACCTTGATCGGCACGCCTTCCAGCGCGCAGGTCGCGAGCTCCTGGTTGGTCATCTGGAAACAGCCGTCGCCGTCGATGGCCCACACCTCGGTCTCCGGCCGGCCCATCTTGGCGCCGAGCGCCGCCGGCACCGCGAACCCCATGGTGCCGGCGCCGCCGGAGTTGATGAACGCTCCGGGCTTGGTGTAGTTGATGAACTGCGAGGCCCACATCTGGTGCTGTCCGACCCCCGCCAGGTAGATGGCGTCGGGGCCGGCGATCTCACCGATGCGCTTGATGACGTGCTGCGGCGACAGCGTGCCGTCCTCGGGGTCGTCGTACCCGAGGGGGTAGGTGTCGCGGTAGCCGTCCAGCAGGGACCACCAGGCCGAGTAGTCACCCTTGCGGCCCTCGGCGCGCTCATGCCGCACGGCCGCCAGCAGCTCGGTCAGCACCTCGCGGCAGTCGCCGACGATGGGGACGTCGGCGTGGCGGTTCTTTGAGATCTCCGCGGGGTCGATGTCCGCGTGGACGATCTTGGCGTGCGGCGCGAACGTGTCGAGCCGGCCGGTCACCCGGTCGTCGAAACGCGTGCCGAGCGCGATGATCAGGTCGCTGCGCTGCAGGGCCCCCACGGCGGCGACCGTGCCGTGCATGCCGGGCATGCCGAGGTGCAGCGGGTGACCGTCGGGGAAGGTGCCCCTGGCCATCAACGTGGTGACGACCGGGATGCCGGTCAGCTCGGCCAGCTCCGCGAGCTCCGCCGACGCGCGCGCCTTGTGGACGCCGCCGCCGACGTACAGGACCGGACGGCGGGCCTCGCCGATCAGCCGGGCCGCCTCGCGGATCTGCTTGGAGTGGGGCCGGGTCACCGGCCGGTACCCCGGCAGCCGCATGACCGGCGGCCAGGAGAACGTCGTGGTGGCCTGCAGCGCGTCCTTGGCGATGTCGACGAGCACCGGTCCCGGACGGCCGGTGGCGGCGATGTGGAACGCCTCGGCGATGATCCGGGGGATGTCACCGGCGTCGGTCACCAGGAAGTTGTGCTTGGTGATCGGCATGGTGATGCCGGAGATGTCGGCCTCCTGGAAGGCGTCGGTGCCGATCAGCGGCGTCGCGACCTGGCCGGTGATCGCGACCATCGGGACCGAGTCCATGTAGGCGTCGGCGATGGCGGTCACCAGGTTGGTGGCGCCGGGCCCGCTGGTCGCCATGCAGACCCCGACCTTGCCGGTGGCCTGCGCGTACCCCTCGGCGGCGTGGCCGGCCCCCTGCTCGTGGCGTACGAGCACGTGCCTGACCTTGGTGGAGTCGTAGAGCGGGTCGTAGGCGGGGAGGATGGCGCCGCCCGGGATCCCGAACACCGTGTCGGCCCCGACCTGCTCCAGTGCCCTGACGAGGGCCTGCGCACCTGTCATCTGTTCGGTCATCGGCTCGTTCCTTGCCTGGCTGAGCTGCGTGTGGCCATAAAAAAGGCCCCGCCCGCCGGGATGGCGGCGCTGGGGCTGCGCGCAGGCTGGGGACTCTTCGTCAGCGGCCTGCGCGCCGGCGAAGTACTACGTCCAGGAACCGGGAGGGCCCGGCGCTGAAGTCCCCAGTGATATGCATGCCGCAACCTTAGCCCCTGAGCGTGCGGGGGTGTCAAATCCCCGGACACATGTCTCACGATCCGGACGGCGGAACCCATGTCCCCGCGGTCGTGCCGGGACGTGGAGCCGTGCGTTCACGCGTGTCGCGGTCAGGCGGTGTTCTGCAGCGGGGACAGGCCGGCCGGCATGAGGGTCTCGATGCCGCGCGCGTCCGTCGGACGGGCCACGAGGTAGCCCTGGCCGCGCGTGCAGCCCATCTCACGCAGCAGTTCGAGCTGCTCGGGACACTCGATGCCTTCGGCCACCACGGTCAGGCCGAGGTCGTGACCCACGCGCACGATGGTGCGGGTCAGCATGGTCAGCGCGTCGTCCCTGCCGAGGCCGGAGACGAACGACGGGTCGATCTTGATGATGTCGACCGGGAGGCGCCGCAGCAGGGCCAGCGACGCGTAGCCGGTGCCGAAGTCGTCGATGGCGAGCCGCACGCCGAGCTCACGCAGCCGCGACAGCCGTTCGACGACCTCCTCGGCGTCCTCGACCAGCATCTCCTCGATCACTTCGAGGGTGAGCGCGCTCGGCGGCAGGCCGCTCTCGGCCAGCGCCGCCTCGATGGTCTCCACGAAACGCGGCGCGGTGATCTGCCGGGTCGACAGGTTGAGCGACAGCCCGATGTCCCACGCCGACGCGCGCCAGGCCGCCACGTCGCGGCACGCCTGGGCCAGCACCCACTCGCCGAGCGGCACGATCAGGCCGGTGTCCTCGGCCGCGCCGAGGAACTGCCTCGGCGGCGAGTACGTGCCGGCGTGCCACCAGCGCACCAGGGCCTCCACGGCGATCACCCTGGAGGTCACCAGGTCGACCACCGGCTGGTACTCCACGGCGAACTGCTCGGCGAGCAGCGCGCGCCGCAGGTCCGCGGCGAGCTCCAGGCGGCGTACGACGTCGGCGTGCATGTGCGCGGCGAACACCTCGACCCGGCCGCCGCCGAGCTCCTTGGCGCGGGCCGTGGCGACGTCGGCGTTGCGTATCAGGTCGCCTGCGGTGATCTCCTCGTCGGCGAACGCGACCCCGACGCTCGCGGTGAGCACGATGTCGCGGTCGGCCACCCGGAACGACTCGGCGGACACCGCGCGCACCATGCGCTCGGCGAGTTCCATCGCCACCCGCGCGTCGTCCGGCTGGCCCGCCGCCGCCTCGATGAGCACGGCGAACTCGTCGCCACCCCAGCGCGCCAGCGTGTCCCCGGTGCGCAGCACCGAACGCAGGCGGCGGGAGGCCTGGCTGAGCAGGTGGTCACCGGCGGCGTGCCCCACCGAGTCGTTGACGCCGGTGAAGCCGTCGAGGTCCAGGAACACCACCGCGGTACGGCCGCCCGCATGGCGGGCCAGCACCTCGCGGGTGCGCTCCTCGAAGTAGGCGCGGTTCGGCAGGCCGGTCACGCCGTCGTGAAAGGTCAGGTGGGCCACCTGGTTGCGCAGCGCCACCTGGTCGCTGACGTCCCTGGTGGAGATCAGCACCAGGTCCTCACCCTCGCTCGGGTGCCGCGTCGCGACCGACTCGGCGGGCCGCCACGTGCCGTCGGCGGCACGCACCCGGCACGACAGGCGGCAGGCGGTCTGCCGGTCGGCCGTCTCGTCGTCGGACATGGCGCGCAACGCCGACTGCACGGCCTCGGCGTCCTCGGAGTGCACATAGTCGAAGATGGACCGGCCGACGAGCTCCTGCGGCTGGTAGCCGTACAGGGCCTCCACGCCGGGGCCCATCTCGTGGACCATGCCGTCGGGGTCGCAGACCAGCACGAGGTCACCCGCGCTCTCGGCCATGTGCATGAGCCGGCGCTCGCCGGACTCGATGGTGCCGCGCATGCCGGCGGTGGCCAGCGCGAGGAAGAACACCTTGACCAGCAGCACCAGCACGACGGACGCGGCCACCACAGGCAGCACGGCCACCGGCCGGGCCGGCACACCGGTGATCACCCGGACGGCGAGCACGACGGTGGCGGCGCCGGCGAGCACCAGCGGCAGGCCGTCGACGACCACGTCCGCCACGGGACGCGGGGGCCGGATCAGCGCGCGGCCGGACCACGGCGCGGCGGCGAGCAGGAGCAACGCGGCGCAGGCGGGGAGCACGGCGAGCGGCGTCGTGCCGCCTCCCTCAAGGCGGCCGAGGGCCGTGACGAACTCCTCGGCCGTGATCGCCACGAGCGTCACGAGGGCCGCCACCCCGACCCTGCGGCCCGCCGAGCGCGCCGCCAGCACGGCCGGCGCGACGGCGCACGCCGCCATCAGGCACAACACCGGCAGCACCAGCGTGCCGGGCTCGTCGGCGTCGGCGTACGCGGGGCCGAGCAGCAGCACCCAGCAGACGGCGAACACCGAGGCGCCGCTGAGGTAGGCGCCGAGGATGTAGTGGAGCAGCGACCGGCCGTACGCGCGGCGGCGCGCGGCGCGGGCCGCGCCGATGGCGAGCAGCGCGGTGCCGACGAACAAAAGCAGGTCGGCGAAGGTCAGCACGAACGGCGTGCCTTCGGCGAGCGGCCGCACCCCCGCGCCGGCGGCCCATATGGCCGCGCCGGCGGCGAGCCAGCGCCACGAGGCCGAGCGGTGCGGGGAACGGGTGGCCTTCACCGAGGCGACGCCGAGCGACGCCGCCGCGAGGACCCCCGCGACGACCGTGGCCGCCGCCGCCAGCACCGCGGAGGAGCCGTTCCAGATGAGGGCAGCCGCCAGCGCCACCGCGGCGAGGCCGGCGGCGGTCAACGGGACCCGGGGGTCACGAAGCCCGATCAACGTCGTCGCCCATGCGGCTCATCCCTGTCACGTCGCCAAGTGTCGCGTCCTCCCGGCTGTGCGGGAGGCGGCAACCGCCCAGTCGTCACCGATCTGATAAGCGCCCTTATGCCTCCGGACGGTCGCGCGGTGAGATTCACCGTACGCATCGGAGGTCACGACGCAGCCACGTTCCGGGTTTGCTTTCCTATCGGTCGGAGTCAGCAACTCCTGTCAGGACGGTCAATACGACCCTGTGATCACGTTGTTCAGCGGTTCGCCGGACAAGTATCTCAGCATCTGAGACCGGACGAGTTTACAGGTGCGCCGCACGGAGGCCGGTGTGCTGCCTGCCACATGCGGGGTGATCAGCACGCCGGGGGCCGTCCACAGGGGGTGGTCCTGCGGCAATGGCTCGGGGTCGGTCACGTCGAGCGCGGCGCGCAGCCGTCCGGCGGTGAGCTCCGCCACGAGTGCGTCGGTCTCCACGACCGACCCGCGTGCGGCGTTCACCAGCACCGCGCCGTCCTTCATGCGCGCGAGGAACCCCGCGTCCACCATCTTCACCGTGTCCGGGGTCACCGGCACCAGCAGCACGACCACGTCCGCCTGCGGCAGCAGCGCCGGCAGGTCGTCCATGCCGTACACCCCTTCACGCGCCGTGCGCGCGACCCGCACGACCTCCACCTCGAACCCCGCGAGCCTGCGTTCGAGCGCCTGACCGATCGACCCGTACCCCACGATCAGCACCGTCGAGTCCGCCAGCACCCCCGTGTGCCGGTAGGTCCACTCCCCTGTCCGCTGCGCCAGGGTGAACGCCGGGAAGTCTCGCACCACCGAGATCATCGCCCCCACGGCCCACTCCGCCGTCCCCGCGTCGTGCACCCCGCGAGCGTTGCAGAGGATCACCCCGTCGGGAATGTACGGCCGATACGGCTCCACCCCCGCCGTCACCGTCTGCACCAGCCGCAGCTTCGCCATCCTCCCGAGCATCTCCCGAAGCGGCCCCGGCGGAATCAACGGCGGAATCCACACCTCGACCGACTCGGCCCCCTCAGGCGGCGTGTCCCCCCCGTCATAGACACTGCACTCGACATCCGGCAGATCGACCAGAACACCCGCGACATCCTGCGACGGAGCCCAAACCCTCATGACCCCCAACCCTAACCCTCCTCACCTCCGGTCACGGCGGGCCTGAGACTGGAAGAACCGTCCTCGGCGCAGGAACCTCCGCCGCTGGGGCAGCAGTACTGAGCACTGAGGAGGTCCCACATGAACGTCTGGACATCGACCACCACTCCGGGAACCCGGCGTCCTCTCGCTGACCTGAGACGCCGCGCTCTCGTGGGGGTGCTCACCATTTCGCTGGCTGCGGGATGCACGCGTGGCGAGGCCGTACCGGAGGGAGGCGCCACATCGGCGACAGGAGCCCCGTCGCAGGACGGGACGGCGGTCGCGAAGCCGGGTGAGCCGCGGACCCTGGTGAAGGGTCTGAGTGTGCCGTGGGCCATCGCGTTCCTGCCGGACGGCGACGCGCTGGTGACCGAGCGGGACTCGGCGCGGTTGCTGCGGGTGACGCCGGAAGGTGCGGTGAGCACGGTCGGGACGATCGACGGTGTCTCTCCTTCCGGTGAGGGAGGGCTGCTCGGAGTCGCCGTGTCACCGGAATTCCCGAAAGACCACTACGTCTTCGTCTATTTCACGGCAGTGAACGAGAACCGGATCGTCCGCTACCGATACGACAAAACCCTGAAAGACCCCAAAACCATCCTGGACGGCATCCCGGCCGCCGGCAACCACAACGGCGGACGTCTCGAATTCGGCCCCGACGGCTACCTGTACGCCGCCACCGGAGACGCAGGCGACCGTTCCCTCGCACAGGCTCTCGGCTCACTCGGCGGCAAGATCCTCCGGATGACGGTGGACGGCGCGACACCCCCCGAGAGCCCGTTCCAGAACGTGATCTGGTCCTACGGCCACCGCAACGTCCAAGGCATGGCCTGGGACGACCAGGGCCGCATGTTCGCCACCGAGTTCGGCCAGAACACCTACGACGAGATCAACCGCATCGAGAGAGGCGGCAACTACGGCTGGCCCACCGTCGAAGGCGCCGGCGGACGCGACGAGTTCACCGACCCGCTGGTCACCTGGTCCACCGCCGACGCCTCACCGTCCGGCCTCGCGTACGCCGGCGGGTCCCTGTGGGCCGCCGGCCTGCGCGGCACCCGCCTGTGGCAGATCCCCGTCGGCGAGGACGGCGGCCTCGGCACCCCGGTCGCGCGCTTCGACGGCGACTACGGACGCCTGCGGGCCGCCGAACGCGCTCCTGACGGCAGCCTGTGGGTCACCACCAGCAACAAGGACGGCCGCGGCTCACCGGACGGTGACGACGACCGCATCCTGGTCATCCCCACCGGCTGAACAGGGACGAGCCGACGGCCGGTGGAAGGGATCGCACGACCGGGTCGTGAGCGGCGAACCGGCTCACCTGCTCCCGCCCTGCCCCTTCTTCTTGCCCTTGTTCTGACCCTGCGGGGTCGACTGCTTGTTCGGACCGGCCGGAAGACCGTTCTTCTGGTCCTTGTCCTGGCCCGGCGGGGTGCCGTTACGGCCTCTGCCGCCGTTCCCGTTGGAGTTGTCGCGGCCCGTGGGAGACAGTGACGGGGGGACGCCGGACCGGTCGTCGCTCACCGGGGGCTCGTCGTCCGGCGTCACCGGGGCCCCGCAGATCACGTGGTCGCGCGGCCGGTACACCGTGATCACGGGCTGGTCGCGGCGCAGCACACGACCCCCCTGGTAAAAGGCTCGCGTGACGGTGACGGTGAAGCCCGGCGCGCCGTCCATCGGCAGGCAGCCGGGTGAGTCGTCGGTGACCGTGCGCGGCTGGGTGATGCCGGACTTCGGTGAGGTCTCGGGCTCCACCCGTTCGTACCGCTTGGTGCTCCACATCTCGATGGTGACCGACGCGTCGGTGTACGCCGCCTTGATCAGCACCCCGTAGCCGGAGTCGTTGCGGAACCGCATGTCGTGGTCGGGGTAGGACAGCACGGCGTCCCGGCCGGCCGGATAGCGGCGCACATGGAACGCGTGCGCGACGCGTTCGAGGTCGGCCATGCCGGCGTAGAACGCCGCGTTGTACACCGTGGTGACGACCTGCGACACGCCGCCACCCATGCCGATCGCGAGCCGGTCGCCGTCGATGAGCTGCGCACGCACGAAACCCCGAGCCTTGTCCGGCCGGCCGATGACCTCGTTCATCGAGAACGTCTCACCCGGACGCACCAGGTGTCCGTCCAGCAGGTCGGCGGCACGCTGGATGTTGGTGACCCGGGCCGCGCAGCACGGGAACACCGAGGTGTACCGGCTGATCCGCTCCTTGATGCCGAGTTTCGCGGCCTGCTCGTCACGCAGGGCCGGCTCGGTGATGGCCAGGGCGACCGGGATGGTGCGATCTCCCCCCTTGGCGATCGCCTTCGACACGGCCGTGCAGAGCTCCTTCACGTCCACCCCCCGGCCCGTGCGGGCCGGGACCAGGCGTGGCGTGCCTCCCTCGATGACGAACCCGGCGTCGCGGGCCGCCTGCGCGGAGCCGACCAGAGCGGACTCGTACCCGGTGACCGCGGTCTTCGCGTCGAACTCCGGCCGCACCACCCCGCCGGTGTCGGACACGAAGACGAGGTTGGCGGCGATCACCTCAGGCGACAGCGACACCTTGCGTGCGCCGTTCACCAGCGTGATCGGACCCGCCACGGCCTCGCGCGCCATGGTGAGCCGCCGGTTGAACGCCGCGGTGTCGGCCCGCGCGCGCACCGGGACGACCGGCAGGGTGATCGACGGGGGACGGCTCAGGAACGCGTCCTTGATCACCTCGGCGGCGGCCCCCTGGTCGAGCGCGACGCCGTCACGCGGCGGGACGACCTTCGGCGTGGTCCCGGTGTAGACGATGGCACCCTCACGCACCGGGTGGTCGACGTCCTTGGCCACACCGCGCAGCCACGAGGCGAACTTGGCGGTGTTGACCGAGATCAGCGGGGGGATCTCCCGGTCGCTGGTGAGGGCCCGCACCACTGCGACGGGGCTCGGGAAGCCCCGCTGCGCCGAGGCGATCGTGGCCTCCACGTCGAACGCCAGGCCCGCCTCCTGAGGGTCGAGCACGCCGACCCGCCGGCCGTCCACGACCAGTGGGACAGGCTGACGCTCCAGGCCCTCGAACCGCTGGCGTACGCGGTCGATGGCGGCGGTCTCGCTCATGCCGCCGATCCGCACACCCGCCACGTGGGTGCCGGGAAGGACACGGCCCCACATGTACATGGCCGGCACGGCGTAGGCGAGCAGGAGCAGCAACGCGAACGCACCGACGATCATCAACGGGGTGCGCAGGCGGCTCGGCGGCTCCTCCTCGGGGGCCTCAGGCGCGATGACGACGGACGGCTCGCCACCGATGTCCGCGCCACGACGGCTGGACACCGTCCACAACTGGGCCTCGGGTGCCGGCGGCGGCAACGGGGTGGAGCGGTTGACGCCACCGGACGGGACACCGGCACCAGGCAGGCTGCCGGACGCGGGGGGCTCGAAGACCTCGGGGGACACCCCCGGCGGCAGCGGTGACACCCCACGCGGCAGGCGCTTCTTCTTCGCTCCGGCTTCGGCGTCCCCTTGGGAACGGTCATCGGAGGAACGGTTCTTGCGGCGGGTGGATAAGAAAGGCTCGGACGGCGGATCGACGGAAGGTCCGGCGTCACGCACGCCTCTGCCTCCTCCCACTCGAAACCCGACTCCCCCGCCTCACACTAAACCACCACCCCGCGTAAATTCTTCTACATCGCGAGATGAATCCACCGCCACCACATAGGGATTTCCTCCCCCTTCCGATGCCGCACCCGCCACCCCACATCACTGTGGCGCGGCGGGTGCGTGGCGGATGCGCGGCGGATGCGCGGTGGCGGACCGGGTCAGCCGGAGACCCCGAGGCGTTCCAGGATGAGCTCGCGGGCACGGCCCGCGTCGGCCTTGCCGCGGCTGGCCTTCATGACGCCGCCGACCAGCGCGCCGACCGCGGCGATCTTGCCGGAGCGCACCTTGTCGGCGGCGTCGGCGTTGGCGGCGAGCACGTCGTCGATGATGGACGTCAGCTCACCCTCGTCGTTCACGATGCGCAGACCGCGGGCCTCGACCACCTCGTCGGGGGTGCCCTCACCGGCCAGCACGCCTTCGAGCACCTGCCGGGCCAGCTTGTCGTTGAGCGCGCCGGAGGCCACCAGCTCGACCACCCTGGCGATCTGCTGCGGCGTGATCGGCAGGTCGGCCAGCGCGGTGCCGGACTCGTTGGCGCGGCGGGCCAGCTCACCCATCCACCACTTGCGCGCGTCGGCCGCCGGCACACCGGCGGCGACCGTCGCCTCCACCAGGTCCACCGCGCCGGCGTTGCGCATGGCGGCCATGTCGAGGTCGGACAGGGCCCACTCGGCCTGGAGCCTCGCGCGGCGTGCCGCCGGGGGCTCGGGGAGGGTGGCGCGCAGCTCCTCGACCCACTCGGGGGCCGGCGCGATCGGCAGCAGGTCGGGCTCGGGGAAGTAGCGGTAGTCCTGCGCCTCCTCCTTGGACCGGCCGGAGGTGGTGGCGCCGGTGTCCTCGTGGAAGTGGCGGGTCTCCTGCACGATGCGGCCGCCGTCGGCGAGGATCGCCGCCTGGCGCTCGATCTCGCCGCGCACCGCGCGCTCGACGCTGCGCAGCGAGTTGACGTTCTTGGTCTCGGTGCGGGTGCCCCACTCCTTCGCGCCGCGCGGCATCAGCGAGACGTTGACGTCGCAGCGCAGCGAGCCCTGCTCCATGCGCACGTCGGAGACGCCGAGCGTGCGCATCAGCTCGCGCAGTTCGGTGACGTACGCCTTGGCGACCTCAGGCGCGAGATGACCGGCCCCCTCGACGGGCCGGGTGACGATCTCGACGAGCGGGATGCCGGCGCGGTTGTAGTCGACGATCGAGTAGTCGGCGCCGTGGATGCGGCCGGTGGCGCCGCCGACGTGGGTGGACTTGCCGGTGTCCTCCTCCAGGTGGACCCGCTCGATGCCGACGCGGAACGTGCGGCCCTCGACCTCGACGTCGAGGTAGCCGTCGCTGCACAGCGGCTCGTCGTACTGGCTGATCTGGTAGTTCTTCGGCATGTCCGGATAGAAGTAGTTCTTCCGGGCGAAACGGCACCACTCGGCGATGCCGCAGTTCAGCGCCAGGCCGATGCGGATGGTCGACTCGATCGCCTTGTCGTTGGCGACCGGCAGCGCACCCGGCAGGGCCAGGCACACGGGGCACACATGGGTGTTCGGCGGCGCGCCGAACTCGGTGCGGCAGCCACAGAACATCTTGGACTCGGTGCCGAGCTCGACGTGGGTCTCAAGGCCCAGCACCGGCTCGAAGCGCTCAAGCGCCTCGTCGAACGGCATGGTGGCGCGGGTGGTGGTCACAGTGCCGGAGCCTCCTTCAGCAGCGGGCCGCCCCAGCGGTCCTGGAACGCCTTCTCGACGGCGGCGCCGACGCGGTAGCACCGGTCGTCCCCGAGGACCGGCGCCATGATCTGCAACCCGGCCGGCAGGCCGTCCTCGTCGGCCAGGCCGCAGGGAACCGAGATGGCGGCGTTTCCGGCGAGGTTGGCCGGGATGGTGCACAGGTCGGCGAGGTACATCGCCATGGGGTCGTCCGCGCGCTCCCCGATGGGGAACGCCGTGGTCGGCGTGGTCGGCGAGATCAGCACGTCCACCTGGTGGAACGCCGCCTCGAAGTCACGGGAGATCAGCGTGCGGACCTTCTGCGCCGAGCCGTAGTAGGCGTCGTAGTAACCGCTGGACAGCGCGTACGTGCCGAGCATGATGCGCCGCTTCACCTCGGCGCCGAAACCGGCGGCCCTGGTGAGCGCCATGACCTCCTCGGCGCTGCGGGTGCCGTCGTCGCCGACACGCAGGCCGTACCGCATGCCGTCGAACCTCGCGAGGTTCGACGAGCACTCCGACGGCGCGATCAGGTAGTAGGCCGGCAGCGCGTAGGTGAAGCTCGGGCAGGAGACCTCGGTGACCTTGGCGCCGAGGGACTCCAGCAGGTCCACCGCCTCCTGGAAGCGGGCCAGCACACCGGGCTGGTAGCCCTCGCCGGACAGCTCCCTGACCACGCCGACCCGCAGGCCCGCGACGTCGCCGTGCCTCGCGGCCTCGACCACCGGCGGCACCTCGGCGTGGATGGACGTGGAGTCCATCACGTCGTGGCCGGAGAACGCCTCGTGCAGCAGCGCCGCGTCGAGCACGGTGCGCGCGAACGGGCCGGGGGTGTCCAGCGAGGACGCGAAGGCGATCAGGCCGTACCGTGACGAACCGCCGTAGGTCGGCTTCATGCCGACGATGCCGGTGACCGCGGCCGGCTGGCGGATCGAGCCGCCGGTGTCGGTGCCGGTGGACAGCGGCGCCTGGTAGGACGCCACGGCCGCGCTGGAACCGCCGGACGAGCCGCCGGGGATGCGGCCGAGGTCCCACGGGTTGTGCGACGGGCCGTACGCGGAGTTCTCGGTGGAGGAGCCCATCGCGAACTCGTCGAGGTTGGTCTTGCCGAGGATCACCAGGCCCGCCTCGCGCAGACGGGCCGTCACCGTGGCGTCGTACGGCGGCCGGTAACCTTCGAGGATCTTGGAACCGGCCGTGGTCGGCATGTCCTTGGTGGTGAACACGTCCTTGTGCGCGATCGGCACCCCGGCCAGCGGCCCGAGCGCCTCCCCCGCGGCGCGGCGCGCGTCGACCGAGCGGGCCTGCTCCAGCGCCGCCTCGGCGGCGACGTGGAGGAACGCGCCGACCTTGCCGTCCACCTCGGCGATGCGGTCCAGGTGGGCCTGCGTGACCTCGACGGCCGACACCTCGCCGGCGGCCATCAGCTCGCCGAGCTCGGCGGCGGTCCTGCGGGTGAGGCTCATGCCTCCTCCCCGAGGATGCGCGGCACGCGGAACCGGTCGTCCTCGACCGCCGGGGCCATCGCCAGCGCCTCCTGCGGCGTCAGGCAGGGCCGCGCCTCGTCAGGCCGGTAGACGTTGGTGAGCGGCAGAGCGTGCGACGACGGCGGGATGTCACCGGAGGCCACCTCGGCGACACGCGCGACCGCGGCGATGATCTGGTCGAGCTGCGCGGCGTAGTGGTCGAGCTCGGCGTCGGCCAGCGCCAGCCGTGACAGGCGGGCGAGGTGAGCGACCTCGTCGCGGGTTATGGCGGACATGAGTCGTCAACCCGTTTCATGGACGGCAATCGGACAGTGTCATCCTAGGGCTCGCCACCGGACGGGACCGAACCGTTAACCACCGCTTTCCCGGCCGTGACGACCCGGCGGCTAGGACGCGGTGACCTCAGCCGAACCGCACAGCGGCAGTGCGCCGCGCATGCGGCGGGCCTTGAGCCAGGTGGTGGTCTCCACGGCCGGCATCGCCTCGGCGAACCACCAGCCCTGGCCCGCGTCACACCCCATCTCGGTCAGAAGGATCGCGGCCTCCTCGGTCTCCACGCCTTCGGCGACCGAACGCAGGCCGAGCGAGCGCACGAGGTCCACGATGGAACGGACGATGCGCTCGTCGTCACCGGACTTGCCGATGCGCTGCACGAACGAGCCGTCGATCTTGACCTCGGACACCGGCAGGCGCTGGAGGCGTACCAGCGAGCTGTAACCGGTGCCGAAGTCGTCCAGGGCCAGCGGCACGCCGAGCCGCACCAGAGCGCGCACCGAATCGGCGGTGTAGGCCTGGTCGGTCATCAAGATGCGCTCGGTGACCTCCAGCTGGACCGCGTCAGGAGGCAGGCTCAGGCGGACGAGACCGGCCTCCAGCAGGTCGGGAAGCGCGGGGTCCAGCAGGTCGCGGGCCGAGACGTTGACCGCGACGGGGACCTTGAGGCCCTGGTGCCACCACTCGGCGGCCTGTTCGAGCGCCATGTCGATCACGTGCTGGGTGAGCTCGCGCATGAGGTACGACTGCTCGGCCAGCGGGATGAAGTCGGCCGGGTACACCGGGCCGCGCACCGGGTGCCACCAGCGCAGCAGCGCCTCGACACCCTCCACCACGCCGGTGGCGAGGCCCACCTTGGGCTGGTAGTGGAGCTGGAGCTCGTTGCCGCCGATGGCTCTGCGCAGGTCGCCGAGCAGGTTGAGACGCTCAGGCGAGTTGCGGTCCTTCTCCGCGACGTACACCTCGACGCCGGTACGCGCCTCCTTGGCGAAGTACATGGCCACGTCGGAGCGTTGCAGCAGCAACTCGAAGTCCGGAGCGTGGTCGGGGTACAGCGCGATGCCGACGGAGGCGTCCAGGTCGAAGGTCAGGCCCTCGAGGCGCACCGGCTCGGTCAGCGCGACCCGCAGGCGTGCCGCGACCTCGCGCGCGGCGAACGCGTCGCGGACGGTCGGCAGCAGCACGGCGAACTCGTCGCCGCCGAGCCGCGCCACCACGTCGCCGGGCCGCACGCTGTGCGTGAGGCGGTGCGCGACGATCTGCAACAGCCGGTCCCCCACAGGGTGGCCGAGAGTGTCGTTGACCTCCTTGAACCGGTCGAGGTCGAGCAGCAGCAGGCCGACACGCTGCCGGTCGCGGGCCTCGGCCAGGGCCTCCTCGGTGCGCAGGATCAGCATCTTGCGGTTCGGCAGCGACGTCAGGCCGTCGTGCATGGCCTGGTGGTCGCGGCGGCGCGACAGGGACGCGGTGAAGTACATCGTCGCCAGCGGCGCCACGAACAGCGGCACCATGGCCGGGGAACGGCTCATCACGACGACGACCAGCGGCGCGAGGCCGAGCAGCGCGGCGTACATGGCGCTCTGGTGGCCGATCGTGGTCCGCAGCACGCGGCGCAGCGGACGGCGCTCATGCAGCGCGACGGCGCCGCAGACCAGCACGCAGCGCACCGCGAAGTACGCCACCGCCGCGAGCCCGACCGGCGCGATGTCCGCGCCGTCCGGCACCCACGGGGCCGCCGGGTGGGGATGGTGGCCGAACGCGCCGAGCACCACGGCCGCCGCCGTGGAGGCCAGAGCCACCTGGGAGACGTTGAACGCCACCCGGTGCCAGGCCCTGCGGTGCAGCAGTCCGCTCACCACGACCGCCAGCGTGTGGATCAGCAGGGCCACGGAGAGCCCGTGGTAGAGCAGGACCGCGAAGGTGAACAGCGTCGAGGTCGCCGTGCCTCCGGCCAGCCGGGAGTTGGAGACGATGATCGGCCGCAGCTCCCCCAGCACGACCAGGACGACCAGCATCCAAAACAGCGAGGACGTGCGCGCGAGCGCGGCGAACTCCTCGACGCCGAGCCGCATCTCGGCGACGACGAGCGCCGCGAGGCCCGCGGCGATGACCGCCACCAGGTACGTCCACAGCGGCGAGTAGCGCCTCGGCCCGAGGTCGCGCGTGTCGGATGGGTCCGTCATAGGCAACTAAACCCCCAAGAGGTCACTATGGGAGGGTACGACCTCTGGGCCACTTCGCGAAACCGGTTGGGCACGTTCCGTCACCAGAAGTTTCCACGACTGATCACAAACCCACCGACACCTTCCCGCGCCGTTCCTCTGGAACATCCCGTTAACCTGCGCGACGGCATACTTCCCACCGACCGCGAGCCGTGGACGTCGGCAGAAAGCCGGTCAAGGCCGCCGCACGCCAGATTGCCTCCGCCGAGGACCGTGCCGTCGTCGACGGGCTACCCCGCCGCGGGCATCGGAGGCGTCCGCGGTTGCCCCGTTCAACCCTCGCCTCCGCCGGCCGAGCCGCGCGACCACCCCGACACGATCGGCCAGTCCGTCAGCACCCGGCGCCTGGCCGGCGTGGACGACCCCTACTCCCTCGCACCCAGCGCCGAGGCCCACCCAGTGATCAGCGAGACGTCAGACCACGGCCACCCATCTACGAACGCCTCCGCCGCCGTCATCGTCGGCGACATCATCTGGGCCCCGCCATCACCGGCGCCTTCCTCCTGACCACCCGAGGCGGCGACCACACCCTGCACCATGGAAACCACACGACACGGCTACACAACCCTGGCCCCCACCTCGCCGAGCCGGAAAACCCGCACCGCACCGCACCGCACGGCACCGCACCGCACCGCACCGCACGGCACCGCACGGCACGGCACCGCACCGCACGGCACGGCACGGCACCGCACCGCACGGCACGGCACGGCACCGCACCGCACGGCACGGCACCGCACCGCACCGCGCGGCACGGTCAGGCGAACCCGATCACGGCCCTCACCCAGGACGGGCTCATCGGTGGGAGCCGTTGTACGGTCACACGGTCTCGACAGTGGCCTCCTGTGGAGTCTCCGCCGCCTCGGCCTCCGCCGGGGCCGGCTCGTCGGCGGAGTCCTCGGGCTCGACGTCCCCGACGGGGGTCACGGCTTCGGGGCCGTCCCGCAGGAGGGTGTGGAACTCCTCCTCGTCCAGGATGGGGACGCCGAGTTTCTCGGCCTTGTCGTACTTGGAGCCGGCGTTCTCGCCGGCGATGAGGAAGCTGGTCTTCTTCGAGACCGAGCCGGTGACCTTGCCGCCGCGGACGGCGAGGGCCTCGCTCGCCTCGTCGCGGGTGAAGTCGGTCAGTGTGCCGGTGACGACGAAGGTGAGGCCGGCGAGGAACTGGGGGCCGGCGGCGGCCGGCGGGTCGTCGGCCATGCGGACACCGGCCTGGCGCCAGCGCTCGACGATCTCGCGGTGCCAGTCCTCGGCGTACCACTCGCGGATGCTCGCGGCGATGGTGGGGCCGACGCCTTCCACGGCGGCGAGTTCCTCCTCGGACGCGCCGAAGACGCGATCCAGGGAGAGGAACGACATGGCGAGAGCCTGCGCGGCGGTCGGGCCGACGTGGCGGATGGACAGGGCCACAAGGACACGCCACAACGGCTGCTGTTTGGCCTTCTCCAGCTGCGCCAGCATGTGCTGAGCGTTCTTGCTCGGCTCGCCGTTCATGTTGGCGAAGAACGTGACGATCTTGCGCTCGCCGGTCTCGGGGTCGGTCTTCGGCAGGCCGGTGTCCTGGTCGCGGACCACCGAGCGGATCGGCAGCAGACGCTCGATCGTGAGGTCGAACAGGTCGGCCTCGGTCCGCACCGGTGGCTCCTCCGGCGGCTCAGGCGCGGTCAGCGCGGTCGCGGCGACGTAGCCGAGGCCTTCGATGTCGAACGCGCCGCGGCCCGCCGCGAAGAAGATGCGCTCCCGGATCTGCGCGGGACACGAGCGCGCGTTGGGGCAGCGGATGTCGACGTCGGCTTCCTTCATGTGCCGCAGCTCGGTGCCGCATTCGGGACAGTGGGTCGGCATGACGAACTCGCGCTCGGTGCCGTCGCGCAGCGGCACCACCGGGCCGACGATCTCGGGGATCACGTCGCCGGCCTTGCGCAGCACCACGGTGTCGCCGATCAGCACACCCTTGCGCGCCACCTCAGAGGCGTTGTGCAGCGTGGCCCGCTCCACGGTGGACTGCGCGACGATCACCGGCTTCATCACGCCGTACGGGGTGACCCTGCCGGTGCGGCCGACACCGACCTGGATGTCCAGGAGCTTGGTGTTGACCTCCTCCGGCGGGTACTTGAACGCGATGGCCCAGCGGGGGGCCCGTGAGGTGGAGCCGAGCTGCCGCTGCAGCTCGATGCGGTCGGTCTTGACCACCACACCGTCGATCTCGTACTCGGTGTCGTGACGGTGCTGCCGGTAGTGCTCGACGAACTCGGTGATCTCGGTGAGGCCGGGCACGACCCGGTACAGATCGCTGACCGGCAACCCGAAGTCGCGCAGCTTCTCGTACACACCCGACTGGGTCGTCGGGAACGGCGGCCCGCCATCCCACACGCCGACACCGTGCACGATCATGCGCAACGCTCGCTGCGCGGTGATACGCGGGTCCTTCTGCCGCAGCGAACCCGCCGCCGAGTTGCGCGGGTTGGCGAACGGCGGCTTGCCGGACGCGACGAGCTGCTCGTTGAGCCGCTCGAAGCCGTCGACCGTGAGATAGACCTCGCCACGGACCTCCAGCAGTTCAGGCACGTCCCCTTTGAGCCGGTGCGGGATGTTGGCCACCGTGCGGACGTTCGGCGTGACGTCGTCACCGACCCGGCCGTCCCCGCGGGTCGCGCCGCGGACCAGGCGTCCCTTCTCGTACACCAAGGCGATGGCCAGCCCGTCGATCTTCAGCTCGCACAGGAACGGCGCCGGGTCCCGCTCGAGCAGCCGCTCGGCCCTGGCCAGCCACCCCGCGAGGTCGGCGTCGTTGAAGGCGTTGTCGAGGCTCTCCAGGCGCCTGAGGTGGGAGACCGGCGCGAACTCGGTGGAGATCGGCGCGCCGACCTTCTGCGTGGGGGAATCAGGCGTCGCCAGGCTGGGATGCGCCGCCTCAAGCTCACGCAGTTCACGCATCCACACGTCGTACTCGCCGTCACTGACGGTCGGCGCGTCGAGCACGTAATACCGCCAGTTCGCCTCATCAGCCAACTCGGCCAACTCGGCGTGCCGCTCCAACGCCTCCACCGGAACACCCTCGACCTCATCAGATCGAGCCCCACCACCACCACGCTCCGACCCGTCCACAACCGACGAGTCCACCGCGGCAGACGGCTCGACACCTTCCCCGGACACCTCCACCGCCGGCACGGACGACGACTCCACCGACCCGGCCGCACGCTCCGACGAGTCCGCCGCGTCCTCCACCAAGCCGGACGGCTCGGCGTCGCGCTCCGGCACGTCCGCCGCGTCCTTGGCCGGTCCGGCGGGTGCGGTGTCACGCTCCGGCGCCTCGACCGGAACGTTCTCCACCTCGTCAGCCATGCCGTCTCCCCTCATCGTTCGTCCCCCGCAGAAAAGCTACGGCCGCCGACATGCTCCCGCACCCCCGCTTGGCCGCTCTACCTGGGGAATCGTTACTTCCACCATGCCATTCGGCACCGACATTTCTCCACGAACCTCGCCATCACCACCATCGCCCCACAAGTCCCATCAATACACCCCTATCAGGAGTCAGTCCTCACGATCCTCCGGGTCCTCGCGCAGCACACGCGCGGCCTCACGGCAGCGGGCCAGAGCGGCGCGCGCGTACGCCGGGGAGGCGCCGGCCAGGCCGCAGGACGGCGTGAGGACCGCCTGTGCCGCCAGTGCGCCGGGGTCGAAGCCGAGACGGCGCCACAACTCGATGACGGGCTTGGCGACGACCCCCTTGTCGGGAAGCCGCGTGCCGCCTCTGCCGGGGACGACGCCGAAGAACAAGGCGGTGCCGGCCTCGACGGCCTCGCCGATGTGGTCCTCGTCGCGGCGCCGCAGCAGGGAGAGATCGAGAGAAAGACCACCGGCCCCGGCCCCACGCAGCACATCGAACGGCACCCCCGGCGCGCAGCAGTGCACCAGCGTGAAAACGTCCGCCGGCAGCACGGCGTGCAACCGCTCCGACACCAGCGGCGGCTCCACCGCCGCGAGCCGGCCGAACCCCGAGGCGGTCGGCACGGTGCCGGCCAGCACACCCGGCAGCCCCGGCTCGTCGATCTGCACCACCACCTGGGCTCCCGGCACCCGTGAACGCACCGCCGCGACATGGCCCGCCAGCCCCTCGGCCAGCGAGTCGGCGAGGTCGCGCACCGCGCCGCCGTCCGCGAGCACCTTGTCGCCGTACCGCAGCTCGATGGCCCCCGCCAGCGTCCACGGCCCGCAGACCTGGATCTTCAATGGCCCTTCGTACCCCTGCGCGACCTCCTCCAGCCCGTCGAGGTCGCGTGCCAGATGTTCCTTGGCCCTGCGCGCGTCCCGTCCCGGATGATCGGCCATGCGCCACCCCGACGGCTGCACCTCCACAGGCAACTCGACCAGCAGGGACGCCGTGCGGCCGATCATGTCGGCTCCCACACCGCGATCCGGCAACTCGGGTAGATAAGGCAGATCAGGCAACTCGCCGAAGACCACTCGCAACGTCTCGACGTGATCGTTACCGGGATGGGAACCCACCCCTGTCGCCGCAGCGGGATTCCAGGGAAATTGACTCACAGCCCGAAGCTTAGGACCGGCGCGAACAGCCCGGACGAGCCCTGTGGACAACGCAAGGAATGTCGGCGCCATCTGCTACCGCCACACATCGTCCGCTCCGACCGGACCCGGACGACTCCAGCCGTGGCGACTCCGACCCCAGCGGCTCCGGCCGTGGCGACTCCGACCCAGGCGACTCCGGGTCCGGCCGACTCCGGCCTTCCGCGCCTTCACGTCTCCGGAGTGCCGGCCATAGAGAAGCCGTAGAGAAATGGCCTCCACCTGCTCGGCAGCCCGGCGCGCGCCGTACTTCACGGGGTGCCGGGGAACGCCGCGCGGCGAGGACCATGATGGGAGATATGAAGCTCACCAAACACGGGCACGCGTGTGTGCGGCTGGAGAAGGACGGGGCCACCCTGGTCATCGACCCCGGAGGGCTGACCGAGGAGTCGGCGCTCGACGGAGCCGACGCCGTGCTCATCACGCACGAGCACTTCGACCACCTGGAGGTCGAACGCCTCGCCGCCCTCGGACCGCACGTCCAGATCTGGACATGCGACGCCGTGGCCAGTCAACTCGACGGCATCGGCGCCACGGTCAACGTCGTCGGTGAAGGCGATTCCTTCACCGCCGCCGGATTCGACGTCGGGGTGGCCGGCCGACAGCACGCGAGGATCGCCTTCGACATGCCGGTGGTGCCGAACATCGGCTTCCTGGTGGACGGCGAGCTGTTCCACCCCGGCGACGCCTTCACCGTCCCCGGCGTCCCCGTCGGCACCCTGCTGACCCCGACCTCAGGCCCCTGGCTCAAGGCGGCCGAATTCGTGGACTACCTGCGTGAGGTCGCGCCGCAGCGCGCGTACTCCATCCACGACGGCCTGTACAACGACATCGGCCTGGCCCTGGTGGACAACACACTGAACCGTCGCGGCGAAGCCCAGAACGCCGACTTCCGCCGCCTCAAGCCCGGCGAAAGCGTCACCCTGCCCTGACGTTCCCACAGGGACAGGCGACCCGTCGCCGGCCGCCGGTCCCGGCGGGAAGACGCCGTCCGTACCGGGACCCGCATGACCACTCAAGAACGCGCGGCCTCGCTCAGGACGACGAGGTGATGGTGGCGGACCCCAGCACGGTGTCCCCGTCGTAGAGGACGGCCGCCTGGCCCGCCGCCACACCCGTCGCCGGACTGTCCAGCTCGATGTGCATATCGTCACCCGAAAGCTGCACCCGGCACCCGTACACCTCGCCGTGCGCACGCAGCTGCACCTGGCAGACCAGTGGCTCGCGCGGCTCGGCGACCGGCCCGTTCCAGATCGGCCGGCTCCCCACGATCGAACTCACCGCCAGGGACGACCGCGGCCCCACCGTCACCGTGTTGGACACCGGCTCGATGGACAACACGTACCGCGGCCGTCCGTCCGGCGTCGGCCGGTCGATCCGCAACCCCTTGCGCTGTCCGATCGTGAACCCGTAAGCCCCCGCGTGCTCCCCCACGACCTCACCGGACTCGTCCACGATCGGCCCCGGCTCCGACCCGAGCCTGTCGGCGAGGAACCCGCGCGTGTCCCCGTCCGCGATGAAGCAAATGTCATGACTGTCCGGCTTGTCGGCCACGGTGAGCCCCCGCACCGCCGCCTCGGCCCGCACCTCGGCCTTGGTCGACCCCCCCAGCGGGAAAACGGCCCGCGCGAGCTGCTCCCGCGTCAGCACCCCGAGAACGTACGACTGGTCCTTCCCCGCGTCCACACTGCGCCGCAGCACCCCGCCGTCCAGCCGCGCGTGATGCCCCGTCACGACCGCGTCGAACCCCAGCGCCACCGCACGGTCGAGCACCGCCTCGAACTTGATCTTCTCGTTGCACCGCAGACAAGGATTAGGCGTCCGCCCCGCCGCGTACTCACTGACGAAGTCCTCGACCACGTCCCGATGGAACCGCTCCGCCATGTCCCACACGTAGAACGGGATCCCGATCACATCGGCCGCACGCCGAGCGTCCCGGGAATCCTCCAGGGTGCAACACCCCCGGGCCCCGGTCCGGTACGACTGCGGATTGGACGACAACGCAAGGTGAACCCCGGTGACGTCATGACCGGCCTCAGCCGCCCGAGCCGCCGCCACCGCGGAATCCACACCGCCGGACATGGCGGCCAGCACACGAAGACTCATAACCCTTCGAGACTACCTTTCCCCCACCCCCTGGCCGCCGCACTGTGGACGAAGCAGCCGGGGGTGGATCACGGAAAGGACGCCTCTCGACGAGGAGCCCTCAGGCCAGGAGGCCGATCAGCCGAGAAGCTCGTCGGCGCTCGCGGCGGTGGCCGCGCGGCGCAGCCATCCTTCGAGCTGACCGGTGTCGGTGCAGGACGTCACGCGCTGCCGCTGCTCATCGGTGACCGGGAGGCCGCGTCCCTCCAGCACCAGCAGGACGGCCTTGGCCTCACCTTTGGCCTCACCTTTGGCCTCGCCCTTGGCCTCGCCCTCCAGCAGTCCTTCCGCGCGGCCTTCTTCGCGGCCTTCTTCGCGGCCCTTGAGGCGGAGTTCGGACACGTAAGGGTGGGTCCGAGTGGTCATAAGTGTCCTCCAGATGTCGAGTGCGTGCCCCTTGCCGAGGCCGGATTCGGTGAATTCGGCGAGGTCGGCGGCTTCTCGCGTATCGATGTCGCGCAGTGCGTCGGACAGTGTGCTCAGTATCGCATCCACGCTGGGTGACGTGGCGTGTACGACGGCAGACAAGATGGCGCGGTGGATGTCCTGGGCCGCTTCGACCGGATCGGTGATCACGGGGATGTTGTCGGGGCCGAGGACGAGCGGCCGGATGGTCATGGTGTGCCACTGGGGAAGGCCCACGAAATAGGGTTCGCGGGCCCAGCAGGCGGTGGCGGCGGTGGGACAGGTGACGATGAGCAGCACGTCACATTGGTAGGTGTCGTGCAGATGCGCCAGGTATCGGGCCCAGCGGCGGCGCTTCTCCTCGGATCGACCGGTCTGCGCTTCGATGGCGGCGATGATCTGTTTGTCGGGGAGATGGAGCTTGAGCAGGGTGTCGACCCAGCGGGGGACAGGGGTGAGGTCGGTGAGGTCGACGTTCATGATCTCGACCTTGACCGTGTCGGGAAGGGGCATGGACAGTTCGTTCCGAAGGACGCGAGGCAGCAGGTCGGTGTCTCGCTGGAAGATCCTGTGCAGCGCCTCGTGAGTGGAAGCGGGCATGACGCAAAGTTATCTTATGAATACTCTCCGTACATGGCAAAGTCGCAATCGTGTCAGCCGGAGAAAGGGGTCCGGGTGTCCTTGAGCGTGCGCCGGGCCGGCGCCGTAGTGGCACGGTTCAGCCGGTGGTGGAGATGGGTCAGGTGTGGGCTTGGAGGGCTTTGCCGATCCAGTCGTGGGCCTTGGTCTCGGGGTGGGGCCAGGGGGAGCCGGTGATGATGGCGGCCAGTTGCCACTGGCGGGTGGCGCGGGGGTCGTGGTCCTGGTAGGTGCGGGCCAGGGTGCGGCGGAAGGTGGGGCCGTCTTCGGATTTGTGCATGGCGGCCAGGAGAGAGGCGATCTTGTTCAGGATGGGGACGGCTCGGGGGGATGCGGGGTCGATGTCGTCGGAGACCGCGGTCAGGGCGATGCGGGTGACGGTCTCGTTGTCCTGGCGCCATCGGTCGAGGTCGGCGGCTCCTTCGCGTTGCCGGCGTTCCCAGAACTCCTCGCTCTGGCGGCGCAGGCTGGCCCGGTAGTCCTCGTCGGACATCAGTTCCACGAGTTCGAGCCAGGCGTCGAGCTGCCGGGGGGTGGGCTCGGCCGGCAGGTCGGGGACCATGGCCTCCCGCAGGCCGGTGAGCCACCGCTCGCGTGCTTCGTTGCCGCCGCCGACCTCGGCCACGAACGAGTCCAGCAGCGCCGCTCTCTCGGCCGCGCCGAGGCGTCCAAGGGTGTTGAGCTTGCGCAGGTCGGCTTCGGACGGGTCGTCTTTCTCCAGGGTGGCCCGGAGCACGGCACGGGTTCGCTGGAGATTCGTGAGCTGCGTCTCCACTGTGCGCAGATGCAGCGCGAGGACCTGTTTGAGGTCCTGCTCCCCCAGTGTGCGGATCGTCGCGAGGTTCACCCCCATCTCGCGCAACGCTCGCACGAGCTCCAGCCGCGCCAGATCGTCCTCGCCGTACACGCGGTATCCGGCCGCGGTGCGGTCCCGCTCAGGCAGGACACCGGCGTCCGAGTAGAAGCGGATGGTCTTCACCGGCAGCCCTGACATGCGGGAGAGCTGTCCGATCGTGTACCCCTCCCCCGGCGCCACGGCTCCTCCAGACCACCTCGAAGACTCCAGCTACTGGATACTTTACCGTTGCCGAGGCGGTTCCATCAGCGGCTTGCAGCCGTCTTGGAGCGGATTTACAGGGCTTCGGAGTCTCGTTGATCTCGTCCCGATACCGAGGAGACGAGAACTTCGATGAACCTTTCTTTCGCATGGACTCGGCAGACGCGGCGGCGTGCCGGCAAGCCGGCCGGGCTGGTCGTGGCGATCTCGGCCGGGCTGGTGGTGGGGCTTCCCGGGCCGGCGGTGGCGGAGCCGACGCCGGGGCCGCAGGCCAGTGATGTCAACGCGGCGCGGGCTCTGGCGGCGTGTGATCCGAGTGGGACGACGGGGACGGACTCGGCGCTCGCGGCGGAGTTGAACGGCAAGCTCAAGGCGAAGATGCGCGGCTACATGTCGGCGTACCGGGTGTCGTGCGCGCGGATGGTGGTCAAAGCGGTGCGGGACAGAGGGCTGCACTCGCGGGCCGCGGTGATCGCGATCACGACGACGATCGTGGAGAGCAGCATCGACAACATCAGTGAGGAACTCGACCACGACAGTTTGGGGTTGTTCCAGCAGCGGGCTTCCTGGGGGACGCGAGCACAGCGTCTGGACCCGATATGGGCCACCAACGCTTTTCTGAACAAGATGCTGTCGAAGTATCCGAACAACGCCTGGCGGACGGCGCCGATCGGGGAGATATGCCAGGCGGTACAGGTGTCCGCCTACCCGGACCGGTACCAGCCGCAGGCCGGCGACGCGCAGATCATCGTGGACACGCTGTGGGGCGGGGTTTCGGCGACTGATTTCAGTGGCGACGGTAAGGCTGATGTGCTGGCGCGGAACGCCACCACCAAGGACCTGCACCTCTACCGGGGGAACGGCTCCGGGGGGTTCCAGAGCGGCACCGGCGAGAACATCGGCAACAACTGGAGCGCCTTCGACGTCCTCTTCTCGCCTGGCGACTTCAACGGGGACGGAAAGGCCGACATCCTGGCGCGGAACGCCACCACCAAGGACCTGCACCTCTACCGGGGTAACGGGTCCGGCGGGTTCCAGAGCGGCACCGGGGAGAACATCGGGAACAACTGGAGCGCATTCGATGTCGTGTTCTCGCCTGGCGACTTCAACGGGGACGGAAAGGCCGACGTGGTGGCTCGCAACGCCACCACCAAGGACCTGCACCTCTACCGCGGGAACGGCTCCGGCGGGTTCCAAAGCGGCACCGGGGAGAACATCGGCAACAACTGGAGCGCCTTCGACAAGGTCTTCTCCGCCGGCGACTTCAACGGCGACGGGAAAGCCGACATCCTCGCGCGGAACGCCACCACCAAGGACCTGCACCTCTACCGGGGGAACGGCTCCGGCGGGTTCCAAGGCGGCACCGGCGAGAACATCGGCAACAACTGGAGCGCTTTCGATCTGATCTTCTCGCCTGGCGACTTCAACGGGGACGGGAAAGCGGACGTGGTGGCGCGGAACGCCACCACCAAGGACCTGCACCTCTACCGCGGGAACGGCTCCGGCGGGTTCCAGAGCGGCACCGGCGAGAACATCGGCAACAACTGGAGCGCTTTCGACGCCATCTTCTGACCGGTGCGGACGTAGGGCCGGCGTCGGGCTGGCGGCGCCGTTGTCCCGGCCGCTCTGTCGGGGACTTCCAGAGGATTTACAGCGCCACACATCAGGCTTTCATCCACAGACACTTGATCACGACGAAGGAAAGTGGCAATGAATCAATCAGTCATACGCCTCGGCTTGGTCCGTACGGTCGCGGTGTTCGCGGCGCTCGTCACCGCGATGTTCGCTCTTGCCGCGCTGGACGAGGGGGCGAAGAGGAATCATGCGGACGCGAGTACCGCCGGGGGGCCCATCACGCGTTCCGAGGTGCTCGCTCGTGCGCAGAACTGGGTGAACCGCAATGTGCAGTACAACCTGACACGCCGGTCCAACACGCTGGTGACCGATGTGGACGGGTCGCACAAGTACGGGCCGGACTGCTCCGGGCTGGTGTCCATGGCCTGGCACATCACGGCGAACTCCGGCAAGGGTGGGAACAGCACCTCCGATTTCGCGGGATGGTCCGGTAAGTCCTACCTGTCGAGTCTGCATGAGCTCAAGCCTGGGGATGCCATTCTCAAGGACGGGCACATGGAGTTGTTCGCGCGGTGGAAGAACTCCTCCGACCACACGCAGGGGGCCTGGACGTACTCGCTGAACGGCGGGTCGGACCCGGACGGCGACGGCTGGGAGAACGACTGGGCCAAGGGACCGAGCGAGAACTCGCACGGTCAGGTCGGCAGCGAGTCGTGGTCGAGCATGCAGAACTACCGGCCGATCCGGTACGACAACATCGTCGACGACAGCGTCGGCGGCGGAGCGGACCGGGACTTCAACGGTGACGGGAAGGCCGACATCCTGGTCCGGAACGCCACCACCAAGGACCTGCATCTCTACCGGGGGAACGGGTCCGGCGGGTTCCAAAGCGGCACCGGCGAGAACATCGGCAACAACTGGAGCGCATTCGACCTGATCTTCTCCGCCGGCGACTTCAACGGCGACGGAAAGGCCGACGTGGTGGCTCGCAACGCCACCACCAAGGACCTGCACCTCTACCGGGGTAACGGGTCCGGCGGGTTCCAAAGCGGCACCGGCGAGAACATCGGCAACAACTGGAGCGCATTCGACCTGATCTTCTCCGCCGGCGACTTCAACGGCGACGGAAAGGCCGACGTGGTGGCTCGCAACGCCACCACCAAGGACCTGCACCTCTACCGGGGTAACGGGTCCGGCGGCTTCCAGAGCGGCACCGGCGAGAACATCGGCAACAACTGGAGCGCATTCGACGTCCTCTTCTCGCCTGGCGACTTCAACGGCGACGGAAAGGCCGACATCCTGGCCCGGAACGCCACCACCAAGGACCTCCACCTCTACCGCGGGAACGGCTCCGGGGGCTTCCAGAGCGGCACCGGGGAAAACATCAGCAACAACTGGAGCGCCTTCGACAAGGTCTTCTCGGTCGGTGACTTCAACGGTGACGGGAAGGCCGATGTGCTGGCTCGAAACGCGTCCACCACGGACCTGCACCTCTACCGGGGGAACGGATCCGGGGGTTTCCAGAGCGGCACCGGCGAGAACATCGGCAACAACTGGAGCGCCTTCGACATCATCTTCTGATGGTGCTCTGCGAACGTCCGCCGGGTGAACCGCCGTAAACGGCGCCGGATTCACCGCACCACGTCCCGCCGTACCGGCGCCGACAAGGTCACACCAGACGTGACGGGGAAGTGGCGACACCGGCGAAGGTGAGCAGTCACCACACCGGACACAAGATGTACAACCGGCCAGCCGATCCGGCTGGCCGGTTTCCGTTTCCGGTTCCGAGCCCGATCCGGCCCGGTTACGAGTCCAGTTCCGGCACCGGTGCCGGTTCGAGTCCCCTACCGAGTCCGAATCCATACCGCGTCCAGTCCCGTACCGCGTCCGGTTCCGTCTCCGGTTCCGTCTCCGGTACAAGTCCAGTTCCGGCACCCGCGCCGGTTCGAGTCCCGTACCGAATCCGAATCCCATACCGAGTCCGAATCCGTACCGCGTCCAGTCCGGTACCGCGTCCCGTTCAGCGTCCGGTTCCGTCACCGGTACAAGTCCAGTTCCGGCACCCGCGCCGGTTCGAGTCCCCTACCGAATCCGAATCCCATACCGAGTCCGAATCGGTACCGCGTCCAGTCCGGTACCGCGTCCCGTTCAGCGTCCGGTTCCGTCACCGGTACAAGTCCAGTTCCGGCACCCGCGCCGGTTCGAGTCCCCTACCGAGTCCGAGTCCGAGTCCCGTACCGAGTCCGAGTCCGAGTCCCGTACCGAGTCCGAATCCGTACCGCGTCCAGTCCGGTACCGCGTCCCGTTCAGCGTCTGATTCCGTCTCCGGTTCCGGTTCCGTCTCCGGTTCCGAGTCCGGTCTGGTTCCGAGTCCGGTTCCGCGTCCGTTCCGGTTCCGCGTCCGTTCCGGTTACGCGTCCGGTCCGGTTCCGGTTCCCGCGTCGCGGTCCGAGTCCGAATCCAGTACCGAGTCCGGTTTCGACTCCCGTTCCAAGTCCGAGGCTGGTTCCGGGTCCGAATTCGGTGCCGAATTCGGTGCCGAATCCAGTCCGGTGCCGCGTCCAGTGCCGGTTCCGAGTCCCGTCCGGTTCGCAGTCACGTACCGAGTCCGAATCTGGTCCGGTTCCAGCACCGCGTCCGGTTACGAGTCCGGCCCGGTGCCGTCCGGCCAATGCTCACAGCAGAAGCCTCGGCCGGCCGGGGCCTCCGCAGGGAAGGACGACCACCCGTAACCGTCACGGAAAGTTCTGGTCAGTCGGTTCCACGTGGTCGGTTCTGGTTCGTCAGCTGATGCCGGCTCGGCGGGCTCGTTCCACGGCGGGGGGGAGGACGGTGATGAGGTCGGTTATGTCGGAGTTGGTGGAGGTGTGGCCCAGGGAGAAGCGGAGGGAGCCTCGGGAACGGATGGGGTCGGCGCCCATGGCGAGGAGGACGTGGGACGGCTGGGCCACGCCTGCTGAGCAGGCGGAGCCGGTGGAGCATTCGATGCCTTTGGCGTCGAGGAGCATCAGGAGTGCGTCGCCTTCGCAGCCGGGGAAGGAGAAGTGTGCGTTGCCGGGGAGGCGGTGGTCGGGGTGGCCGTTGAGGATGACGTCGGGGACGGCTTCGCGGATCTTGGTGATCAGGTCGGTGCGCAGGGTGCGGAGGTGAGCGGCGTTGGCTTCGCGGCGTTCCACAGCGGTGTGGACGGCGGCGGCGAAGCCGGCGATGGCGGGGGCGTCCAGGGTGCCGGAACGGACTTCGCGTTCCTGGCCGCCGCCGTGGAGGACGGGGACGGGGTCGACGCCTCTGGCGAGCAGGAGTGCGCCTACTCCCATGGGGCCGCCGAGCTTGTGCGCGGAGACGGTGAGAGCGGCGGCGCCTGAGGTGGCGAAGGAGACGGGGAGCTGGCCGACGGCCTGGACGGCGTCGGTGTGGAACGGGATGCCGTACTCGGCGGCGATGGCGGCCAGTTCGCTGACGGGCTGGATCGTGCCGACCTCGTTGTTGGCCCACATGACGCTGACCAGGGCCACGCTCGCGGGGTCGCGTTCGATGGCGGCGCGGAGGGTCTCGGGATGCACCATGCCGTACTCGTCGACGGCCAGATGCTCCACGGACGCGCCTTGCCGGTCGGCGAGCCAGTGTGCGGGGTCGAGAGCGGCGTGGTGCTCCACGGCGCTGATGAGGACGCGGCCGGCGCCGGTGGCGGCCTGTCTGGACCAGTAGAGGCCCTTGATGGCGAGGTTGTCGGCCTCGGTGCCACCGCCGGTGAAGACGACCTCGCTGGGACGTGCGCCGAGGGCCGCGGCGATGGTCTCGCGCGCCTCCTCGACGACCCTGCGGGTGCGGCGGCCGGCGGAATGGAGGGAGGAGGCGTTGCCGACGCGCATGAGCTGCGCGGTCATCGCCTCGATCGCTTCGGGGAGCATCGGCGTGGTCGCCGCGTGGTCGAGATAAGCCATGGCGTACTCAAGCGTACCCACTTTGCCAGGTGTACCGTCCGGACGGTACAGTAACGGGTGTGAGAAGAGATGAGCTTTTGAACGCCGCGGAGGCGCTCCTGGCCGAGCAGGGGGCCCCGTGCCTCACGCTGGCGGCCGTGGCCGAGCGCGCCGGTGTGAGCAAAGGAGGGCTTCTCTATCACTTCAACACCAAAGAAGCGCTGATCAAGGGCTTGATCGAGCGGCTGGTCCGTGATTTCGACGAGCTGGTGGCGGCGCAGGACGAGCCGTCGTACACGCGGGCTTACCTCGCGGCGACATTTGCCGCCGTGCGGAGCGGGAGCCTGCGGCGCTGGGCCGTGGCGACCGGTGCGGCGGGGGACCCCGAGCTGCTGGCGCCGTTACGGGAGGCCATGGCGCGCTGGCATCGTGAGGGCCTGGCCGACGAGCCGGACCCGATGGCGGCCCGGATCGTGCGCCTGGCCTGCGAAGGGCTCTGGGAAGTGGCTACGCACGACCCCGGCTTCTACGACGAGGGTCAGTACGAGGAGCTGTACCAGCGGCTCTGCGGGCTGCTGCCAGGGTGATGGGACGGCGCGACACGTTCATTCCACCTGTGGACTGGGCCTTGGGCCTTGGGCCCGGCTCGGGTTCTGGGTCGGGCTGAGGGCTGAGACCGGGTCGAGGTCCGGGTCAGGGTCAGGGTCGAAGTCCGGATCCAGGTCCAGATCAAAGACCAGGTCAGGTCAAAGACCGGGGCCTGGTCCTGCTTCTGGTCCTGGTCCTGGTCCTGGTCCTGGTCAAAGTCGGGTCCTGGTCAAAGTCCGGGTCGAAGTCCGGGCCCGGGTTTCGGCCCGTGTCACAGCACGGGGCCGGGTCGAAGTCCTGGTCCGCGTCCGGACCCCGGCTGGGGCCCGGTCCGGGTCGAAGGCCCGGTTTCGGTCTGAGTTCTGGTCCAGGTCCGAGTTCCTGTCCTGACCAAGGTCCCAGTCCTGACCAGGGTCTTCCCGTCCTGCCCTGAGTCCTGAACTTGGTCCACGTCCTGGTCCGGGCCGGAGTCCTGGTTCAGATACGAGACCTGATCCTGGTCTCGGTCTGGTCTGCCGAAGTCCGGTCGCCGGAGTCCCCTCGTGGAAGTCTCCGCCGGAGATGGCGGCCTGCCGCTCCTCGACCCGATTCCACTTTCCGTCCCGATATCACTACTCCCGGCGTGCCTGTCGTTCCCCGGCGCGCCGGTTCTCTCCTGCGTCACCGCGTGGTGACGCCTGCCCTGAAAGTACGTGAAAGGAGCTCAGCGATGAGCCGCGCTCTGAGGACCGCTCGTTACGGCGTGATCCTCACCTTCGTTCTCGCCGGACTGGTGTGCGGTACGTATACCGTCCGCATTCCAGCCCTCACCGACAAACTCGGCGTGTCCGAGGCGGCGATGGGGGTGGTGCTGCTCGCCTGGGGTCTTGGGGCCTTGGTGACGATGCAGGCCATGCGGGGGGTGATGGCCCGGATGGGAAGCGCGGCGGTCTTGCGGGTCGCGGCGCCGCTGTGCGCGGTGTCGCTGCTCGCGGTGGCCGTGGCACCGTCGTACCCGCTGGTGGTGGCGGCGTCCGCGTTGTTCGGCATGTTCTTCGGCACGGTGGACGTGGCGATGAACGCGCAAGGGTCGACGGTGGAGCGGTCGTACGGCCGTCCGCTGATGAACGGCATGCACGCCGGGTGGTGCGTCGGCGCCATGTCCGCCGGGGTGTTCGGCACCGTGGCGATCACGCTCGGCATGTCCTTCACCGCCAACCTCGTGGCCGTGGCCCTGGCGGCCGTTCCCGCGGCGTTCCTGCTCGGCCGTACGTATGTGCCTGACCTCGCGGCCGGTACGTCGTCCGGTGGTGCGCGGCGCCGGATGCCACCGGTGGTCTACCTGCTCGGTGTCATCGCGTTCGCGGCGTTCATGGTGGAAGGCGCGGTGGCCGACTGGAACGGCCTGTTCCTGCGCGACACCATCGGTGCGCCTGAGGCCGTCGCCGCGATCGGCTACCCGATCTTCGAAGGCGGCATGCTGATCTCCCGCCTCACGGGTGACCGCCTGCGGGCCCGTTTCGGTGCCCGCGCTCTCATCGCGGCCTCCGGTCTGGCCACGGCCGCCGCCTTCGCACTGGTCCTCAGCACGTCATCGGTGGTGGTGGCCGTCGCAGGCATGGTGCTCATCGGCCTGGCAGTCGCCACGGTCTCCCCCATGGCCCTGTCCCTGGCCGGCTCCGCGACCCGCACCCCTGGACCGGCCATCGCACAGACCGGCGCCATGGGTTACGCCGGCCTGCTCCTCGGCCCTGTGGTCATCGGCATGCTCACCCACGCCACGTCCCTGCGCGCCGCTCTGACCCTGACCATCGGCCTCGGCTTCCTCATGACCGTCACGGCCCTGCTCCTCCCCCGCGTCTCCCTACCTGTCCTAGGCGAGGCACGGCGTGAACCACCGCGCGAAAAGGAATCCACCACACGAGAGCCGGCCCGACTCGCCGCCTGACGACCGGCCACGGCCTGTCGGCCGCCGTATTTAGGCGCCGGATTCGTCGTACCACTTCCCGCCGCGTCGGCGCCGGGGAGGAACAGGTCCAGGGAGGGGAACGTGGGCCGGTCTGGTGCTTTCCTGTCCGGGTCCGGGTGGCGGGTCTGTTCCGGCGGGTTCGTTTCGACCGACACATCCTGTCTCGTGACTCGCGGCGTTGTTTTATGCCGACAGGTCATGGTGGGGGTGGGGTGCGCTTACGGGGCCGGAATCTGAGTACTCCGGTAAGTGCCGGCAATGCCTACGGTGATCGGCGTGTGCGGGGGTGCGTCCGCGGAGGTGGTGTACGAGTTTCCGCTGGTAGTCAGCGTGGCGTCGTGAAATGAGGACGGCCACGTGATCCTTCGAGTGCGAAGATCAAGATCGAAGGAGAACAGGATGGCCGTCAACGACAGTGTGGATGCTGCGGGCTGGCTGGCGAAGCAGATCGAGTCCGGGGATCGGGATCTGTTGCCATCCATGATGAAGACCATGGCCGAGACGTTGATGTCGGCCGAGGCCGACGGCCTGTGCGGCGCCGGATACGGCACCCGCAGCAGCGAGTGGACCAACCGGCGTAACGGTTATCGGACCCGCGAATGGGACACCCGTGCCGGCACCGTCGAGCTGTCCGTCCCCAAACTCCGGCAGGGACTCCGGTAAGTGTCGGCAATGCCTACGGTGGTCGGCGTGGGGTTCCGATTCCGGTCACGTCGTCTGAGGCGGCACGCCATGTGCCGGTCAGGACGTGGTGGGGGTTGGGTGGGTGGCCGAGTTGAGGTGGGACAACTCTTATGGGTGGGCCAAGGCCACAAAGCCGACGTTGGGGTTTCAAACGAAGGGGCGAAGCCCCGGAGAAACACAGCACGAGCCGGAAGGCGTCCCGGCGCCGGAGGCGAGGACCACTCCGAAATCTGAGTACTCCGGTAAGTGCCGGCAGGGTCTGCGGGGGTCGGCGTGGGGTTCCGATTCCGGTCACGTCGTCTGAGGCGGCACGCTATGTGCCGGTCAGGACGTGGTGGGGGTTGGGTGGGTGGCCGAGTTAGGGTGGGACGACTCTTATGGGTGGGCTAAGGCCACAAGGCCGAAGTTGGGTTTTCAAACGAAGGGGCGAAGCCCCTGGGGAATACGGCCCGAGCCGGAAGGCGCCTCGGCGCCTGGAGGTGAGGACCACGGCGCGGACGGTGAGCATCCTCCCGTACCGCCGGTTGACGTGCGTACGAAGGCGCCGGATTCGCCGTACCGCGTCCCACCGCGTCGGCGCCGCTGGGAAGCGACGCTGAACGCGGTGGGAGGCCGGAACGCCGGAAGAGGTTGGCGTACGGCGGACCTCGGATACCGGGGTACAGCGGACCTCGGATTACCGACCTACGGCAGACCTCGGATGCCGGGGTACAGCGGACCTCGGGTTACCGGCGTACGGCGGAGCTAGGTCAGCGGCGCTTTTCTACCTCTTCGGTGAGTTGGGGGACGATTTGGTGGAGGTCGCCTACTACGCCGAAGTCGGCCAGTTCGAAGATGGGGGCTTCAGGGTCCTTATTGATGGCGATGATGGTTTTGGCGGTTTGCATGCCGGCGCGGTGTTGGATGGCGCCGGAGATGCCGGCGGCTATGTAGAGCTGGGGGGCTACGGTTTTGCCGGTCTGGCCTACCTGGAACTGGTGGGGGTACCAGCCGGCGTCGGTGGCGGCTCGGGAGGCGCCTACGGCGGCGCCTAGGGAGTCGGCGAGTTTCTCGATGATTGAGAAGTTCTCGGCGGAGCCTACGCCTCGGCCGCCGGAGACGACTATGGCGGCTTCGGTGAGTTCGGGGCGGGCTCCCTTTTCCTGCTTCACGCGGTCCACCACGTGGGCCAGGCGTGCGGTGTCGGAGAGGGTGACCTCGACGCGCTGCTCGGTGCCGGCGGCGGGGGACGGTTCGGGGGTGGTGGCGTTGGGTCGCACGGCGATGATGGGGGTGCCCTTGGTGACGCGCGAGGTGACGTTGACGCCGCCGCCGAAGATGGACTGTTCTGCGGTGAAGCCTTCGCCGAGGCCGACGGCGTCGGTGATGATGCCGGAGTCGGTCTTGACGGCGAGGCGGCCGGCGACCTCCTTGCCTTCTGCGGTGGCGGCGACGAGGACGCCGGCGGGGGTCGCGGTGGAGACGAGCTGGGCCAGCAGCTCGGCTTTCGGTGCGACGACGTGGTCGGCGAGGTCGGCGGCGTCGGCGACGTAGATCTTGTCGGCGCCGTACTCGGCCAGTTTGGCCTGGATGTCCGGCGAGTAGCCGGGGCCGGCCCACACCGCGGAGGGGGAGCCGAGGGTGCGGGCCAGGGTCAGCAGTTCAAGGGTGACCTTCTTGACCGCGCCGTCGACGTGCTCGACGAGTACCAGAATCTCAGCCACAGGTCACTCCTCAGATGAACTTCTTCGACGCGAGGAACTCGGCGGTCTTGGCCCCGCCGTCGCCCTCGTCCTTGACGATCGTGCCGGCGGCGCGCGGCGGCGCGACGGCGAAGTCGGCGACTTCGCTCCAGGCGCCGGCGAGGCCGAGCAGCCCGGCGTCGAGGCCGTCGGCGCCGACCGTCTCGACCGGCTTCTTCTTGGCGGCCATGATGCCCTTGAACGACGGGTACCGCGGCTCGTTGATCTTCTCGACGACGGACACGACGGCAGGCAGGCTGCCCTGGACCTTGTCGTAGCCGTAGTCGGTGACGCGGTGGATGGTGACGTCGGAGCCGTCGATGTCGAGCTTGGACGCGAAGGTCAGCTGCGCCACGCCGAGCCGCTCGGCGAGCATGGCGGCGAGCACACCCATGCGCGCGTCGGTGGACTCGGTGCCGAGGATGACGAGGTCGAAGCCGATGCGCTTCAGCGTCTCGGCGATGGCGTACGACGTGGAGAGCGCGTCGGAGCCGTGCAGCGCGTCGTCCACCAGGTGGACGGCCTTGTCGGCACCCATGGCGAGGGCTTTGCGTATGGTGTCGGTGGCCTTGGCCGGGCCCATGGTGAGCACGGTCACCTCGCCGCCGTGGGCCTCTTTGACCTTGAGGGCTTCCTCGACGGCGTATTCGCACAGTTCGTTGATGACGCCGTCCGCGGCGTCACGGTCGAGCGTGTTGTCATCGGACCTCAGCTTGCGCTCGGTCGCCGTGTCGGGGACCTGCTTCACGCAGACGACGATGTTCATGACCGGTGGCCGACCTCCTGTTTGCCAGGCGCCGCCGCATTGGCGCCGCTTCGGTCGCACGCGCGGGGGGTGCGCGCACTCCCTGTCATATGTTACTCAACAGTAGCTTACGGTTCCGGCAACCCACCGGACCATCGAGGGTCACCCTACCGAACATAGTTCCAGACCGATGTGCCTCACCCCGCGAACGCCACCATGACCAGCACCACCAGCACCGTCGCCAAGGCGAGCACCAGCGTGAACGGGCTGAACAGAGTAGTCAGCAGCGCGTACAGACCGACCGTACCCGCGCCGCTGACCAGGTCGAACACGATCCGGGCCCGCGCGCGGGCCGCCAGGCCGAACGCCGCGTCGGTCAGCACCCCGAGGCCGTACGCCGCCAGCAGCAGCAGCGACAACTCCGGCACGTACGCCTCCGCCGCGGCCGCCGCGAGCCCCGCCACCACGCCGGTCGACACCATCCAGCGCCTGCGGACCTTCTCGCGGTGCCTGGCCCGCGCCTGTTCCAGCGACGTCCGTTCGTCCTGCCGCCGGTCCGGCCGCCATTCCATCGTCTGCGGCTCGTCGCCGCTCACCAGGCGCCGCCGCTCCACCGGAGCCGGCGGCGGCACGGCCGCGCCGAGCCGTTCGCACAGCGCCGGCGCGGTGGGACGGTCGGCGGGGACACGCTGGAGGCAGTCGCGCAGCACCGGCGCCAGCCAGGCAGGCACCTCGTCCAGGTCAGGCGGGTGGTGCACCACGCGGTACGCCACCGCCGACGCCGGCCCGGTGCCGTACGGCTGCCGTCCCGAGGCCGCGTACGCGAGCGTGGCGCCGAACGAGAACACGTCGGCCTCCGGCCCCACCGCGCCGCCTTCCAGCACCTCAGGCGCCAGGTAGCCGGGGGTGCCGAGCACCGCACCCGAAGCGGTCACCGACGCCGAGTCCAGTGCGTAGGCGATGCCGAAGTCGATGACGTACGGCTCGCCGTCGGAGATGATGACGTTCGCCGGCTTGAGGTCGCGGTGCACCACCCCCGCGCCATGGACGACCGCCAGCGCCTCGGCCAGCCCCCTGGCCAGCCGCGTGAGGCCCTCCCCACGCAGCGGCTCACCACCCGCGAGCAGCGCCGCGAGCGAACGGCCCTGGACGTACCGCGTGACGACGTACGGCTGTTCACCGTCGAGCGAGGCGTCGAGGATCTCGGCGACGTGCGGCCCGCGTACCCGCCGCATCGTCTCGACCTCGCGGGCCAGCCGCGCCAGCGCCGTCTGGTCCGCCGCGACATGTGGATGCAGCACTTTCACCGCGACGGTGCGGCCCTCGGGGTCGAGCGCGAGATGGACCTCGCCGAAACCACCCGCCCCGAGCCGGGAAAGCAGGCGGTAGGGCCCGAGGCGGTCCGCCGTTGGCACACCCATGCCTCTCCTTCCGTCCCCTCACCTTTCCACGGTCACGTGCGGGGAAACCGGAGGCCACGCGCGACGTCACCTGGTGAAGGGGAAGAACCCGAATCCGTTACGGCCGAGCAGATCCTGCAGCAGGCCTCCGATCACCCCCATGGCGCTGTCGCGGGCCGACTGGCCGAGCGCCGTGATGGCGTCCGACGGCGGACGCCACGGCACCCACGACGGCACGGTGTTGAGCGCGGTCGCCGCCGCGAGGAACGCCACCGTGCCGACGATGATCGTCACGACCATGCCGGCTCCGGGGCTGCGGATCGCCGCGGTGAGGGTGCGGGCCACCGCCTTGCGCGGCTTGCCGCCGCCTGGCAGCAGGAACAGGCCCGCGACGAACGCCGCGGCACCCCACGCGGCGGCCGAGTCCCCGCCGGACGACGTGTCGTTGAAGCCCGCCAGGTAGTACAGCGCTCCCCAGACGAGCACCCCGAACATCAAGGCGACCGTGCTCGCGAACAACGTGGCGAACGCCGCCTTGACCAGGGCCCACGGCGTGCCGAGCACCGCGAGCAGCGGGTCGCTCGGGCTGCTGCCCCTGATCGAGCGCCGCTGCGCGAGGTCGGCCCACAGGTACTCGCCGACCCGCAGGCACATCACCACGACGACCATCAGGGTGCTGACCAGCACGGGGAGCATGCGGGCCCCCGCGACCACGGTCACGAGCAGCAACGCGGCGAGCAGCGGGTGCCCCGTGCGGTACGGCGGACGCTGCTCGCGCGGCTCAGGCGGCTGCGGACGCGGCTGGTGCGGCGGCGCGAGCGGCGCCGGCGGGCCGGACGGCGGAGGCGGCGGGTATCCGGCCACCCGCTGGTCGGGGTAGGGGGCCGGTGCGCCGTACCCCGGCGGCGGACCGTAGGGGGCCGGGGGGTAGGCGGGGGCCGGCGGCGGCGCGGTGGGGACACGGCCCGCCGGTCCCCGCTCGGGACGGGGACGGCGTGGCCGCTGCTCCGGCTCGGCGTACTGCACCGGAGGCAGCACGTCGGAGTAGCTGTCCTCGCTCACGGGCCTGGTGCGCCTGGTCGGCGCCGGCTCGTCCCCCGGGGACGCCGCGCCGTCCAGCACGCGGGTGCCGTCGGGAACGGAGCCGAGCCTGCGGGTGCCGTCGGGGACGGGGTCGCGGGTGTCGAGCCTGCGGGTGTGGCCCGGCTGGTCGGTGCGCGGCGGGGACTCCTGGAAGGCGGTGACGCTCGGGTCGAGCGCGCGTGACCGCCGTAGCAGGCCGTGCGCGTCGGGCCGTGAGGAGGCGTCCACCGCGAGCGCGGCGCGCAGCCACTGGCGCAGCCACACCGGGGCCCGCTCGATGTCGGCGCGGCCCTCCATGATGTTGTAGCAGACCGACTCGAACGACCCGGTGCCGAACGGCGGCCGGCCGGTCGCGCCGAAGAACACCGTGGCGGCCAAGGCGTGCACGTCCGCCGCCTGCGTGATCTCCTCGTCCCTGATGATCTCGGGGGCGAGGTAGCCGGGGGTGCCGACGAACATGCCGGTCTGGGTGAGCCTGGTCGCGTTGACCAGGTGCGCGATGCCGAAGTCGATGACCAGCGGGTCGCCGTCGACCACCATGACGTTGGCCGGCTTGAGGTCGCGGTGGATCACGTCGGCGTTGTGGATGGCGATCAGCGCCTCCGACAGGCCGCGGGCCAGCCGGATGACCTGCTGCGGCGCCAGCGGGCCGTCCGTGAGGACGATCTCCTCCAGGGTGCGGCCCGGCGCGAAGCGCGTGACGATGTACGGCTGACCGCCGGTGAGGCGCGCGTCGAGCACCTCGGCGACGCGGGGGCTGCGGACCCTGCGCATGGTCTCGACCTCGCGGGTCAGCCGGTCACGCGCCTTGAGGTCGGCGGCCACGTGCGGGTGGAGCACCTTGACGGCGACCTGCCGGCCTTCCTCGTCGAGCGCGAGGTGCACGACCCCCATGCCTCCCTCGCCGAGGCGGCGCAACAGGCGATAGGGGCCGAGTCGTTCCATGGTGTCCGGCACGCGTTCCCCCGTCATCCGGCCTTCTTCCGAAGGTTGTTCAGTTGCTGCAGCCAGTGGTCGATGTCCACCGGTGTCCAGATCGCGTCCCCCGTAGGCGTGATCAGGGTCATCACCGCGTACGCGGTGGCCGCCGCGGCGATCAGGCCGGTGATCGCGACGAGCCCGATGGCGGCCCCCTTGTCGGGGAACACCGCGGCGAGGCTCCTGCGCATCTGGCGGCCGGGCCCCTCGACACCGGGCCCCGCGCAGACGATCCACAACGCGACCGCGACACCCCAGCTCAGACAGGTGCCGACCGGCACGTGACGCACCAGGAAGGCGAGCACCAGCGTGACCGGCACGGCGAGGATGAGAGCGTACGGCACCAGCGCGATCGTGACGCCGATCGACTTGACCAGCGGACCCGGCGACAGGCCGCGCAGCAAGCCGGGACGGCCGTCGGAGGCGTACGCGATGTCCGCGCCGCGCAGCAGCACGGCGACCGGCAGGATCACCAGCGCGGCCACCACCGGCGCCACGACCGCCGCGCCGACCACGATGAGCAGCGCGAGCAGTGCCGCCGCGGCGTACAGGGCCGAGGTCTCCGGCAGGCCGGCGCGGGCCGGTTCGCGGCCGGTGAGCGCGGCGGCCTGGTCGGGAGGCAGGTGCACGGTCGGCGAGTGGCCCTGGCTCCGCGGGATGCCGGGGTGGCGGATGTGGGGGGTGCGCTCGAACACCTCCGACGGCTGCTCGAACAGCGCCTGGTGGTAGGCGCCGGGAGGCTGGCCGCCTTGTCCGTACGGCGAGGCCTGCCGGCCGTGCGGGACGTGCTGCGCGTTCTGGCCCGGCTGGACGGGGTGGCCGTACTGTCCGGGATGCGCGTTCTGGCCGGGGTGTGCGTTCTGACCCGGGAAGGCGCCGGGGTGTGCGTTCTGGCCGGGCTGGCCGGAGCGGTGCGCGTCGCGATCGAGGGTGCCGAGTTCCTCGGGCCGGACGCGGCGGGTCGGCACCTCACCCTGGTCGGGAGCGGGCTTGGGGGCTCCCTGCCAGGAGGAGCCGGTGGCGGGTGGCGCGAACCGTGTCGGCACCTCGCCTTCCGGCGTGCGGGCCTGCTCACGGGGGTTCGCGCCGGTTCCCGGCAGACCGGCCTGGCGCAGTTCCTCGCCGGTCACCCGCACGGTCGGCCAGGGGTCACCGGGGCCGGGACCCTGCGGCGCCTCGCTGAGCAGCGACACGTACTCGTCGGCCCCGGCGGCGGGCCCCGCGACCGGGACGCCGGCGCCGGGGGTGCCGGCGGGCTGACCGGTACGGCCGGGGGCCGTCGGGCCCTGCTGCGGGCTGGAGGACGGGCCGGTGGCGGGGGCCTTGCGTGCCGGGTTGGTGGCCTCAGGCGCCTTACCCGAAAGGCCCGACATGTCTGGCATGGTGCGTATGTCGTCAGGGATGCGCGCGCGGCCCGGCCCCGTCGGAGGCATGAGCTGGGTCAGCCGCGCGGCCAGCTCGGCGGCGCTCGGCCGCTTGGCCGGATCGCGCTGGAAGGCGCCACGCAGCAGCGGCCGCAGGATCTCCGGAGCCGCGTCGATGTTCGCACGGCCCGCGGTGATGTTGTAGAACACCATCTCCAGCGTGCCCTTGCCGAACGGCGGCTGGCCGGTCGCGGCGTACAGCAGAGTGCCGGCCCACGCGTGCACGTCGACCTCGGGCCCCGCCTCGTGGCCCTCGATGATCTCAGGCGCGAGGTAGCCGGGGGTGCCGATGAACATGCCGGTCTGCGTGAGCCGCGTGGCGTCCACCGCCTGCGCGATGCCGAAGTCGATCAGCACGGGCTCGCCGTCCAGCAGCAGGACGTTACCCGGCTTGAGGTCGCGGTGGATCACCCCGGCGGCGTGCACCGCGGCGAGCGCGTCCGCGACGCCGTGCGCGAGCCGCAGCAACGCGTCGACCGGGAGCGGGCCGTCCTGTTTGACCGCCTCGTCGAGCGGCTTGCCGGGGACGTAACGGGTGACGATGTAGGGGCGGCTGCCGGTGACGTCGGCGTCCAGCACCTCGGCGATGTACTTGTTGCGTACCCGCCGCATCGTCTCGACCTCACGGGACAGCCGTCTGCGCGCGACGTCGTCCCCCGCGACCTCCGCGCGCAGCACCTTGACGGCGACCTGCCTGCCGTGAGAGTCCAGGGCGAGGTGCACCACGCCCATGCCACCAGCACCGAGCCGCCGGAGCAGCCGGTAGGGGCCCAAACGGTCGTCCTGATTCATCTGATCTCCGGCGGTGCCCCGGAACCGGTATCCGGAAGGAAGCGCCTTGCTCCAATTGTGACATTCGGCTTACTGTGCGCAACGGCTGTCCGGGAAAACCCGTCCCGCCGGGTGACGAGAACCGTCACCAACTTCACCTTGTTCACCTTGTGCCGCCGGATCGGACGCCCCCCGTCGCCTCTCACCCCGCGGCCGGTCGGCCATCGGCCACCGGTCACATCCGCCGGCTCACGCCTGCGATCCTTAACGGCACGTAGCACCATACCGGCTTAAACCCCGCCCATGAGATGAACCAAGAGGTCACATTCCCGGTTGTACAACGGGCGAACCGGCCCCTGTGGTTTCCCAAATGGCTCAAGATTTTCTCCGGCCCCGCGGGTCACCGGGACCGGTCACCGGCATTCCTGAGCCTTTCTCGCAGGTCGAAGCCGCATTCGTGTGATCACTGGGCCAGGGAGAGCACTTCCGCCGATTTCAGCCGCGCCAGGGCCTCTCCCGCGAGAGCCAGCTTGGAACCCCTGATGCCGCTGCCGATCACCACCTCGGGACGCTCGGCGACCCGCGTGTCCACCAGCACCGGCCAGTCGTCCGGCAGGCCGATCGGGGTGATGCCGCCGTACTCCATGCCGGACCGCGTCACCGCGTCGTCCTGCGCGGCGAAGGACGTCTTGCGCGCGTCCAGGTGGCGGCGGATCACGCCGTTGACGTCGGCCCGCGTCGTGGCGAGCACCATCACGGCGGCGTACCGCGTCTCGCCTCCCCGCCTGGCGGTGACGATCACGCAGTTGGCGGAGTCCGCCGGCGCCACGCCGTACCGCTCGCAGAACACCGCCGTGTCGGCCAGGCCGGCGTCGATCGGCGCGACCCGAACGGCGTCGGTCATGCAGGCGAGCGCCTGCGCCACCGGGTCGGCCAGCAGGTCGCGGCGGTCCAGCGCGGGTACCCAGTCGAGCGTGCCGAGGCCCACGGGTCATCCCTCCTTCAGAACACGGTGGTGCAGATCGGTGACCACCTTACGTGCCGACTCCAGCGCACCGGCCTGCCAGGCGATGAGGTGCGTCAGCCAGTCCCCCGCGAAGTACACCCGGCCGGCCGGCCGCTGGAGCAGGGACAGGCCGCTCGTGGACGGCCAGCGCACCCATGCGCCTTCGATGTGCGGCTGCCTGCGCCACGAGATCGTCACCGCGTCCAGCACGTCCTTGCGGTACTTGGCGCCGTGCACGCGCGCACCGTGGCCGAGCGCACGGCGCACCCGGTCGCGGTGCGGCATCGCGTCGTAGGCCTCGGCGTGCGGCCCGGTGTTGTAGTAGCCGACGACCAGGCCGCGCTCGGTGTGGTAGTCGTGCGAGGGGTACCAGATGTGGCCGATCTCCAGGTCGGTCTCGGTGGCGCCGCCGTACACGCGGTCCTCCAGCTCCCACCAGCGGCGGCCGTACTCCAGGCCGAGCTTGCCGGCCGCCATGGGGATCGGGGTCGCCAGCGCGGAATGGACGTCGGCGCCGAGGTTGGTGCGCACACGGGTCAGGACGTGCGGAGGCAGCGCGGCCACGCAGTAGTCGGCGGTCAGGACGGCGCCGCCGTCGAGCTCGACCTCCACCCCGCTCGGACGGTTGGTGATCCTGGTGACGCGTGTGCCGGTCCTGATGCGCTCCGCGCCGACCCGGCCGGCCAGCGCGCGCACGATGGCGTCCATGCCGCCGATCGGCTGGAACATCGGCATGGCCTGCTCGTAGCCGGCGTCCATGGTCAGCATGCGGCCGAGGCCCTGGCTGAGGACCTCGGCCAGCTCAGGCGGACGGCCGAGCGCCGACCCCGCCGTGACGCCGGGGTCCACGCGGTAGCCGCGGCGCTCCCCGCCGGTGTAGGTGTGCGCCGGGCCGATCTCCCCGAAGTGGGACAGGAAGTCGAGCAGCAGCTCCTGGTCGGCCTTGGTCAGCCTGGCGTCGAGAGCCCCGGCGTCGGTGGCCTTGGCGAGTAACTCGGAGATGTAGCCGTAGGCGTCGGCGCGCGCGGTGCGCATGCGGACCGGGGCCCGCATGCCGGAGGTGAGGACGTACGCGCTGGAGTTGCTGTTGACGAACACCTCAAGGGGGACGCCGAGCTCGCGGCAGTAGTCGAGGGTGACCATCCACTGAGCGATGCGAGCGGGACCGGCGTTGAAGTAGGTGCCGGGGCCGAAGCGGACCTGCCGCCGTTCCGGGGAGTCCGCGGTGCCGGGGCTCGCGGAACCGTTCCACGAGACCGGAAGCTCGGTGACTGTGTCGCCACCGCGCAGTGTAAGGCTGCGGCCCCCTATGCGATCACGTGCCTCAAGCACCGTGCAGTCGTACCCGGCCTTGCCGAGTTCGTACGCGCACGCCAGCCCCGCCACGCCGGCGCCGAGCACCAGCACCTTGGCGGGACGGCCACCGCGCAGCGTGAAGTCCGACCGGCCAGGCGGGACGTACGGCGCGGGACCCGCCGCGCCGCCGGTGCGCGGCAGCGGGTCGGCGGCAGGGGACGGGGCCAGTCCGAGCACACCCATGGCGGCGTACATGGCACCCGCGCCGCCGGCCGCGCCGATGCCGACGAGCAGTGAGCGACGGGTGAGCTTGGCGGGGTCAGGCACGGGGGTCAGCCGTAGATGCCGCTGTCGCAGGCCACCCGGCCGGCGATCATCGCGTAGACACCGAGCAGCGCCATGATGTCCCTGAAGTCCTCCGAGGTGAACTCGATGTGCCGGGGACCGGCCGGGCGCGTGCCGGGGATCAGCGAGCAGCCCGCCGCGATGGCCGTCGAGTTCCACTCCACCCCGAGCGTGAACGGCGGCGGCACGACGTACGGCCGGAAGTCGCTCAGCCGGTTCAGCGCACGCGCCGCGGCCTCCCTGATGAGCGCGTGCGCGACGGCCGGCGGCAGCAACTGCGCCGCGAACCGGTCGATGCCCTTCTTCACCGGCACCGTCTCGACCTCGCCGAGCACCTCGCGGGCCTCCGCGCACGCCGCCTCGTCCCCGGTGACCAGCGCCACCGGTACGCCGAGGAACCCGGCGAACCCGGCGACCAGCCGGATCTCACCGCAGATCTCACCGTTGAGGTACACGTTCTGGATCTCGTGACCCATCCACGTGTGGTTGAGCACGCCGTGCCGGGTGCCGGCGCGCGCGTGGTAGCCGGCGAAGCAGGCCGCGTCGAAGCCGGCCGTCAGGCCCTCGGCCATGCGCATCGGCTTGCCGGGGCCGCGGATCAGCGACGCGCGGGGGTCGAGCTGGTCGATGCGGAGATTCTTGGTGGAGCCGTGCGCGTCGTTGACGACCACGTCGGTCGCGCCGGCCTCGTACACCCCCGCGACGACGGCGTTGGCGTCGGCGGTCATCAGCTCGCAGCCACGCTCGTAGCCCCGGCCGCCGGCGTGCATCTCCTCAGGGTCGGTGAGGCCGGTCACGCCTTCCATGTCCACCGACACGTACACCTTCATCACAGCCCCCAGCTCTCCACCCGGAGACGGTCGGCCGCGTCCATGAAGCCGAACCGGTCCGCCATGATCGGCTCGATCTCCTTGCGCCACTTCTCGGGGATCTCCTCGACGGCGGGAGGGTAGCACCGCTCCAGCCACCGCGTGGACTCGACGGTGGCCTTCAGATGCCGCGCGGCCGTGGCGAACGGTGTCGTCTCGATGTCCGGCACGTGCGCGCAGCCGTACTCGATCATCTCCTGGCCGCCGTACGGCGGGGGCTGCTGCCACTTGCGCGCCACCGGCCGGTCGGCCGTGATCTCGGTGCGCATCGGCCGCCGCTCGACGGCGGCCTGGATGAGCTCCTTGTACAGGCACTTGCCGCACCGGCCGCACGGCCCGCTGCCGTCGCCGCGCAGGCACCAGCGCACCTGGTCCCTCAGTTCCGACTCCAGCGCGATCCGCATGGTCATCGCCTCGCTGATGCCCCCGACCGGCAGCACCAGCGGCAGCCCCACGGCCGCGAACGCTCTCCCCCACCTGCCGTGCGCCGACCACATGGGGTTGTCCGGCGTGTACCGGTGGACGTACCGGCCCCCGCCGAGCCAGCGCGAGCCGATCTCGTACCCGAGCGCCACCCCGCCGAGGTCCGCCTCGCCGGCCGTCAGCAGCGCACCGGCCAGCACCGCGTGGTGCTCGGGGTAACCGGGCCGGGGCTTGCGGAGCATGAACTCGAGATCGGACCGGACGACCGTGACCTCACGACCGGTCCCACGCGCCAACTTCGCCAGCACGTCGGAGCGGTAGTGCGTCCACCGGTTCGGCACCCGCGGATGCGGCACCCGCTGGAAGTGGACGAGCGGCGCCTCCGGCAGCAGCGCCGCCACCGCCACCGAATCGGCCCCGCCGCTGTAGGAGATCGCCAGCCGCTCCCCGGCCTCCCGCGCCGCACCCCCCACGGGACCCGCGTCGACCCCCCAGCCGTCGTGCAACGCGCCGGCCAGCGCGGCCGAGACGGGCCGGTCGAAGACCACTCTCCCCCGGGCCCACGGCGCCGCCACCGTCCAGGCCGCCAGTGCGAGCAGATCAGGATGCGGCTCGCCGTGCTCCCCCTCCGGAAGCCGCACATGGCAGGTGTCGGTGGCCAGTTCCACCGCCTGCCCGTCCGTCACGACCCCCGCGACCCCTTCACCGGCGTCCAGCCGCAACCGCAGCCGCCACTCGGCCCCGTCCCGCGTCCACGCCAGCCTCATACCCGTCCTCCACCGCGACGCCGCACGGCCCCGCCACCGATCCCTGGCACCGGCCCGGCGCTCGTTCCTCCACCGCGACGTCGCACGGACCCGGCCCTCATGAGGATGCCGCCGGTGAGCTCCGCCCCGCCTCGCCGTCCTCGCGCAGCCCGTCCACGGCCTGCCAGAGCAGGACCTCGGCCTGCAGCAGATGGTCGACGGCCGACGAGGCCTCCGTCGCCAGCCGGTGAGCGTCCTCGACCTTCGCCTTCAGACCGCCGTCACCAGAAGGAGCCCTCCCCTGCTTGCGCAGCAGCTCCACCTCGCGCCGCAGCTCGGTGACCTCACGCCGGAGCGCCTGCACCTCCCACAACGAGTCCTTGACATCCTGTCGATGCTCGGCTCGCGTGACGTACCGTCCGTCCAGCCGCACCAGCACAGCCCGCAACACCCGCCGAGGCACCAAAGCCCGCCACACAACCCGCGCCATGACCGGCCACCCTAGCGGAACCCGTGAACCTTCCCGGCAAATGCCGCCACACCCTTGGTGATCAGTCGGCGGGCCGCTCCGTCAGCAGGTGGATGCGCCGTCCGTCGTGGTCCAGCACCGCCAGGATCTCCGCGGGCCCGTCCTTGGCGCCGAACGCGTGCGGGATCATGGTCGAGAAGGCCGCCGCCTGCCCCGTCTCGACGGTGATGGTCCGCTCCCCCAGCAGCAACAGGACCGTCCCGGACAACACGGTGAACCAGTCGTGTCCCGGATGGACCTTCAGCGCGTCCCGCCGCGGCGGCGGCTTGACGATCCGCATCCTCGCCACCGTGACACCGTGCGGCCCGTCCTCCCTGCTCAACATCCACGTGGTCACGCCACGCGCCGGATCGTGCACCGGCCTGATCACCACGTCCTCGTCCGCGACCGACTCCACGAGCTGGTCGAGCGTCACCCCGAGGGCCCGCGCGATCGCGGTGAGCTGGTCGAGTCCGATGCGCCGGTGACCGGTCTCGATGCGGCTCAAGGTGGACGGGCTCATGTGACACCGGGCAGCGAAGTCGTCCAACGACCAGCCGAGAGCCGTCCGCAACCCCCGGATCCGGCTACGGACCAACGCGTCGACGTCATCATCTTGCTTCATACGCAAGATGGTATGCTCCTACCGCAAAGCTCGCGTACCGTCGAACCATGACACAACACGACCCCGACCCGCAGCACAGCGGCCACGGTCACGGCCCCCAGCACGACCACGGACGCACGGCGCCACACGAGGCCGGTCACGGACCGCAGCAGGGCCACGGCCACGGTCACGGCCATGGCCACGGTCATCAGCACGGCACGGCCGGCCCCGGCGGCGCCGAACTGGCCGAGGTCCTGGATCTCGACGCCGAGGTCCTGCACTCGCTGTTGTCCGAGGCGGTCGGCCACGTCCACACCCTCACCGCCGACGCGCCGGTCCGCCACATCCTCGACCTGGGCAGCGGAACCGGCACCGGCACACTGGCCCTTCTCGGCCGCTTCCCCGGCGCGGAGGCCACCGCCGTGGACGGCTCCCCCGAAATGCTGAGCCGCCTGGAGTCGAAGGCCCACACCGCCGGCCTGGCCGCCAGGCTCCGCACCATCGAAGCCGACCTCGACACGACGTGGCCCGCCGTGGCCACCCCCGACCTCGTCTGGGCCTCGGCGTCCCTCCACCACATGGCCGACCCCGCGCACACCCTCACCCGGATCCTCACCACCCTGCGTCCCGGCGGCCTCCTCGCGGTCCTCGAACTGGACTCCTTCCCCACCTTCCTCCCTCACGACCTCGGCATCGGCACCCCCGGCCTGGAAGCCCGCTGCCAGGCCCTCGTCACCACCGGCAACGTCGCCACGATGCCGACGTTCGGCGCCGACTGGGCCCCGCTCCTCCGCAAGGCCGGCTTCACCGTGGAACTCACCCGCCACCTCACCACCACGATCCCGGCCCCCATCTCCCCCTCGGCCCGCCGCTACGCCGAACTCACCCTGACCCGCGTCCGCGACCGCCTGGCCGACCAGCTCGACCCCGAGGACCGGAAAACCCTCGACACCCTCCTCGACAACACCTCACCGTCAGGCCTCATCCACCGCGACGACCTCACCGTCCAGGCCTCGAGGTCCCTCTGGGTGGCCCGCCGGCCCTGACCCCGTCAGCCCCCAGGCGACCGCTCCGCGGTCTCCGCGGTGACCCACCCCAGATAGTCCGCGAGCCCACCCTCGATCGGCACCGCCACGACCTCCGGAGTCGTGTAGGAGTGCAGCCCCCGGACCACCGCCACCAGATCGTCCAGCCGTCCGGCACCGGTCTTCATGAGGATGAGGAACTCCTCGTCCTGCTGGACCTCTCCCTCCCACCGGTAGACCGACCTGACCGGCCCGACGACCTGCGCACAGGCCGCCACCCTCCGGCTCACGACCGCCACAGAGATCGCCTCCGCCTCCTCACGCGTCGGAGCGGTCACATGCACCTCGAAATGCCGCGTCATGCGATCAGCGTAGGGCCGGGCTCGCCGTCACACGCGAAGGTCCCCGGCTCATGCCGGGGACCTTCGTCGTTCGTCAGCGGAGGGTGCCGTTGGTCATGCCGACCGGCTCCTCGGGGAGGGCTATCTGGCCGCATTCGGCCGGGTTGGACATCAAGGAGTGGTGGGGGACGGTGCGGACGGTGTAACCGAAGGCGCCGGTGCGGTTCAACGGGACGGTGCCGGTGTAGGAGGCCTTGCCGTCGTCGGTCACCGCGTCGGTGGTGAGAGTGGTGTAGGAGGGGTGGAGGAGTTCGTCGTGGGGGCCGACCTTGCCGTAGGCGGCCTGCACTATCACGTCGTCGGGGGACAGCTCCCCGAGGGCCACGGTGGCGCGGATCTCCATGGCGGCGCCTAGTTCGGGGGTGTCGCCTATGCCGCTGGCCTCGATGTGTTCCACGCGGACGCCGGGCCAGGCCTTGGTCACGCGGAGTTTCCAGGCGGCGAACTCCTTGGCCTTGTTGTGGTCGGCCTTGGAGAGCTCGCGGGCCGAGGCGGCGGCGGGGGTGTACAGGTCGACGACGTAGTCGCGGAGCATGCGGCCGGCCAGGACCTTGGGGCCGAGGGAACTCAGGGTGTGCTTGACCATGTCGAGCCAGCGGCGGGGGTGGGAGCCGCCGGTGCGGTCGTAGAAGCGGTCGGCGACCTCGCGTTCGATGAGGTCGTACAGGGCCGAGGCCTCCAGGTCGTCGCGGCGGTCGGGGTCCTCGACGCCGTCGGCGGTGGGGATGGCCCAGCCGTTGTTGCCGTCGTACCACTCGTCCCACCAGCCGTCGCGGATCGACAGGTTGAGGCCGCCGTTGAGTGCGGCCTTCATGCCTGAGGTGCCGCAGGCCTCCAGGGGACGGAGGGGGTTGTTCATCCAGACGTCGCAGCCCTGGACCATGAGCTGGCCGAGGTTCATGTCGTAGTCGGGGAGGAACACGATGCGGTGGCGGACGTCCTCGCTGTCGGCGAAGCGGACGATCTGCTGGATGAGCTTCTTGCCGCCTTCGTCGGCGGGGTGGGCCTTGCCGGCGATGACGATCTGGACGGGCTTCTCGGGGTCGAGCAGCAGGGCCTTCAGGCGGGCCGGGTCCTTGAGCATCAGGGTGAGACGCTTGTAGGACGGGACGCGGCGCGCGAAGCCGAAGGTCAGGATGTCGGGGTCGAGTGCCTCGTCGATCCAGCCGAGCTCGGCGGTGGAGGCTCCCCTGGCCTTCCAGGAGGCGCGCAGGCGCGATCTGGCGGCCTCCACGAGGTTGCGGCGCAGGCGGCCGCGGATGGACCAGATGTCCTCGTCGGAGAGCTTCTGGACGCCTTCCCAGCCCTGGGCCTTCTCGACGATGGACGGCAGTTCCTTGCCGGCGAGCTCCATGACCTCGCGTGCGACCCACGTGGGTGCGTGGACGCCGTTGGTGATGAAGCCGATGGGGACGTCGTCCACGTCGAAGCCGGGCCACAGGCCCTGGAACATCTCGCGGCTGACGGCGCCGTGCAGCTCGGACACGCCGTTGACGCGCTGCGCCAGGCGCATGCCCATGACGGCCATGTTGAAGATCTCGGGGTCGCCGCCGTTCTCGGGCTCGGCGCCGAGCGCGAGGATGCGCTCCACCGGGACGGTGGGCCAGGCGTTGTCGCCGCCGAACTGGCGGCCGATCATCTCCGACGGGAAGCGGTCGATGCCGGCGGGGACCGGGGTGTGGGTCGTGAAGACCGTGCCGGCGCGCACGGCCTCCAGGGCCTCGTCGAACGACAGGCGGTGCTCGGTGAGCTCGCGGATGCGTTCGAGGCCGAGGAAGCCGGCGTGGCCCTCGTTGGTGTGGAAGACCTCGGGCTCGGGGTGGCCGGTGATCCTGCAGTACGCGCGCAGCGCGCGCACGCCGCCGATGCCGAGCAGGAGCTCCTGCATGAGGCGGTGGTCGGTGCCGCCGCCGTACAGGCGGTCGGTGACGTCGCGCGCGGCCGAGTCGTTCTCGGCGACGTCGGAGTCGAGCAGGAGCAGCGGGACGCGGCCGACCTGCGCGACCCAGATCTGCGAGTGCAGCGTGCGGCCTCCCGGCAGGGGGATGGCCACCCTGGCCGGGGTTCCGTCGTCCTCCTTGAGGAGGCTCAGCGGCAGGCCGCCGGGGTCGAGGCTCGGGTAGTGCTCCTGCTGCCAGCCTTCGGCGGACAGGGACTGGGTGAAGTAACCGTGGCGGTAGAGAAGGCCCACGCCGAGGATGGGGACGCCGAGGTCGCTGGCCGCCTTGAGGTGGTCGCCGGCGAGGATGCCGAGACCGCCGGAGTACTGCGGCAGTGCGGCGGCGATGCCGTACTCGGGGGAGAAGTAACCGATGGCGGCCGGCGCGTCGGGGAGCGTCTGGTACCACCGGGGCGCGGTCATGTACTCGCGCAGGTCGTCGGCGGCGTCGGCCAGCCGGCGGAGGAATCTGCGGTCGCGCGCGAGCTCGGCGAGCCTGCCGGCTTCGACGGCCCCCAGCAGCGCTACGGGATCATGGCCGACCCGCTCCCACGTGCCGGGATCCACCTCCGCGAACAGGTCCATGGTCTCCGGGTGCCATGACCAGCGCAGATTGTGCACGAGCTCGCTCAGCGCGGCCAGCTCGGCGGGAAGGACGGTACGTACGGTGAACCTGCGGATTGCTCTCACGAGGCCAGACCCTAGTTACTCAGCGCCACGACGCGCGACCGAAACACACTTGCCGCCTGGTTAGATCTCATGCGATTCGCCCTCACCACCCGCTAAAACCGGTCAGACAACATCAAAGCCGACAGTCCCTCTTCCATTCAAATTGATCATGTACTGTTCGCGCTCACAGGGCAAATCTCGGCGTTGAGAGCTTCTCGTCTCATGCGCGAACTTCCCTTGAACAGGCTTGAAGCGCGACTATGGGGGCAGACGCATGTAAGAACCTCACGACAATGTACGAGTCCCGTTCGTCTCTCTCACCAGGAGGGACGACGCCGCGTGCCGCCGACCCGGTTCGCGCCGTCACCCCCCGGGTGAGGAATCTCGTCACCGGAGGGCCGGCCTAAACCTGCCCCACGGTGAATGCGATCATGCCCGTCGGTACGGCGGACCTTCGGGCCGGGTCGGCACCACATGATCACCTTTTGCCCTCACAATTCCCGGCGGCGCCTGGTGCGCCGTCACTACCTTGAGACGCGATGATCGGACGAATCCCAATACTGGACATCCACCCTGTCGTCGAGTGCGGTCAGTGGCCGGCGAAGGCCGCGGCGGGGGAGACCTTCGAGATAAGCGCGACCGTGTTCCGTGAGGGACATGACGCGGTCGCGGCGGGGGTGGTGCTGACCGGCCCCCAGGGGGCCAGAGGGCCCCTGCTCCCCATGCGGCAGGTGGCGCCAGGCACCGACCGCTGGGCCGTCGAGGTCACTCTGCCCGACGAGGGCGACTGGAGCTTCCGTGTCGAGGCGTGGAGCGACCCGATCGCCACGTGGCTGCACGACGCGGAGATCAAGATCCCGCGCGGCCTCGACACCGATCTGATGTGCGAAGAGGGTGCGCGCCTGTTCGAGCGCGCCGCGCGCGGGGTGCGCGCGCAGAACTGCGACGGCTGCGCGCACCGTGCCGCGTTGCTGTCGGTGGCCGAGCGGCTGCGTGACGACGGCTACGACCCGCGGGCCCGCCTCGCGGTCGCCGAGCTGCCGGGGACGGCCGCCGCGCTGGCCGCTCACCCGCTGCGCGACCTGGTGACCCGCAGCGGACGCGTGCGGGTGCGGGTGGACCGCCGCCGCGCGCTGTTCGGGTCCTGGTACGAGTTCTTCCCCCGGTCGGAGGGGGCCGTGGTGCCGGAGGAAGGCGAGCCGGTGTCCGGCACCTTCCGCACCGCGGCGGAGCGGTTGCCGGCCGTCGCCGGCATGGGGTTCGACATCGTGTACCTGCCGCCGATCCACCCCATCGGCTCGACGTTCCGCAAGGGCCGCAACAACACGCTGCACCCCGAGCCGTACGACGTGGGCTCCCCCTGGGCCATCGGGTCGGAGGACGGCGGCCACGACGCGGTCCATCCCGATCTCGGCACCCTGGAGGACTTCGACGGCTTCGTGAAGCGGGCCAAGGAGCTCGGGCTGGAGATCGCGCTCGACCTGGCGCTCCAGTGCTCCCCCGACCACCCGTGGGTCAAGGAGCACCCCGAGTGGTTCACGGTCAGGGCGGACGGCACCATCGCGTACGCTGAGAACCCGCCGAAGAAGTATCAGGACATCTACCCCCTGAACTTCGACAAGGATCCCGAGGGCATCTACGCCGAGGTCCTGCGCGTGGTGCGGCACTGGATGGCGCACGGCGTGCGGGTCTTCCGGGTGGACAACCCGCACACCAAGCCGGTGGGCTTCTGGGAGAGGCTGCTCGCCGAGGTCAACACCACCGACCCCGACGTGATCTTCCTCTCCGAGGCGTTCACCCGGCCCGCCATGCTGCGTGGCCTCGGGAAGATCGGGTTCCACCAGTCGTACACCTATTTCACGTGGAAGAACTCCAAAGCCGACCTGGAGCAGTATCTGGGTGAGCTCTCCCACGAGACCGCGCATTACGTCCGTCCAAATTTCTTCGTCAACACACCGGACATCCTCCATGAATACCTACAAAACGGCGGTATTCCGGCATTCAAGGTGCGGGCCGTCATCGCGGCGCTCGGCTCGCCGAGCTGGGGCGTGTACTCGGGCTACGAGCTCGGGGAGAACGTCCCGGTGCGGCCGGGCAGCGAAGAGTACCTGCACAGCGAGAAATTCGAGCTCCGGCCGCGCGACTGGGCCGGCGCCGAACGGGACGGACGGAGCCTGGCGCCGTTCATCACTCGGCTCAATTTGTTCAGAAGAGCACACCCTGCGGTCCAGGAACTGCGTAATCTACGGTTCCACACCATCGACCACCCGGACATGCTGTGCTTCTCCAAGCGGCTGCCCGGCGCCTACGACCCGTCCACACGACGGCACGGCCTAGGCGATGTGGTTCTGGTCGTCGTGAACCTCGATCCACACAACACGCACGAGGCCACGGTCCGGCTCGACATGCCGGCGCTCGGTCTCGACTGGGACGCGGAGTTCGTGGTGGACGACGACCTCACAGGGGAGACGTACCACTGGCGCCAAGCCAACTACGTACGCCTCGACCCCCACATCAATCCAGCACACGTCCTCACACTGCGCGCGCTATCGCAGGGCCGGTCATAGGCACATGGCCGGTCCCTCGGCAGAGCGGGCATAAAGCACAGCGGGGAGCCCACAGGTGAGCTTGACGCCTCAACCCGTCCCGAACACCTTCACACACGAGAAGCCGAACGACCCACGGTGGTACAAACGCGCCGTCTTCTACGAGGTCCTGATCCGGGGGTTCGCGGACTCCAACGGAGACGGGACAGGAGACATCCGCGGCCTCATCAGCAAACTGGACTACCTCCAGTGGCTCGGGGTGGACTGCCTGTGGTTGCTCCCCCTGTACGAAAGCCCGCTGAAAGACGGTGGGTACGATATTTCGGACTTTATGAAGATCCTCCCGGATTTCGGGGACCTGGGGGACTTCATCAAGCTCGTCGACGAAGCCCACAAACGCGGCATGCGGGTCGTCGCCGACCTGGTCATGAACCACACCAGCGACCAGCACCCGTGGTTCCAGGCCTCGCGGCACGACCCCACCGGCCCGTTCGGCGACTTCTACGTCTGGAACGACGACGCCGACAAGTACAGCGACGCGCGCATCATCTTCATCGACACCGAGACGTCCAACTGGACGTACGACCCGGTGCGCGGCCAGTACTACTGGCACCGGTTCTTCCACCACCAGCCTGACCTCAACTACGAGAACCCCGACGTCCAGGACGCCATGCTGGAGGTCCTGCGCTTCTGGCTGGACCTCGGCATCGACGGCTTCCGGCTGGACGCGGTCCCCTACCTGTTCGAGCAGGAAGGCACCAACTGCGAGAACCTGCCGCAGACCCACGCCTACCTCAAGCGGGTCCGCGGCGAGATCGACCGCCTCTACCCCGACCGGGTGCTGCTGGCCGAGGCCAACCAGTGGCCGGCGGACGTCGTGGAGTACTTCGGCGACCCGGTGACCGGCGGCGACGAGTGCCACATGGCGTTCCACTTCCCGCTGATGCCGCGCATCTTCATGGCGGTGCGCAGGGAGACCCGCTACCCGATCTCGGAGATCATGGCCCAGACGCCGAAGATCCCCGAGAACTGCCAGTGGGGCATCTTCCTGCGCAACCACGACGAGCTGACCCTCGAAATGGTCACCGACGAAGAGCGCGACTACATGTACGCCGAGTACGCCAAGGACCCGCGCATGCGGGCCAACGTCGGCATCAGGCGCCGCCTCGCGCCGCTGCTGGAGAACGACCGCAACCAGATCGAGCTGTTCACCGCTCTGCTGATGAGCCTGCCGGGCAGCCCCGTGCTGTACTACGGCGACGAGATCGGCATGGGGGACAACATCTGGCTCGGTGACCGGGACGGCGTCCGCACCCCCATGCAGTGGACCCCGGACCGCAACGCCGGGTTCTCCGACTGCGACCCCGGCCGGCTGTACCTGCCGACGATCATGGACCCGATCTACGGCTACCAGGCGCTCAACGTCGAGGCCCAGCAGCGCAACCAGGGTTCCATCCTGCACTTCACCCGCAAGATGATCGAGATCCGCAAGCGGCACCCGGTGTTCGGCCTCGGTGAGTTCACCGAGCTGAACTCCTCCAACCCCAGCGTCCTCGCGTTCGTCCGCGAACTCGGCGACGACAGGGTGCTGTGCGTCAACAACCTGTCGCGGTTCCCCCAGCCGGTGGAACTGGACCTGCGGCGGTTCGAGGGGGTCACCCCCGTGGAGTGCACGGGTGGCGTGCCATTCCCCCCAATTGGGGAACTTCCGTATCTTTTGACGCTTCCTGGGCATGGGTTCTACTGGTTCACCCTTCCACCCACGAGCTCAGCGACAGAGGAGACGTGAGACCTACTTTCGAGGAGCTGCTTGCCGGCTGGATCACCCGTCAGCGGTGGTTCGCCGGCAAGGGCCGCGCGATCACCGAACTGGCCGTAGAGACCGCCACCCCCCTGCCCCTTCGTGGTCCTGCAGAATCCCGCCACAGCGATGTGGCGGGGTCCTCCAGGACCACGGACGACGAAAGCACACTCCCCGTCACCGTGCGCCACCTGATCATCACGGTACGCCAGGAGTCCCGCACCGACCGCTACCAGCTCTTCCTCGGGTTCCGGCCCGAGCTGCCGCAGCGGCTGAACCATGTGGCGATCGGCCCCACCGACGACGGCGTGGCCTACGACGCCGTCCACGACGCCGAGGTCACCGGCCTGCTGCTCGGCGGCATCGCCGGCGAGGACGAGATCGGGCCGCTGCGGTTCCACCGCATGCCAGGCGTCGAGATCGACACCTCGCCGCGCAGCCTGGTGCTCGGCGCCGAGCAGTCCAACACCTCGCTGGTGTACGGCGACCGCTACATCTGCAAGCTTTTCCGCAAGATCGTGCCAGGCGTGAACCCCGAGCTGGAGATCGTCTCGGCGCTGGCCGAGCGCGGCTCGCCGCACATCGCCAAGCCGTACGGCTGGATCGAGACCGACGTGGCCGGCGAGAACACCACGCTGGCGTTCACCCAGGAGTTCCTGCCGACCGCCTGCGACGGCTGGGCTCTCGCGCTCACCAGCGTGCGCGACCTGTACGGCTCGCTGGCCGGCACCGACGCCGGCGACGCGGGAGGCGACTTCGCCGCCGAGTCGCACCGGCTCGGCGTGGCCACGGCCCACCTGCACAAGGAGATGGCGGCGGCGTTCCCCACCGGCGCCATCGAGGCCCCCGAGGTCAAACGCATGGTCGAGGGGTTCAGGCGGCGCCTGGAGTCCGCCATCGCCGAGGTGCCGGAGCTCGCGGCCCACGCCGGCGAGGCCCATGAGGCGTTCGACCGGCTGGCCGACGTCGAGCATCCCATCCCGGTGCAGCGGGTCCACGGCGACTACCACCTCGGTCAGGTGATGCGCACCCCGAGCGAATGGGTGGTGCTCGACTTCGAGGGAGAGCCGGGCCAGCCGCTCGGCGAACGCCGCGCGCTGGACTCACCGCTGCGGGACGTCGCCGGCATGCTGCGTTCCTTCGAGTACGCGGCGCGTCACCTGCTCTTCGACCATCCGGACCCGCGGCGGCTCGCGCCAAGGGCCGCCGAGTGGGCCGCGCGCAACCGCGCGGCGTTCCTCGCGGGCTACTCGGCCGGCGGTGGCGGCATCCGCGGCGACGACGCGGTGCTGCTGCGCGCGCTGGAGCTCAGCAAGGCGGCGTACGAGGTGGTGTACGAGGCGCGCAACCGGCCGGCGTGGCTGCCGATCCCGCTCGCCGCGTTCACCGGCCCCGGTGCCTGACCGCACGCCGTCCACCGTGCGCACCTCTCGGTCGGATACGATCCGTCACATTACGACGACGGATCGTAGGAGTGCGGGTGACGCGGAGGCGGCTCACTGTGGCGCTGGCGGGGCTGGCCACGCTCGCCGTGGGGCTCGGCGCGGGGCTGGTGGCCGGCCTCTCCGTGGAGCACGGGCCACGGCCGCGGCAGGTGCGGCCGATCGCGACCGTGCAGCCGCCGCGCGCCGATCCGTTCGGGCCGCTGCACCCGAGCCCGGCCCCCGCTCCGTGGGAGGAGCGGTACGCCACCGAGTTGCTGCTGGCCCATCCGGTGCTCGGCGAGACCGTACGCGGCGAGTACGCGAGGTCGGCGGGCCGGCGGCTGCGGTCGGCGGCGGACCTGCGGGTGCACACGCTGATCTTCCGGCGGCACGGGTGCGAGGCGCATCGGTGCCTGCAGGTGTTCATCCGGTTCCCCGGTGGCGAGTGGCTGGACGTGGGGAGGGTCGTGGTGGATCTGACCACCGAGACCGTCCGCGTCCTGGAATGGTGAAAAATCGTCTTTTGGGGGGCACCGGGTCTGTCGCCGTGGGTCGGCGCGAGGATCCTGGGCAGGGGTACATGACCGAAGACCGTGCTGAGGAGCGATAACGATCCGATGGACCTTGACCTGAACCGGCTGGCCGGAGGAGCCCACCACGATCCGCACGCGATCCTGGGTGGCCACCTCACCCCCGAGGGCCTCACCGTGCGAGCGCTGCGACCGCTCGCGGAGAAGGTCGAGCTGGTGCTGGACGGCGCCGCGCACGAGATGGCCCACGAGGCGTACGGCGTCTTCACCGTGACCCTCCCCGGCGTGGACAAGGTCCCGCCGTACCGCCTGCGCGTCACCTACACCGGCGCCGCGCCGTACGAGGCCGGCGACCCCTACCGCCACTGGCCGACACTCGGCGAGGTCGACCTGCACCTGATCGGCGAGGGACGGCACGAACGCCTCTGGGAGGTGCTCGGCGCCAGAGTCATGACGCACGACGACGAGGAGGGCACCGCGTTCGCCGTGTGGGCCCCGAACGCGCGCGGCGTGCGCGTCGAAGGCGGCTTCAACCACTGGAACGGCGCCGCGCACCCCATGCGGTCCCTCGGCCACAGCGGCGTGTGGGAGCTGTTCGTGCCAGGCGTCGGGGCCGGCGAGCACTACAAGTTCTCGGTGCTCGGCGCCGACTCGGTCTGGCGGTCCAAGGCCGACCCGATGGCCCGCCGCACCGAGCAACCCCCTGCCACCGCGTCCGTGGTCGACGTCACCGGCTACACCTGGCAGGACGGCGAGTGGATGCGGCGGCGGGCCGACGGCGACGCGCTGGAGCGGCCGATGAGCGCCTACGAGGTGCACCTCGGCTCGTGGCGGCCCGGCCTGACGTACCGCGAGCTGGCCGACCAGCTCGTGGAGTACGTCACGGAGATGGGCTTCACCCACGTGGAGCTGCTGCCGGTGGCCGAGCACCCGTTCGGCGGGTCCTGGGGCTACCAGGTGACGTCCTACTACGCGCCGACCTCGCGGTTCGGCTCCCCCGACGAGTTCCGGCACCTCGTGGACCGGCTGCACCAGGCCGGGATCGGCGTGCTGCTCGACTGGGTCCCCGCGCACTTCCCGAGGGACGAGTGGGCCCTCGCACGGTTCGACGGCACCCCGCTGTACGAGCACTCCGACCCCCGGCGCGGCGAGCACCCCGAGTGGGGGACCTACATCTTCGACTACGGCCGCAACGAGGTGCGCAACTTCCTGGTGGCCAACGCGCTGTACTGGCTCAAGGAGTTCCACGTCGACGGCCTGCGGGTGGACGCCGTGGCCTCCATGCTGTACCTGGACTACTCGCGCCGCGAAGGCGAGTGGACCCCGAACGTCTACGGCGGCAGGGAGAACCTCGACGCCGTGGAGTTCCTCAAGGAGATGAACGCGGTCGTGTACCGCGAGGCCCCCGGCATCGTGACGATCGCCGAGGAGTCCACCGCGTGGCCCGGCGTGTCGCGGCCGGTGCACCTCGGCGGGCTCGGTTTCGGGTTCAAGTGGAACATGGGGTGGATGCACGACACGCTGGCATACCTGCATCACGAGCCGGTGTTCCGGCAGTACCACCACCATCAGATGACGTTCTCGCTGATGTACGCCTACTCGGAGAACTTCGTGCTGCCGCTGTCCCACGACGAGGTGGTGCACGGCAAGGGGTCGCTGCTCGGCAAGATGCCGGGGGACGAGTGGCAGCGATTCGCCAACCTGCGAGCGCTGTTCGCGTTCATGTGGGCCCACCCCGGCAAGAAGCTGCTGTTCATGGGGGGTGAGTTCGGCCAGGGCCTGGAGTGGTCGGAGGAGCGCGGGCTCGACTGGTGGATGCTGGACTTCGAGCCCCACCAGGGGGTCCGGCGGCTGGTGCGCGACCTCAACCGCGTGTACGCCACGACACCGGCGCTCTACTCGCAGGACCACACGCCGAAGGGCTTCGAGTGGATCGACGCCGACGACGCGTCCGGGAACGTGTTCTCGTTCGTGCGGCACGGGTCAGACGGCTCGATGCTGGTGTGCGTCGCCAACTTCTCCGGCCAGGCGCACGACGGGTACGTCGTCGGGCTGCCGTCCGGGGGCCGCTGGGACGAGGTGGTCAACACCGACGCCTACGACTACCACGGCAGCGGGGTCGGCAACCTCGGCGGCGTGGACGCGGTGGCCGAGCCGTGGCACGGCAGGCCGTACTCGGCGCGCCTTCGGGTGCCGCCGCTCGGCGCGCTGTGGCTGCACCAGCCGGCGCCGGAGCCCGTGGTGTCCGCGGCGTCGGTATCGGGAGAAGAGACCGCGTCGCCTGAGCAGTCCGCGTTGCCGGAGGAGTCCGTGTCGTCTGACGAGTCCGGCGAGCGTGAGGTGGACGCCGGGAACTGAGCCGCCGCCGTACGCCTGTCACGCCGGATCGTCGCCTAGGGTGTCGCTATGGACGCGACAAAGGCGATCACGGACACGGTCGACCGGTTCCGGCAGCGGCGCAGCGCTCCCCTGGTCCTCGAACTCGATCTCACCGACGGCCTCATCGAGGGGCCGCCGGCCGATCCTCTCGGTGCGCTCCTGTCCATGCGCAAGACCCGCCTGGCCGACATTCTCGCCGGGCTCAGGCGGGCCCGCACCGACCCCAGGGTCAAGGGCCTGATCGTGAAGATCGGCGGCCGGCCCATCGGTCTCGCCATGGTGCAGGAGCTGCGGTCGGCGGTGACCGCGCTTCGCGAGGCCGGCAAACGCACCGTGGCGTTCTCCGAGACCTTCGGCGAGTTCGGCGCCGGCACGGTGTCGTACTACCTGGCGACCGCCTTCGGCGAGATCTACCTCCAGCCGTCCGGTGACGTCGGCCTGACCGGTGTCTCGCTTGAGCAGCGTTTCGTGAAGAACGCGCTCACCAAGCTCGGCGTGGACTACCAGGTGGGGCAGCGGCACGAGTACAAGACCGCCGCCAACACGTTCACGCAGGACCACATGACCGAGGCGCACCGCGAGTCCGCGGCCCGCATCGCCGAGTCGGTCATCGAGCAGATCGTCGCCGGCGTCGCCGAGGGCCGGGGTCTCGAGCCCGAGCGGGTGCGCGCGCTGATCGACCAGGGGCCGTTCATCGGCACCGAGGCCGTCGAGGCGGGGCTGGTGGACCGGCTGGCGTACCGCGACGAGGTGTACGACGAGGTCCGCGACGAGGACGATCTGCTGCTGTACGTCGGCCGGTACGCCAAGGGACCGCTGGGGATCGGCGCCAAGCTCCCCAAACCCGGCGAGAAGGTCGTCGCGCTGGTGCACGGCACCGGCATGATCCGTCTCGGCCGCAGTGGCCGCAGCCCGCTCGGCGGCGGCGGTTCCATGGGTTCCGACACCATCTGCGCCGCGCTGCGCTCGGCCAGGCGCGACGAGCACGTCAAGGCCATCGTGTTCCGCGTGGACAGCCCCGGCGGCTCGTACGTCGCCTCCGACGCGATCTGGCGCGAGGTGCTGCTGGCGCGCCGCGCCGGCAAGCCGGTGATCGTCTCGATGGGAGACGTCGCCGCGTCCGGTGGCTACTTCGTCGCCATGGGGGCCGACGTCATCGTGGCCCAGCCCGGCACGCTGACCGGCTCCATCGGGGTGTTCGGCGGCAAGCCGTCGCTGGAGAAGCTGCTGGACCGCATCGGCGTGAACTACGAGGCGGTGGACGTCGGCGCCAACTCCGGCATGTACTCCACCAGCCGTTCGTTCTCCGAGCCCCAGTGGGCCAGGATCAACGCCTGGCTGGACCGCGTGTACGACGACTTCGTCGGCAAGGTCGCGCAGGGCCGGGGTTTCGACCGCGACCGTGCGCACGACCTGGCCCGCGGCCGGGTCTGGACCGGCGCCGACGCGTTCAGCGGCGGCCTGGTGGACGAGCTCGGCGGCCTTGAGGACGCGCTGGCCCTGGCCCGCGGCAAGGCCGGCCTCCCCGCCGACGCGCCGGTGCGCTCCTACCCCCGCGTCCACCCCCTGGACCGGCTGCGTCCCGCCGACTCCAGCGAGGACAAGGCCGCCGCGCTCACCCGCGTGGAGGCCTGGGGCCCTCTCACCCGCGTGGCCGCCGAGCTCGGCCTGCCGGCGTACGGCCCACTCGTCCTGCCGGGCTGGTGGACCATCCGCTGACCGCAGGCGCGCGTCATGGCACGTCACACCGTCCAGGCCGGGACGAGCTCGTCACCGTCCCGGACGGCGCAGCCGGGGGCCACGTCCCCGGTGACGCCGTACGCGCGTCCCCCGGCCGGCGCCGCGACGACGGCGCTCAGGCCGCCGGTCCCGCTGCGCACGCGGCGCGGCACCCCGGCGGCCATGACGACCGTGTCCCCCGCCGCCACCTCGGACGTCTCATCGCCGAGCTCGACGGTCGCGCCGCCGTCGAGCACGGTCCACACCTGCTCGACGTCGAACGCGTGCGGCGGCCCCGCCTGTCCCGCGGCCATGTCCACCCGCCAGACGGCGATCCCGGCGCCTCCCTGGGCCGGTGAGGCGAAGGTCGTCATGACGGCGTTCGGCGTCTCGGTGGTACGGCACTGCTCACGACGGATGACAGTCATGGAGCCCTCCCCCATAATCGACAATGTGGTTGTCTATATAGTGAACGAGGTTGTCCACAGTGTCAACTGACCCACCCGGCTTCGAGCTCCCCCTCCGGCTCTTCCTGGGCTTCCGCACCATGATCGACGACCTCCACGCCGAACTGTCCCGCCAGGGCCACCCCGACATGCGTCCCATGTACGGCTTCGTCCTCCAGGCCATCGGCCAGAGAGGCACCACCGCCGCCGACCTCGGCCGCACCCTCGGCGTCTCCAAACAGGCCGCAGGCAAGACCATCGACAACCTCGAACGCCTCGGCTACATCCACCGCGTCACCGACCCCCACGACGCACGCCGCAAAACCGTCCGCCTCACCGACCGAGGCGTCGACTGCCTCACCCGCTCGGCTCGCATCTTCGAGGACCTGCGGGCCCGCTGGGCCAAGACCCTCGGCGCCGACCGCCTGCGCGCACTGGAGTCCGACCTGCGCCAGGTCACCCCGGCCAACCTGTTCCACCTGGACGTGCCAGGCTGGTTCAACGGCTATCAGTAGCCGCCGAGCCGCGAGCGTACGGGATGGTGGGGACGCGCACGGTGTGGAGGAACTCCGGCAGGAGCCAGGGGCGGCGGCCCCAGGCGATCAGGCCGCCGGTCAGGACGGCGCGGGGCTGGGAGATGCGGCCGAAGAGCATCAGGTTGAGTGTCGCGGGGTCGAAGGCGATATGCGCGTCGGTGCCGGGGCCCGGGGGTTCGGCGGTGATGCGGCCGGCCTGGGCCACCAGGCGCGCGGGGGTCGTGTGGCGGGAGTGGAACCTTACGGCGATGCGCCTCGAGGAGACGGGGCCGGGGCGGTTCAGCAGGTCGCCGGTGTCGTTGCGGAGCATGCCGAGGAGGAACAGGTCGAAGAAGAGGGCCGCGTGGCGGGACGGGATGGGCCAGCGGACGCCGGCGGCGGTGGCGATGTCCCAGCCGTGCAGGAGCAGCTCGTTGACGAGATGAGCGAACAGGCCTCCGAGGGGGACGACGGAACTTCCGAGCCAGATGACCGGGGCCGAGGGGTCGGCGTTCTCGGTGACGCGGAGGATCTCGGTGATGTCGTCGCGGAGGCGGGCCGCGAGGACCTTCAGGTCGCGCTCGGTGAAGCGCTCCAGGGAGATGTCGTTGAACAGGCCGACCGTCTCGATCGTGACCGGCGCGACGGCGGAGTCGAGGCCGTCGATGGGGAACGGCGTGCCGTCCGCGCGGGCCAGTGCCGTGTACATGCGGGAGATGACGACGACGTGCGCGGCGGTCTCCGCGATCGTCCAGTCCTTCGTGGCCATCACGGCGGGATCGGGGACCGAGGTGACGAGTGCGGCGAAGCGGTCGCCGGTCTCCTTGAGCGCGGTGCGCGCGGTGGCCCACCGGTCCTGCGGCACCGTCACACCGAGGTCGTCCACAGCTACCCTCCACGGGATGGGGAACCCCCTCAATGATCCACTGATCTCGCGAAGCCCGCCAGGGGTCGCGGCGGCTTGCGGGGTCGGGTCAGGGTGGCGGCGGCTCGCGGGGCCGACCGGAGGTGTCGGTGGCTCGCGGGGTCAGGTCAGGGGACGGTAGCGGCCTCGCAGGCGGACGAGCGGGGGGTGGGACGGGTCGATGTAGTCGACGGCGATGACGGTGGCGAGGAACAGGGTGTGGTCGCCGCCGGGGACGACGCGGGTGGTCTCGGCCTCCAGTGCGGCCACGCCGCCGTCGATGATCATGGCTTCGGTGCGGGAGCCTCGGTGGTGGGGGACGCCGGCGAGGAGCAGGCGCGCGCTCGGCCGACCGGGGGTGGCGAAACGGCTGGCGATCACGGACTGGCCGGCGGAGAGCAGGGTGACGGCCCACCGGTCGTGGCGGAGCATGACCTCGCACAGGTAGCCCGCCGAGTCCAGGCTGAGCGCCGCCATCGGGGGGTCGAGCGACAGCGACGCGAAGGTGGTGACGGTGGTGCCGATGTCGTCGCGGCCCTCGCGGACGGTCACCACGGCCACGCCGGCCGCCAGTTGCCGCATCGCCTCGGTGAACTCGTTCATGGGCTCTTCTCGTCGGAGGAACGCAACGAAGGCGTCGTCCCCACCGTACGTGGGGACGACGCCTTCGGGACGAGGCCTAAAGGAGGCCGTTCTGGGTGAGCCAGTCCTTCGCGACGGCCGGGGGGTCGTCCTTGTCGACGGCGACGCGCTTCATCAGGTCGGTCAGCGTGGTCGTGTCGAGCTTGGCGGAGATGGCGTTGAGCGTGGTGCGCACGGTGTCGTTCACGGCGGCCTTGTTGACCACCGGGGTGACGTTCTGCGCGCTGAACACGTTCTTCGGGTCCTGCAGCGGCACCAGGCCGTTGATCAGGATCTTGGGGTCGGTGGTGAAGACGTTGCCGACCTGGACGGCGTCGCTCTTGATGGCGTCCGCGGTGGTCTCACCGGTCGGCTTCCACTCCTTGAACGTCAGGCCGTAGACGTCCTTGAACTGGGCCTCGCGGCGCTTCTTGAACTCCGGCGGGCCGCCGACCGTGAAGTCCTTCGCCACCTTGGCGAGGTCCTCGATGGAGGTCAGCTTGTACTTGTCGGCGCTGGCCTTGGTGACGGTGAGGGAGTCCTTGTCCTCGGCCGGCGAGGAGTCGAGGATCTCGACCTGCGAGGGCAGCTTGGTCTTCAGCTCGCCGTTCACCTCGTCGGTGCTCGCGGCCTTGCTGTTGGGGTCGATGAAGCTGAGCAGGCCGCCGTTGTACTCGGGGAGCACGGTGAGCGAGCCGTTGACGAGCTGGCCGAAGATGACCTCACGGCTGCCGATGTTGAACTTCTCCTCGACCGGCACCCCCTTGGCCTGCAGCGCCTGCGAGTAGATGGAGCCGAGCAGCACGTTCTCGGGGAAGTTGGCCGAGCCGATCACGACCTTGCCGGAACCCGCGGAGCCGCCGGAGCCCGAGGAGGCCGGAGCAGGGGCGGGGCTCGCGGCGGTGAGCGGGTCGCCGCCTCCGCCGCAGGCTCCAAGCGTCAGCACCGCGGCCATGGTGACCATCGCGGCGCCTATCGTTCTTCTCATTGATGAATATTCCCTTCTAAAACAGGGGGTATTGAAGACTATCGGGCCTTGGCCCGCTGGGACACACCCGGCGAGACGGCCACCCGCTGCAGCAGCGAGAAACCGGCCTGCACCAGCAGCGCCAGCACGGCCACGAGCACCGCTCCCCCGATCGTGCTCGGGTAGTCCTTGGTCGCCAGTCCGTCGATGATGAAACGGCCGAGCCCGCCGAGCCCCACGTACGCCGCCACGGTGGCCGTCGCGACCACCTGGATCGCGGCGATGCGCAGGCCGAGCAGGATCAGCGGCAGCGCCACCGGCACGAGCGCGCGCAGCAGCACCTGACGTCCGCGCAGGCCCATGCCGTACGCCGCGTCGCGCAGGTCCTCGTCCACGCCGCGCACACCTTCGTAGGTGTTCACCAGGATCGGCGGCACCGCCAGCGCCACCAGCGGGATCAGCACCGGCCAGGTCGTGCCGACCCCCACCAGCAGCACGATCAGCACCACCAGGCCGAGGGTCGGCAGCGCGCGCGCCGCGTTGGCCGCGACCACCACCAGCAGCGCGCCGCGCCGCGTGTGGCCGATCAGCAGGCCGAGCGGCAACGCGATCAGCGTCGCGAGCATTAGCGCGGCCAGGGAGAACTCGACGTGCTCCAGCACCCGTACCGGGATGCCGCTGGAACCCGACCAGTTCGCGGAGTTGCCGAAGAAGTCCAGCAGCCAGTTCACGTGGTCCTCCTGGCCCTGGCCCACGGCGTCAGCAGCCGCTGCGCCAGCACGAGCAACCCGTCGGCGAACACCGCGAGCACGACCACCAGCGCGATGCCGACGACGATGGGGGTGGGGAACTGCCGCTGCCAGCCGTCGATGAACAGGTAACCGAGGCCACCGCGGCCGATCAGCGCGCCGACGCTGACCAGGCTGATGCTGGACACCGTGGCGACCCGCAGGCCCGCCAGCACCACGGGGACCGCGATGGGGAGCTCCACCTGCAGCAGGCGCCGGGTCGGGCCGAAGCCCATGGCGACCGCGGACTGCCGTACGTGGCCGGGGACCGCGGCGAGGCCGTCCACCACCGCCGGGATCAGCACGGCGAGAGAGTAGAACGTCAGCGGCACGATCACCGTGGCCCGCTCGGCGAGACCGGTGATCGGGATGAGCACGATGAACACCGCCAGCGACGGCAGCGAGTACACGACGTTCATGAGGCTCACCGTCGGCTGGTACAGCACCCGCCACCGCGCACCGGCGAGACCGAGCGGCAGCGCGATGAGCAGGCCGAGCACCACCGGCACGAGTGCCATGATCATGTGGTCGAGCAGGAGCTCCTGGATGGTCGGCCAGTTGCGGCCGATCCAGTCCCAGCGGACCAGCGGCTCCTCACCCACGGGCCGCCACCCCCGACGCGCGGGCCAGCGCGCCGTCCAGCGCCTCGCGGGTCACGACCCCGGCGAACACGCCGTCGCCGTCCACCGCGACGGCGCAGCCGCACGGCGCGATCAGCGAGGCGTCCAAGGCGGCACGCAGGGAGTCCTTGGCGAGGTCGACGGTGCCGGCCGGGTACAGCCCGCCGTCGCCGTCGGCGCGCCAGCCGAGAGGACGGCGGTCGTCGTCCAGGACGAGCGTCCACCCGGGGAACTCGGGTTTGTCGCCGGTCTCCAGGCCGGTGGCGGGGACGAACGACAGGCGGCGGATGCCGCGGTCCTTGCCGAGGAAACCCTCGACGAATTCGTCGGCGGGGTCGGAGAGCAGAGCAGGCGGCGCGGCGAACTGTGCCAGCTTGCCGCCGACGCGCAGCACCGCCACGGTGTCGCCGAGCTTGATGGCCTCGTCGATGTCATGGGTGACGAACACGATCGTCTTGTGCAGCTCGGCCTGCAGGCGCAGCAGCTCCTCCTGGAGGCTGGTGCGCACCACCGGGTCGACCGCGCTGAACGGCTCGTCCATCAGCAGCACCGGCGGGTCGGCGGCGAGCGCGCGTGCCACGCCGACGCGCTGCTGCTGGCCGCCGGAGAGCTGGAAGGGGTAGCGGCCGGCCAGCTTGGGGTCCAGGCCGACGCGTTCCATGAGCTCGGTCGCGCGTGCGCGTGCCTTCTTCTTGTCCCAGCCGAGCAGGTACGGGACGGTGGCGATGTTGTCCACGATCTTGCGGTGCGGGAACAGGCCCGCCTGCTGGATGACGTATCCGATGCCGCGGCGCAGCGTGGGAGGGTCGATCTTCCTGATGTCCTGATCGTCGAGCAGGATGCGGCCCTCGGTGGGGTCGATCATCCTGTTGATCATGCGGAGTGACGTCGTCTTGCCGCAGCCGGAAGGGCCGACGAACACCGTGATGCTTCCCGTCGGCACCTCGATGCTGAGATCGTCGACCGCCACCGTTCCGTCCGCGTAGCGCTTGGTGACGCCTTCAAATGTGATCACGCACGACCTCGTGCTTCTCGGCCGGGACCGGCTGGCCCGGGATCGTCGAGTCGGCCGCCACGGCGACACGGCTACCACCCGCTTGGCAGCCCCCACCGTAGGTGACGCGCGGACCGGTGGTCCACACGGCCTTACCCTGCCCCAGACTACGGCGATCACCGACAATCCACCGGAAATCCCTGGTCACAGAGGCATGTCGGTAATTCACCGTGATATCGGCAGATGGCTTCCCTGGGCTTTCGCGATATTTATCAAACTCGCATCGTTTGGTGCCGCGCTCGCCGGGGACTTGGCATGATTGACCTCCCACGTCTCATCCTCCTCAGGCCCAACCTGCGGCCCCGCGCGAGAATTCCAGAGGAACCGGCTGTGACCACACCGCTCACCGACGCGCGTCCCCGGGCCGCCGTGGTCGCCGAGCTCTACGACCGTCACGCCGCCGGGCTGTTCGCGTACTGCCACGACCAGCTCGGCGACACCACCTCCGCCGGTCACGCGCTCGCCGCCGTGTTCACCCGCGTGCCTGCCGTCGAGCCTCCCCGTGCCGCGCTGTACGCACTGGCCCGCCGCGAGGTCTACCGCCGCGACGTCGCCTACGCCTTCCCTTCGGTCGACCCCGTCGCCGACCCGCCGACCGCACTCATCGAGCGCGTCCTGCGCGAGGTCCGGCCCCACCAGCGCGAAGTCCTCCTGCTGTCCGCCGTCTGCGGCCTGGACACCGCCGAGCTCTCCTGGGTCCTGGACGTCGCCGCCGACACCGCCGAGTCCCTCGTCCTCAGCGCGCGCACGCGCTTCGCGCAATCCCTCTCCCACTCCGTCAACTCGGCCCTCACCATCCACGGCCTCCCTCCTGCCGTGGCCGAGGTCTACGAAGCCCTCACCGTGGCCCGTCCAGAGGACGCCTTGTCCCGCCTCCCCTGGCACCCCCCACCCGCGTCCCTCCGCACCCGCATCCTGCGCGGCCTCCCCACAGCCCCCACCGCCGAAACCACCACCGGCCACCCCCCCACGGCCACCCCCCCACTCGCCGCCCCCACCCCCACCGAAACCCACCCGGCCGACCCGACCACCTCGGCAACCTACGGGGCCGACCCGCTCACCTCAGCCGCCGACTCCCATCGCTGGCCCACCACCTCCCAGTGGCCCCTCCCCCTCGCCACCCCCGACCCCCTCACCACCGTCGGCGTCTTCCCCACCAAGAAACTCCCCATCTCCCCGCCTCGCACCGGCCACCCGGACCCGGCAGAGCCCCCCGCCGGCGGCCCGACCGTCTCCGCCACGTCCGACGTGGCCGACGTGTCCGGCACCTCCGAGCACCTCCCGGAACTGACCCCACCCGTCCCCGGCCGCCGCTCCCGCCACGAGGCCACCACCGAACCCCTCCCCAAGGTCCGCGACACGGCCCCCCGCCCCACCACCCCCCCGACCCGCCAACGCCGCCGCCTCCTGGCCCTCGGCAAACCACTGCCGAAGCCCATGACCGCCGTCCCTGCCACCTCCCCCGCGCTCGCCGCCGACACGGCCCCCGGCACCACCACCGAACCCACCCCAGATCCCACCCTTTCAGCGGCCCCCGTCCTGGACACCGTCGCGGACCCCACCGCGGACACCGCGCCTCCCCTCTCCGACACCACCACCCAGCCCCGTCGCAGGCGCAAGACCCCGCCTCCGGACCGCAAGGTGGCCCCCTTCTCCGCGACCCCCACCCCGGACACCGCGACCGCCGCGACCTCAACCCCCGTCCTCGACACCCCCCTCCCGGACCCGGAGACCGAGCGGCCCACCGTGGCCACCGCCGCCGTCCCCACCAAGGACCCGGTGACGGACCCCCCCGTTCAGGACAGCGAACCCTCCCTCCCCGCCGCCGAGACCTCCTCGGCCACCGACCTCACCGCCGCACCGGCAACCGCCTCCGATCCAGCGGAAGACATCGCACCGGACGCCGAGACCACGGCCCCCGTCAGAACCCCCCGCCCCGCCAGATCGTCCCGCGGCACCATGGGCCCCCGCCCCCGCCAACCCCGCCAGCACAAACGCCAAAAACCCATCAAAATCGGCGAACACCACTACGACTGGCTGTGGGAACTGGCCGGCTTCATCCTCTGCGTAGCCATCGCCCTGACGGTCTTCTTCGCCGTCCCCACCATCGTCACACCGTGAGTCATACCTTTTTGACGACGATCGTGTCCGGGACGAGCTTTTCCAGGTCGTCAACATCCGAAGTGAAGACGGTCACCTGCCCCTTCTGCCGCCGGGCGATGACGGCGAGCACCGCGTCGATCGCGTGCTTGTGACCATGCAGCTCGGCTTCGGCCAGAAGCCGGCGCGCCAGCCGGGCATCAGCCTTGCCGACATCGGGAACGTTGAGCCGGGACAGGACCCAATCCCAGCGCCGCTCCGTGGTTCTGCCGTCGTGAGCCTCGACCACCGTGATCGGGGAGGTCAGGACCTCCACCTGTCCTCGCGCCGCGAGGTCGAGCCAGGCAATCGTCTTTCTGTCCCCGCGCACCGCCAGAGACAATGCTTCGCAGTCGAACACGAAGACCCTCGGCGGCGGCTGACCACGTCCGCCGGTTTGCTTGCTCACGCGGCCTCTCCTGAGCTGCCCTTGCCGACGGCACGCCGACGCTCATGCTCAGCGTCGAGATCCTCCAACTCTTCGAGCACGGCTTCCCGCTCCTGCTCGGTGACGGGACCGTATTCCTCCTCCAGCCAACCCACCAGTTCGAGCAACCGATCACGGTCACGCTTGAACCGCAGCGCCTCCGCGACGTAGGCCGACAGACCTCGTTCGGCTGCCTCCGCTCGGATCTCGTCGAGCAGTTCCTCGGGGATCGTCACCGTGACCTTCTTCGTCGCCATACTTCAGACCATACTTCGGGTGCCACCCTTCATACCAGCTACGAACGTGTGTGGTGATGCTTTCACCGCCTGTATCCACGTGAGCACACACAGAATTCGATGCCGTTCTTCAGCCGACACGGCACCTTCCCTACAGGTCGGGATCCGGGTGGTCAGTCGGTGGTGAGGATGAGGCCGCTGGTGGGGACGCCGGTGCCGGCGGTTATCACTACGTTTCGAGTGTCGGGGATCTGGTTGGCGGCGGTGCCTCTTAGTTGGCGGACGGCTTCGGCTATGCCGTTCATGCCGTGGATGTACGCTTCGCCGAGTTGGCCGCCGTTGGGGTTCACGGGGAGGCGGCCGCCTAGTTCTATGGCGGCGTCGGCTATGTAGTCCTTTGCCTCACCTTTGGGGCAGAAGCCTAGTTCTTCCAACTGGCAGAGGACGAAGGGGGTGAAGTGGTCGTAGAGGATGGTGGTCTGGATGTCGGCGGGGGTGAGGCCGGACATTGACCAGAGTTTTCCGGCTACCACTCCCATTTCGGGGAGGCCGGTCATGTCGTCTCTGTAGAAGCTGGTCATCATCATCTGGCCGGTGGCGGAGCCTTGGGCCGCGGCGGTGATGACGGCCGGGGAGCGGCGGAGGTCGCGGGCCCGGTCTGTCGAGGTGACGACCAGGGCTACGGCGCCGTCGCTTTCCTGGCAGCAGTCGAGCAGGTGGAGGGGTTCGACGATCCATTTGGAGCGTTGGTGGTCGTCGAGGGTTATGGGACGGTTGTGGAACCAGGCGGCGGGGTTGGTCGACGCGTGTTTTCGCATGGCCACGGCCACTCGGCCGAAGTCTTCCGAGGTGGCGCCGTAGACGTGCATGTAGCGGCGCGCGAACATGGCGACCCAGGCGGCGGGGGTCATGAGGCCGTACGGGACGTGCCAGCTCATTTCCACGCCTAGAGAGGACGGTTCGCCGCCGAGGCCGGCGTTGGGCTGGCCGAACCTGCGGCCGGAGCGTTCGTTGAAGGCGCGGTAGCAGACGACGGTGGTGGCGGCGCCGGTGGCTACGGCCATCGCGGCGTGCATGACGGTGCCGCAGGCGGCGCCACCGCCGTACTCGACGCGGGAGAAGAAGGACAGGTCGCCGATGCCGGTTTCCCTGGCCACGGCGATCTCCTGATTGGCGTCCTGGGTGAAGGTCACCATGCCGTCCACGTCGGCGGGGTTCAGGCCGGCGTCGTCGAGCGCGTTGTGGACGGCTTCGGCGGCGAGCTGGAGTTCGGTGCGGCCGGATTCCTTGGAGAACTCGGTCGCGCCGATGCCGGCGATGGCGGTGCGGCCGGAGAGTGAGTTCACCTCGGTACGCCTTTCTGGGGAAGAAGGTGCCTTTCCATGAACCGGGTCCGTGGGGGGACGGAATCTGGTGGGTCAGTGGGGGAGGCGGAATCTGACGGTGCCGGTGGCGTGGTCGCCGAGGCTTACGGCGCCGCGGACGTCGACGGTGAAGTCGCCGTTCACGCAGGACACGACGGCGCCGGTGATGGTGAGGACGTCGCCGGCGTACGCGGGGACGCCGAGGCGGACGTTGATGCCGCGGATCAGGGTCTGCGGTCCGGACCAGTCGGTGACGAAGCGTTCCACCAGGCCCATGGTGGTGAGGATGTTGAGGAAGATGTCCTTGGAGCCTTGGGCCCGTGCGTTCTCGACGTCGTGGTGGACGGGGGTGAAGTCCATGGTGGCGATGGCGGTGGAGACGACGGTGGTGGGGGTGAGGTTGATGGTCAGCGGCGGCAGGGCCGTGCCGAGGGTGATCTCCGCTTGGGTCAGGGTGCGCATCAGGCCTCCCGGGGTGCCCACATCGGCAGGGTGAGGTCGTCGTCCATCTCGCGGTACGTCACGCGTACCGGCATTCCGACGGTGACCTGGTCCGGTGGACAGTCGACGATGTTCCCGACCATCCGCACGCCTTCCGGCAGGCAGACCACGGCGACGACGAACGGCGTGCGGGGGCCGGGGACGGGGGGGTTGTGGTGGACGACGTAGCTGAACACCTCGCCGGTCCCGGCGGCCGTGACGTACGTGCGGTTGAGCGAACGGCAGGCGGTGCAGAACGGACCGGGTGGGTGCCGTAGTTCGCCGCAGTCGCCGCATTTCTGGATCCGGAGCTCGCCGGCCCGCACGCCGTCCCAGAAGAAGGCGGTGTCGCGGTTGACGGCGGGACGCAGCGGATAGGGGTCGCGCCTCCCCGGGGCCGGTTTCTGTTCCCAGGGCCGGAACTTCAGGATGCGGAACATCATCTCGGCGACCGGTTCGTCGCCGACGTACCAGGTGATGACCCAGGTGACGAAGTACCCGGCGCCGAGCGCGGTGGTCTTCGGGCCGGTGAGGCCGGTCAGGCGGGTGGCGGGTGCCACGCGTTCGCCGAGCCGCAGGTAGCGGTGGTAGGTCTGCTCGCAGTTGGTGGCGACGACGCCGGTGAAGCCGTCGGCGTCCAGCAGGTCGAGCACGCCGCCGATGGGGCTCGCGCCGGTCTCGGTCCGCACGCCGGCCATCGTCCAGACCTGGATCATGGCGGGTGGCGCCACGATCTCGCCGTGCACCGTGCCGGCGGCGAAATCGGCGTCGGTGTACAGCGGGTTGGCGTCCCCCATCGCGTCCACCCAGTGGCGGATCATCGGCAGGTTCACCGGGTCCACGGCGGCGGCGCCGCGCACCTCCCCCACGGCGATCTGCTCATCGGCCAGAGCCATGAGGCGTTCGTGGACGTCCGATCCCGCCGTCGTGGTCACCAGGTCTCCTCCTCAGCGTGGCGGCCGGGGTAGTCGCAGGCCGAGCATCGCGATCAGTTCGCGCTGCACCTCGTTCACTCCCCCGCCGAAGGTCAGCACGATCGCGCCTTTGACCCCTTGGTCCATGGACTCCATGAACGCGGCGGTCTCGGGGTCGGACGGGTCGCCGTACCTGGCCAGGGTCTCGCCGACGATCCTGCCGATCTCCTGCATGCGCTCCGAGCCGTAGATCTTGGTGGCGGAGGCGTCGGGTGCGCCGAGCCAGCCGAGGTCCATGTTGGCGGCGACCTGCCAGTTCAGCAGTTCGTTGGTGCGGAAGCAGGCGTGCGCGCGGGCCAGCGCGCGGCGTACGGCGGGTTCCTCGATGACGCCGGTGCGGCGGGCCCAGGCGGCGAAGCGGTCGCTCACGCGGGCCAGGTTGCCTGCCGGGCCGAGGGTGACACGTTCGTGGTTGAGCTGGTTGACGATCAGGTCCCAGCCTTTGTTCTCCTCGCCGACCAGCATGTCCACCGGGACACGTACGTCGCTGTAGTACGTGGAGTTGGTGTGGTGGCGGCCGTCCATGGTGACGATCGGGGTCCAGGAGAAGCCGGGGTCGGCGGTGTCGGCGATCAGGATGGAGATGCCGCGGTGTTTCCTGGCGCCGGGGTCGGTGCGCGCGGCGAGCCAGATGTACTGCGCGTGGTGCGCGCCGGAGGTGAAGATCTTCTGGCCGTTCACGACGTAGTGTCCGCCGTCCCTGACGGCCGTGGTGCGCAGGGACGCGAGGTCGGTACCGGCGTCCGGCTCGCTGTAGCCGATGGCGAAGTGACAGTCCCCGGCGAGGATGCGGGGGAGGAAGTGTTCCTTCTGCTCGGGGGTGCCGTACTGCATGAGGGTGGGGCCGACGGTCTGGAGCGTGATGATGGGGTACGGCACCTCGGCGCGCGCGATCTCGTTGGCGAAGATCTGCTGCTCCAGGGGGCCGAGCCCGGCGCCGCCGTACTCCTTGGGCCAGCCGAGGCCGAGTTTGCCGTCGCGGCCGAGTCTGCGGCAGTGCTCGATGTACGCCGCGCCGAACGGGTCCTCGGCCAGCCGTTCCCGGTCCTCGGGGGTGAGGCAGCCGGCGAAGTAGTCGCGCAGTTCGTCGCGGAGCCGCTTCTGCTCGGGGGTGAGGTCGATCAGCATCGGACCAGTTCTCCGATCGCGTCGAGCCGGGCCTCCACGCCGCCGAGCAGGTGGGCCCGGTGCTTGGCCCAGGCGAAGTAGCGGTGCAGGGGGTAGGTCACGTCGAGGCCGAGGCCACCGTGCAGGTGCTGGCAGGTGTACAGCGCGAGCAGGCCGGCGTCGGCGACGGTGTGCGCGGCGACGGCCAGGTCGAGCTCGGCCTCGGCGTGCAGGCCCTGGTCGACGCGCCAGGCGCCGGACCACATGGCGACGTCCAGTGCGCGGCCCGCGATGTAGACGTCGGCGATCTGCATGGTGACGGCCTGGAACTCGGCGAGCACGCGGTCGAACTGCCTGCGGGTCCTGATGTGCTGTGTCGTGAGGTCGAGCGCGCCGGCGAGCACGCCTGAGGCGGTGGCGGTGATCGCGGCGAGGGTGAGCAGGCGCAGCAGGGTGAACGCGGCGCCGTCGTCGGCGCCGACCGGGTCGCCGGGGGTGTCGTCGAGGGTCAGCGCCGCGGCGGGCTCTCCGGTGGCCGTCGGCACGGGGTGGACGGTGGCGTCCCGTGGACGTACCAGGAACAGGCCGACGCCTCGGGGGGTGCGGGCCGGCACCAGGATGGCCTCGGACTCGGCGGCGTGGCCGACCATGGTCTTGCGGCCGGTCAGCAGCCGGCGGTCGCCGTCCTCGCGTGCGGTGGTGAGCGGCTCGGCGCCTAGGTCGCGGCCGGGTTCCAGCGGGGCCGCGGTGAGCACGATCTCGCCTTCGGCGAGGCGGGTCAGCGCGGCGCGCTGCTCGGCCGAGCCGTGGCGGCCGACGACCATGCCGGCGACCAGTGCGTCCTGCAGGGGTATCGGCGCGACGTGGGCCCCGGCCTCGCGGAGCACGACGGCCATCTCGACGGCGCCGAGCCCGGCGCCGCCGGACTCCTCCGGCAGGCAGGCGCCGACGAGGCCGGCCTTGGCGGTCGCGGCCCACAGCCCCGTGTCGTACGGCTTGGTGTCGTCGCCGGCCGTCTCGCGACCGAACAGGCCCGCGGCCAGGCTCCGCAGCTCGGCCTGGGTCTCGTCCAGGGTGAAATCCATCGAGCACCCCCTTGAGCGTGTCAGCCGCAAACTAGAACACATTCTATTCGCTGTCCATAGCCTTTCCGTGGAAGATCGCCGGCGATGAGTGAGCGCATCACAAAGAACATGGAAGAACGGCATTCAATGTTGACCGGCCGGTAACAAGGTCTACCTGCGGGTAATCCGGTAACGTGTTCTCATGCGCACCACGCAGGCCGGCACGGCGACCACGGCGCCTCGCACCGACCCCCGTCCGGCCGCGCCTCACCCTGTCACCGCCGGTGTCTCCTCAGGCGTGCGCACCCGCAGCCAGCACCAGCGGCGCAAGCGCATCATCCAGGCCGCCGCGGCCCTCGCCTCGCGTGGCGGCGTCGAGGCCATGCAGATGCGCACGGTCGCCGAACGCGCCGGAGTGGCGCTCGGCACGCTCTACCGCTACTTCCCCTCCAAGATGGATCTCGTCGTCGCGGTGGTCAGCGAGGAGATCGACCTGCTGGAGAGCAGCATCGAGCGGCGTCCACCGCGTGCCGCCACCCCGGCGGGCCGCGCGGTCGACGTGCTGATGCGGGCCACCCGCGGGCTCATGCGTGAGCCCGAGCTGGCCGACGCGCTGATCCGGTCGCTCATCATGGCCGACGTCGAGACACCGTTCGCCGACCGCATGGCGGGGCTGTTGCTGCGGGTCTCCGGGCTCACCCCCGAGTCGGCGGGTGAGGCGCGGTTCACCCTCGCGAGCGCCGTGTCGGCGGTGTGGGTGCAGGAACTGCTCGAGATGCTGCGCGGACGGCGCACCTACGAGCAGATACAGCAGCGCATCGAGATCGTGGCGGAGCGGCTGCTCGCCGACCTCGCCTCCTGACACCCCGAGGTTCCCGCTCGAACTGTAACCCGTTACTGTTCGGTCCGGAACAATGTTCGACCCGTGGAGGGAGCCGCATGGGAGCACCGGTGATCGTCGAGGCGGTCCGCACTCCGATCGGCAAACGGGGCGGCGTGCTCGCAGGGGTCAAGCCGCAGGCACTGCTCGCGGCGGCCATGAGCGGTGTGATCACCCGGTCGGGCCTCGACCCGTCCGCGGTCGAGCAGGTCTTCGCCGGGTGCGTCACGCAGGCAGGCGAGCAGGGTGGCCACGTCGGACGGTACGCCTGGCTGTACGCGGGGCTGCCGCACCAGACCGGGGTCACCACGGTGGACGCGCAGTGCGGGTCGTCCCAGCAGGCCGTGCACCTGGTGGCGGCGCTGATCCAGGCCGGGGTCATCGAGGCCGGCATCGCCTGCGGGGTCGAGGTGATGAGCCGGCAGCCGCTCGGCAGCAACGTGCTCCCCGCCGACCCGCGTCCCGACGACTGGGACATCGACCTGCCTGACCAGTTCACCGCCGCGGAGCGGATCGCGCGGCGGCGGGGACTCACCCGGGAACGGCTGGACGCCTTCGGGGCCCGCTCGCAGCGGCTCGCCGCGCAGGCGTGGACACAGGGCCGGTTCGACCGTGAGGTCGTCCCGATCAACGCACCCGTGCTCGGGCCGGAAGGGCCGACCGGTGCGTCGCGCACCGTGCTGCGCGACCAGGGGCTGCGGGAGACCACGGTCGAGGGGCTGAGCGCGTTGAAACCGGTTCTCGGTCCGGAGGCCCTGCACACGGCAGGCACCTCGTCGCAGATCTCCGACGGCGCCGCCGCTGTTCTGCTGATGAGCGAGCCGGCCGCGGCGAGGCACGGGCTGCGGCCACGGGCCCGCATACTCGGACAGGCGCTGGTGGGGTCCGAGCCGTACTACCACCTGGACGGGCCGGTGGACGCGACGGCCAAGGTGCTGGGCTCGACCGGCATGAAGATCAGCGACATCGACCTGTTCGAGGTGAACGAGGCGTTCGCGTCGATCGTCCTGTCGTGGGGCTCGGTGCACGAGCCGGACTTCGACCGGGTCAACGTCAACGGCGGCGCCATCGCGCTCGGCCACCCGGTCGGGGCCACCGGCGCCAGGCTGGTCACCACGGCACTGCACGAGCTGGAGAGGTCGGGCTCCGCCACGGCCCTGGTCACCATGTGCGCCGGTGGCGCGCTCGCCACCGCGACCGTGCTCGAGCGCGCGTGAAGACCCGCCGCAGGCCCTACAGCGACCAGCGTCCCACCGGCCACGGCGGTGGCGTGTGGAGCGTGCCGGTGCCGATCCCCGGCAACCCGCTCGGGTACACGCTGGTGTACGCCGTCGAGTCCCCCGGCGGCATCGTGCTGATCGACGCGGGCTGGAACCACGAGGACGCCTGGACGGCGCTGCGTGACGGCCTGTCGGCCGTCGGGGTGCGGGTGAGCGACCTGCGCGGTGTCGTCGTGACGCACTACCACCCCGACCACGCGGGCCTCGCCGGCCGGGTGCGTGAGGAGTGCGGCGGCTGGATCGCCATGCACGAGGCCGACGCGGCCCTGGTACGCCTGTACCGTGAGCTCGCCGGCGACTCCGGCCGCACGCTGCAGGTCGAGATGATGCGCAGGGCCGGCGCGGGTGCCGACGCCGACGCCATGGTCAACGCCGAGCGTCCCATCCCGCCGGCGCAGCCCGACATCGAGCTGCGCGACGGCGAACTGATCGACCTCCCCGGCCGCGCGCTGCGCACCGTGTGGACCCCCGGCCACACCCCCGGTCATCTCTGCCTTCACCTGGAGGACGCCGACCGGCTGTTCACCGGCGACCACGTGTTGCCTGGCATCACCCCACATGTCGGCATCTATCCGTACGACCGCGCCGACACCGACCCGCTGACCGACTTCCTCGGCTCACTGGACCGCCTCGCCACCTTCACCACCACAGAGGCGCTCCCCGCGCACGAGTGGACCTTCAAGGGGGTCGCGGCCCGCGCCGCCGACATCCGCGCGCACCACGAGGAGAAGCTCGACTCCCTGGCGGCACTCCTCACCGATCTGGCCCCCGACGCGTACTCCATCTGGCAGATCGCCGAGAAGATGACGTGGAACCGTCCCTGGGCCGACCTGTACCCCATACAGCGCGGCATGGCCGCCGGGGAGGCCGCCGCGCACCTGCGCACGCTGGAGACGCGCGGCCAGGCGCTGCGTCACCCCGGTGAGCCGGTGCGGTTCTCCGCGCCGTGAGCGGCGTACTCCTTCAGCACGATGGCGTCGGCCTTGCCGAACTGCGCGGCCATGACGCGCTTCATCGGCCAGCGGGTCATCATGCGCATCGAGAACGCGCGCAGTGAGATCATGAACCGTGACCGGGGAGCGAAGCCGCTGACACCGCCGGGTGGCAACTGGACGCAGGCGGCGACGTAGTCGCGCATCTCGTCCTGGTAGCGCGCGAACGCGGCCTCGTGGTCGTCCGGCGTGGCCGCCAGCTCACCCGCGAGGACGTAGGCGCCGACCAGCGACATGCTGGTGCCGAGGCCCGCGAGCGGTGAGCCGCAGTAGCCGGCGTCCCCCACCAGCGTGACCCGGCCACGCCACCAGCGGTCCACGTGCACCTGGCTGACCTCGTCGAAGTAGAAGTCCGGCGCGTCCGGCAACTGCCGGAGGATCTCGGGGACCCGCCAGCCGGCGCCTGCCAGCTTCCTGGCCACGATGTCCCGTTGCCGGCTCACGTCCTGCCGGTCGTAGGCGAGCGGCGGCGAGGTGAAGGTGAGCGAGGCCTTCGCCGTGCCGCCGCGCTCGGGCCGCAGGCCCGCCACCAGGCCGCCGGGAGCGTTGTACATCAGGAACCAGTTGTCCAGGTCACCCGGGTCCCGCACGGTGAAGTACGCCGTGTACGCACCGAGGTGACGCACGTACTCGGAGTCCGGCCCGAAGGCGAGCCCGCGCACCGCCGAGTGCACGCCGTCCGCGCCGACCACGATGTCGAACCGGCGCCTGGACCCGCCGGCGAACACCACATCCACCCCGTCGGCACGTTGCGCGAGCATGGTGACGCGGTCGCCGAAGACGTACTCGACGTAGCCGCGTGTGGCGTCGTACAGGATGCGCGCGAGGTCACCGCGCATGATCTCGATGTCGGCCACGATGCCCTCGCCACCGAACGCGTCCACCGGCATCGACGCGGTGCGGCGGCCCCGGCCGTCCACGAAGGCGAAGCCGCGTTCGTCCGCCTGGTGCCGCCGCACCTCCGGCATGATCCCCATCCGCTCGGCCACGTCACGCGCGACCCCGCGCAGGTCGACCGCGTGCCCTCCCGGCCGCACCCCGGACGCGCGCTCCACGACCGTCACCACGAAGCCGTGCCGGCTCAGCCAGTGGGCCAGCGCGGGCCCGGCGATGCCGGCGCCTGAGATGAGCACACTCGTCGCTTCCATGGAACACCTCCACATTTATGTACAGCGTACGCAGATAATTACGTACACGCTACAGTCCTTGGGAAACACCGGCAAGTACAAGCTTGATGGCTCGATTGTGTACTAGTACACCGTGCGGGTCGCACCGTGTCGCCGCCTCTGGTGTACTAGTACATGGACCCCAGGAGGACGCATGACCGACCCCGCTCCGCCTTACCTGCGCATCGCCGACGACCTCCGCCGGCGCATCACCTCAGGCGAGCTGCGTCCCGGCGACCGCGTCCCCTCGGCGCGCCACATCACCCGAGAGTGGGGTGTCGCGATCGCCACCGCCATGAAGGTCCTCACCGTCCTGCGCCAGGACGGCCTCACCACCGTCCGGCCCGGGGTCGGCACCGTGGTCGCGGGCTCCCCCCTCCCCCGTCCCGCCAGACCGGCCTCCGGTCGCGACACCGCCGACCTCACCCGCGACCGCGTCGTCCGCGCCGCCATCGCGCTCGCCGACGTCGAAGGCATGGCGGAGCTGTCCATGCGGCGCGTCGCCAACGCGCTCGGCGTCGCCACGATGTCGCTGTACCGGCACGTCCCGAGCAAGGACGACCTCGTCCTCCTCATGATCGACACCGCGCTCGGCGAGGAGACCTTCCCCGCCACCCGGCCGGACGGCTGGCGCGCACGGCTCGAACTCAGCACCCGCATGCTGTGGCGCCTCTTCCACCGCCACCCCTGGCTGGCCCCCGCCATGTCCCTGACCCGGCCCCAACTCGCCCCCAACGCGCTCCAGTACGCCGAGTGGGGGCTGACGGCGTTCGACGGCACCGACCTCGACCCCGAGCATCGCCTGTACGTGCACGTGATGCTGTTCAGCTACGTCCGGGGCCTCGCCACCGCGCTGGAACCCGAGGCGGAGGCGGAACGCGAGACCGGCCTGACCAACGACGAATGGATGGAGTCGCACGAGGACGAGTTCGCGGGGATCGACGGAACCGGAGCCCTGGCGTCGTTCATGCGGAGCGACGTCGAGTTCGACCTGGACAAACTCTTCGAGTTCGGCCTGGCACGTCTCCTCGACGGCCTTCAGGTCCTCCAGAGCCGTCCGCACGCGGAACGAGTCGCACCCCCGCCTCGTTGATCCCCTACACTCTGAGACGTCGGATGTCCGATCCGTGACGTCCGACGTAACACATGAGGTGATGTACAGGTGGCGGTAACAGACGCCGCGATCGACAAGATCAAAGGGATGATCGTCTCCGGCGAGCTGGCCCCCGGGGCCCGGCTCCCCAAGGAGGCCGACCTCGCCGAACGCCTCGGCCTGTCCCGCAACTCCCTGCGTGAGGCCGTCCGGGCCCTCTCCCTGATCAACGTGCTCGACGTCCGCCAAGGCGACGGCACCTACGTGACGAGCCTCGAACCCCGCCTCCTGCTCGACGCGCTGTCCTTCGTCGTCGACTTCCACCGCGACGACACCGTCCTGGAGTTCTTCCAGGTCCGCCGCATCCTCGAACCCGCCGCCACCGCCATGGCCGCCACCATCATGACCCCCGAGGACATCGACGACCTCAAAGCCATCCTCGACGCCGTCCCCGACAACCCGACCGTCGAAGAAATGGTCGCCAACGACCTCGAGTTCCACCAGCGCATCGCCGTGGGCTCCGGCAACACCGTCCTCGCCTCCCTGATCGAAAGCCTCTCCGCCCCCACCACCAGGGCCCGCGTCTGGCGCGGACTCACCCAGGAAGGCGCCAACCTCAAAACCCAGGAACAACACCTCGCCATCTACGAGGCCATCGCCTCCCACCAGCCGGAAATAGCCAGAAGCTGGGCCACCGTCCACATCTCCGGCGTCGAGGAATGGCTCCGCCGGGCCCTGTGACCCGCGCGACAAGTCACGCGACAGCGGGTGGCGTGGTAGGCATGGCACATGTCGGAGGTTGAGCCGCTTTCTGGGGATGATCCTGAGCGGCTGGGTGGGTATCGGTTGGTAGGGCGACTTGGGGAAGGGGGGCAGGGGACGGTTTTTCTCGGGGTGGAGAGTGGTGGGTCGCGGGTCGCGGTCAAGTTGATGCGGGCTCGGCTGGACGACGAGAGGGCTCGGCGGCGGTTCGCGGGGGAGGTCGAGGCGGTGCGGCGGGTGGCGCCGTTCTGTACGGCGCAGGTGCTGGACGCGGATCTTTATGGGGATCGGCCGTACATCGTCAGTGAGTATGTCGAAGGGGTGTCACTGCAGCGGCATGTGACGAACGAGGGGCCGCGTAGCGGTGGGGCCATGGAGCGGATCGCGGTGGGGACGGCGACGGCGCTCGCGGCGATCCACGGGGCCGGGGTGGTGCACCGGGATTTCAAGCCGGGGAACGTGCTGCTCGGGATGGACGGACCGCGGGTCATCGACTTCGGGATCTCGCGGCTCATGGACACGGCGACCACTACGGGACGGCTGGCGGTCGGCACGCCGGCGTACATCTCTCCCGAGGCGCTCAGAGGGGAGCGCGCGGGGTCGGCGGCCGACATGTTCGGGTGGGCCCTCACGGTGGCGTTCACGGCGAGCGGCAGGCACGCGTACGCGGCGGACACCCTGGAAGCGGTGTTCGGACGCATCCTGTTCGGTGAGCCGGATCTCGACCCGTTGTCCGGGCCGCTGCGTGCGCTCGTCGAGGAGTGCCTGCGGCCGGACCCCGACGACCGGCCCACCGCCGAGGAGGTTCTGCGCTACCTCATCGCGCGCCGCTCCGCCTCGGCGCCGGAGCCGGCTCCGGCGGGGAGGCCGCCGGACGACCGGCCGACGGCGGACCTGGAACTGCCTGACGGCGAGGTCCTGGAGGCAGGCGCGTCGCTGGCGGCGCGTACGCCACAGGCAGGCGCGGCACCGCAAGCCCGCGCGCCACAGGCCTCCGACGTCCCGGACATCCCGGAGGTGAGGGAGGCGGCCACCTTGCCGTTCGACCGGCAGGCCGACGAGGAGGACCCGCCGACGCTGACCTTCCGCCTGGACGCCGACGGACCCGGCGGACCGGATGATCTGTACGGCGGCGCGCGCACCCGGCCCACGACCTCCGGCCCGCGGCGTGACGGCGTGGCGTCCCGCCGTCCGCGCGACAGTCCGGCGTCTCGTGGTCCGCGCGACGATCTGGCGTCCCACCGTCCGCGTGACGACCTGGAATCCAGCCATCCGCGCGACGGCGCGGCGTCTCGCGGTCCGCGCGACGGCGTCCTGTCCGGTGGTCGTCGTCGCCGTGTGGTGCGTGCCGCCTTGCTCGGTCTGCTGCTCGCCGGTACGGCGGGTGTCGCGCTGTGGCTCGGCCTGACCGGCCACCTGACCGGCCAGGACGCCGGTCCGTTCGCCGGCAGGTGGACCGGCACCGCCGCGCACCCCTCCGCACGGCAGGTCTTCCCCGTGCAGATCGACCTGCCGTCCGGTACCCGCGGCGCCATGCGCTGGGGTCTCGACCTGCACTGCACAGGGACGCTGACGGCCACCACGGCCACGACCTACCGCCTGACCCTGGTGAGCGGCACCCCGTGCTACTCCGGCACGCTCACCTTGACCGCCACGGGCCCGGCCACGCTCACCTTCCAGGTGGTCCGCCAGGGCGAATCGACGCCGCGCTACTCGGGAACGGCCGTCCGGATCCCCTGAACCCGGCGGTGTCCCAGGAGCCGGTCAGAAGTCGACGTTGAGGCACGCCAGCCGAGGGCCGGCCTGGCCCGCGTGGCCGGCGTCGGTGTGGGTGTGCTCGGCGTGGAGCACCACCGACTTCGCCTGACGGTCGGTGAAGCGCCACGCCACCGCCGACGTGGCGAGGCCGTTCCCCTTGGCGTCGGTGGTGAAGTCCAGCCAGACCTCGTTCTGAGGATTGGCGTATTTCGGGTCGGTCGACGGCGTCTTCGGGTCCTTCATGTTCTGGTAGTGGGGGCCCGCGTCGTCCGCCTTGGCCCCGCACGTATTGACGTGCGCGTGCGCTCCGTATTTGTGGTTGGCCAGCAGCCCCCGTGTCCGCAGCATCACCTGCGTGCGGCCGTCCCCCACCGGCATGTAACTCACCGCCGCCACCGCGCCGGCCGGCACGAGTTTCCGGTCGTACGTGATCGCGTCCCGGCCCTGCGCGTACGGCTCGAACCGGCCCACCGCCAGCGCCATGCCGCGCTCGTCCGCCGGCGCCGTGGCCGGGGTGGTGAGCAGGCCCAGAGGGACCAGTAGGGCCACGACGCCTTCGCGCACCGCCATGATCGTCTCTCCTTCGATCAGCCGTCCAACTGAACTCACATATGCCCGAATAACTGGATATGACAGAGATATCCAATGTGAAAGTTCCGCCAGGCACAGGCAATCACGACACCGGAAAGACCGCCAGCCGAATCATGCGACGGGGCTGTGAGATGACGCGATGGACACCGTCAGAGAAACATATTCCTGATGGGATGATTTTTTACCGTCGCCGCGGTTTCTCGTCATTCAGCGAGAAGTCCTGAGCCTGAAGGTCGTGCCACAGCGATTCGGGGACGGGGGTGGCGGCCAGGGTGGCGTTGGCCTTGATCTCCTCGGGGCTGCGGACGCCGACCAGGACGGAGACCACGGCGGGGTGGCGCAAGGGGTAGGCGAGAGCGGCCTGCGGGAGGGTGACGCCGTGGTGGTCGCAGAGGGTCGTCAGGTGGCGGACGCGGGTTCTCACGGCCTCGGGGGGTGGTGCGTAGTCGTAGGTGCCGGTGGCGTCGTGGGTGGCGAGGAGGCCGCTGTTGAAGACGCCGGCGGCGATCACGGGGACGCCGCGGGTGCGGCAGAGGTCGAGCAGGGGGGTGCCTGAGCGGTCGAGGAGGGTGTGGCGGCCGGCCAGGAGGATGACGTCGAGGTCGGTCTCCTCGACGAAGCGGGCCGGCATCTGCCATTGGTTCATGCCTACGCCGATGGCCTTCACGACTCCTTGGGATCGGAGTTCGGCCAGGGCCGGGTAGGCCTCGGTCACGGCCTGGCGCCAGTGGTCGTCGGGGTCGTGGAGCAGGACGATGTCCACGTGGTCGAGGCCGAGGCGTTTCAGGCTGCTCTCCAGCGAGCGGCGTACGCCGTCGCGGGAGAAGTCCCAGACGCGGCGGTGGGTTCTCGGGACGTCGAAACCCTCGTCGTCCTTGCCTGTCTCCTCCGTGGGGTCCAGGAGGCGGCCGACCTTGGTGGACACGGTGTAGAAGCCTCTCGGCCACTGGCGCAGGGCCGCGCCGAGACGGCGTTCGGACAGGCCGAGGCCGTAGTGGGGAGCCGTGTCGAAGTACCTGACACCGGCCTCCCAGGCGGCGGTCACGGTGGCGGCGGCCTGGTCGTCGGTGACCGCGGTGAACAGGTTGCCGAGAGGGGCCGTACCTACGCCGAGCCGGGTCACTCGCGCACCCCGGCCCACGATGACGTCCTGCACGTCATGACTCCTTCACGGTCGTCGGGGTAGTCCTGCGGTCAGACGGGCCGGACCCGGCTCGTAATGCCTTCGTGTGACTTGCCCGAGATTCATCGGATATTTTGAGCAGACGATCGCGTAACCGAACACGTCCGTCAAGAAGGCCTGGCGGGCCGATCGTTGATTCATCGGACCCTTGACCTGTCACACACATACAGGACAGACTCGCGGCGTCACTGAGCGTGTCCGGCGGCAGGTCGCACGGCTTGACCGCTCCCCGTGAGCGTAATAGAACACGTTTCAGTAACGTATGCCTTGCCGGCGTTCCGGCCAGAACCTCAGGTGGCCTCATGGATATCAGCACGGATATCGACCTCGTCGACCAGGATGTCTACGCGCGTGACGGCGCTCCGCACGACCAGTTCGCATGGCTGCGCGCCAACGACGCCGTGTTCTGGCACGAGAAGGGGGCCGAGGAGGGCTGGCCGGGCTTCTGGGCCGTCACACGGCACGAGGACGTCGTGCGGGTGTCGCGCGACTCCGAGTTGTTCTCCTCCAGCCGCAGGCTCGCGCTGTTCGACGAGATGCCCGAGGAGCAGCTCCTCCTCCAGCGGATGATGATGCTGAACCAGGACCCGCCGGAGCACACGCGGCGCCGTTCCCTGGTGAACCGCGGTTTCACGCCTAGGCAGATCGGCCTGCTGGAGGATCACATAAGGGAGATCTGCCACAGCCTGATGGACGACGCGCTCGCCAAAGGCGACATCGACTTCGTCACCGACGTGGCCGCGCCGCTCCCCCTGTACGTGATCTGCGAGCTGCTCGGCGCTCCCGTCGAGGACCGCAACAAGATCTTCGAGTGGTCCAACCGTATGATCGGCGCGCAGGACCCCGAGTACGCGAGCGCACCCGACGACGGCCAGCAGGCCGCGATGGAGGTCTACGCCTACGCCAACGAGCTGGCCGAGAAGCGGCGGGAGAACCCCCAGCCCGACATCGTCACCAAGCTGCTCCAGCCGGCGGAGAACGGCGAGACGCTGTCGGTCGAGGAGTTCGACCTGTTCGTCCTGCTGCTCGTCGTGGCAGGCAACGAGACGACGCGCAACGCCGCGTCCGGCGGCATGCTGGCGCTGTTCGAGCACCCCGAGCAGTGGGAGCGCCTGGTGAAGGACCCCTCGCTGGCCGGCACCGCCGCCGACGAGATCGTCCGCTGGGTCTCCCCGGTCAACCTGTTCCGGCGCACCGCCACCCGCGACACCGTGCTCGGCGGCAAAGAGATCAAGGAGAACGACAAGGTCGTCGTCTTCTACTCCTCGGCCAACCGTGACGAGTCGGTGTTCTCGGACCCCGGCTCGTTCGACGTCGGCCGCGACCCGAACCCGCACATCGGGTTCGGCGGCGGCGGCGCGCACTTCTGCCTCGGCAACCACCTGGCCAAGATGGAGCTGCGGGTGCTGTTCGAGGTGGTGGCGCAGCGCATGCCGGGCCTGCGGCCGGCCGGCGACGCCAAGCGGCTGCGGTCCTACTTCATCAACGGCATCAAGTCGATGCCCGTGGAGCTCTGAGCCGCGCCTGAGCCATGCCGTGCCCTCACCTCACCGGTGGGGGTACGGTGATCTTCGGTGGAGTTGACCGGCAGGTATACAGGCAAAGCTTCGCGTTCGTATAGTCCCGCCATGAAACTGTTGAAGAACTCCCCACAAGGGCCGCAGATCGCCGCAGGCGTGGATCGCGCCTACGCGGATTTCGCCTCCTTGGTGGAGGGTCTCACCGCGGAGCAGTGGCGTACACCGACGCGCTGCGCCGGATGGGAGGTACGCGACATCGCGGGGCACGTCACCGGGCTCGCCAAGGACATCGCGGGTGGTTTCAGCCAGACCCGTTCCGGTGACCAGCAGGCCGCCGCGCTGCGTGGCCGCGAGCCCGCGGAACTGGTCGACCAGTTGCGCACCGCGGCCAAGTCGATCGTGGGCCTGCTCAACGGCCGGGAGGCGACCTTCTGGCACACGTCGGGGCCGCTGCCGGGGCTGGACCGGGCACAGAGCTCGATCCGGCTGTGGCACGACCTGTTCATCCACACCGATGACATACGGGTGGCGCTGGGGCTGCCGTCGGAGCGGGGGCCGGGGCTGCGCGCGTCCCTGGACGACGTGTCGCGCCGGCTCGATGAGGAGGGGTTCGGTCCGGCGCGGTTCGTGCTGACGGGGATGGACGGGGAACCGGAGGAGCTCGTGTTCGGGGCTCCGGGGCCGGAGACTCCGGTGGTGACGGTGGACGCGCTGGACTTCCTGATGGCGGCCACGGGGAGGGCCGATCCGGCCTCGCTGGGGTTCGGGCCCGAGATGAACATCTATCGGGAGTGAAGCGGCTCTAGACTGCGGATCATCCGGTTTCCCGCATCTGCGACTCTAGGCTGCGGATCATCCGGTTCCGTACTTTTGGAGTTGTTGTCATGTCCGAGTTGCGTCCGGCTCCCGCCGGGGTCGATCCCAACACGCCGAGCGCGGCGCGCATCTATGACTACGCGCTCGGAGGCAAGGACAACTACGAGGTCGACCGGATCGCGGCGGAGAAGGCGTTCGCGATGGCGCCTGAGATGCCGGTGATGGCACGGCAGAACCGTGCCTTCCTCGGCCGTGCCGTGCGTTTCCTCGCGGAGGAGGCGGGGATCCGCCAGTTCCTCGACATCGGCTCCGGGCTGCCGACGCAGGCGAACGTCCACCAGGTGGCGGCCGAGGGGTCGCGGGTGGTGTACGTCGACTACGACCCGCTGGTGGTGGCGCACGGGGACGCGCTGGTGGCCGACAGCCCCGGGGTGGCGTTCATCCGGGGGGACCTGAGGAAGGTCGAGGACGTCCTCGCGCACCCCGACCTTCCCCGTTTCATCGACTTCAGCGAGCCGGTGGCGGTGTTGCTGGTCGCCGTGCTGCACTTCGTGCGGGACGAGGAACGCGCGTACGAGGTCGTGGACCTTCTGCGCGAGGTCATGGCACCGGGTAGCTATCTGGCCCTGTCCCACGTGACCCCCGACCCCCACCCCGAGGAGACCGCCGAACTGGTGCAGGTGTCGGCCAGGGCCGGCGCGCCGTGGGTCGCGCGGAGCCGGGACGAGCTGATGCGCTTCTTCGGCGATTTCGAGCTGGTCGAGCCGGGCCTCGTGACCGCACCGGAATGGCGGCCCGGGATCACCCGTCCGGTGGACTTCGCCAAGATGTGGGTGCTCGCGGGGGTCGGCCGCAAGCCCTGACCGGCTCGCCGCCGTAAGCAGGCGCCGAAATCGCCGTACCACGTCCCGCCGCGTCGGCGCCGAAGAAGCGAACGACATCGGGTGGAGGGAACGGGACGGCGAGCGGTCAAGGCCCCCAGGTCGGGCCGGCGCGGCGGCGGGTGAGAGGAACGGGACGGCGAGTGGTCGAGGCCCCTGGGTCGGGTCGGCGCGGCGGCGGGTGACAGGAACGGGACGGCGAACGGTCAAGGCCCCGGGTCGGGTCGGCGCGGCGGTGGGTGAGAGGGATGGGACGGCGAGTGGTCGAGGCCTCTGGGTCGGGGTGGGGTCAGGGCCAGGAGGAGTCCTGGTCGGGGTCGGTGCCGGTGGAGAGGAGGTGGATGTCGGAGTCGACCATCATGGCTATGAGGTCTTCGAAGGGGACCGAGGGTTCCCAGCCGAGTTGGGTTCTGGCTTTCTTGGGGTCGGCGCAGAGGAGGTCCACTTCGGCGGGGCGGTGGAGGGTGGGGTCGAGGACGACGTGGCGTTCCCAGTCGAGGTCGGCGGCGGTGAAGGCGGCTTCGACGAGTTCGCGTACCGAGTGGGTGCGGCCGGTGCCGATGACGTAGTCCTCGGGGGTGGGGGCTTGGAGCATCATGCGCATGGCGCGGACGTAGTCGCCGGCGTAGCCCCAGTCGCGGCGCGCGTCGAGGTTGCCGAGGCGCAGTTCGGTGGCCTGGCCGAGTTTGATCCTGGCGACGCCGAGGGTGATCTTGCGGGTGACGAACTCGGCGCCGCGGCGGGGGGACTCGTGGTTGAACAGGATGCCGGAGACGGCGAACATGCCGTACGACTCGCGGTAGTTCTGGGTGAGGAAGTGACCGTAGGCCTTGGCGACGCCGTACGGCGAGCGCGGGTGGAAGGGGGTCAGTTCGTTCTGCGGGGTCTCGCGGACCTGGCCGAACATCTCCGACGACGACGCCTGGTAGAACCGGATCTGGCCGGAGGCGGTGGCGCGGGACGAGGTGATGCCGGAGCACACCCTGATGGCCTCCAGCATGCGCAGAACCCCCATGCCGGTGACCTCGGCGGTGAGTTCCGCCTGCTCCCACGACATCGGCACGAACGAGATGGCACCGAGGTTGTAGACCTCGTCAGGCGCGACCCGTTCCACGGCGGAGATGAGGGACCCCTGGTCGAGCAGGTCTCCGCGGACGAGCCGCACGTCCCGCAGTTGCCTGCGTACCCGGGAGACCCTGGGGTTGGCCTGGCCGCGTACGAGACCCCAGACTTCGTAGCCCTGTTCCAGCAGGTGCTCGGCGAGGTAGGAACCGTCCTGCCCGGTGATGCCGGTGATCAGAGCACGCCTGGCCAACAGGTCCTCCAGTTCTCCGGGGCCCCGGGGATGATGGCTTCGCCCGAACTTGGACGTTAAGAGCCGAATGTACCGCCACGTGGTCCGCCAAGCGCCAGGGGAGTCTCCCCAGCCTACCTAGAACCAGTTCTACCGAGCAGCGTTCGGTTGGCATGATGTCCCAGTTCGCACGGCGTACGGGAAAGATGAGGCCCGATTCCCACCAAAGAAGGCGTCTAGTACCAGATGGTAGTCTTCGCAGCTAAGATCGGCTTTTGCGGTACATGCCCTGTTTAGAGGTCGAGAGAGCACCAGCCCGGAAGGGGTGTCCGTGGAGGTTCCGAAGGACCGGCATGACCTCACCGCTGATCAGGACCACCCCTTGCGCGTCGCGCTGCTGTCGTACCGCAGCAAGCCCACCTGCGGCGGCCAAGGCGTCTACCTGCGCCACCTCAGCCGCGAACTGGTCGCGCTCGGCCACAGCGTGGAGGTCTTCTCCGGCCAGCCCTACCCCGAGCTGGACGAAGGCGTCGTGCTCACCAAGGTGCCGAGCCTCGACCTGTACCGCGACGAGGACCCCTTCCGCACGCCGGGCCTCAAGGAGTACCGCGACTGGATCGACCTGCTGGAAGTCGGCACCATGTGGACGGCGGGCTTCCCCGAGCCGCTGACGTTCAGCCTGCGGGCCCTGCGTGAGCTGAAGCGCCGTCAAGGCGACTTCGACGTGGTGCAGGACAACCAGACCCTCGGCTACGGCCTGCTCGGCATCCAGAAGCTGTTCCCCGTGGTCGGCACCATCCACCACCCGATCAGCGTGGACCGGCGCATCGAGCTGAGCGCCGCGCCGCTGCGCAAGAAGCTCTCCATGCGCCGCTGGTACGGCTTCGTGCGCATGCAGAGCATCGTGGCGCCGCGCCTCAGCCCGATCCTCACCGTCAGCGAGTCGAGCCTCGCCGACATCCACCGCGACTTCAACGTGCCGCAGCGCAACATGCGGCTCATCCCCCTCGGCGTGGACACCCGCCACTTCCACCCCCGCCCGCACCTGCCGAAGCGCAAGGGCTCGATCGTGGCCGTGGCGAGCGCCGACTCCCCCATGAAGGGGGTGGCGACGCTGCTGCGCGCCGTCGCCAAGCTCGCCACCGAGCGGGACGTCAACCTGACCGTGGTCAGCAGGCCCACCCCCGGCGGCCCCACCGAGAAACTCGTGCGCGAGCTGGCGCTCGGCGACCGGGTGCGGTTCGTGCACGGCATCTCCGACGACGAGCTCGGCGAGCTGATCGCCACCTCCGAGATCTCCGTGGTGCCGTCGCTGTACGAGGGCTTCTCGCTGCCGGCGGTCGAGCACATGGCCTGCGGCACCCCGCTCGTGGCCAGCCGCACCGGCGCGCTGCCCGAGGTGGTCGGCGACGCCGCGATCCAGGTCGCACCCGGCGACCCCGAGGAACTGGCCGGCGTGCTGCGCCGCCTGCACGACTCGCCGCAGGAACGCGAGCGGGTCGGCAAGGCGGGCTACGACCGGGTCATGGAGCGGTTCACCTGGAACGTCGTGGCCAGGCGGACCGTGGAGGCGTACCGCGAGGCCATCCAGAGGCGAAAGGGGAGCGGTAGGTGCTGACGGTCGACTTCGGGAGGCTCACGGTCGGGCCGGGCCTTCGGGTGCTGGACCTCGGCTGCGGCGGCGGACGGCACGCGTTCGAGGTGCTGCGGCGCGGCGCGGACGTGGTGGCGTTCGACCAGGACGCGGCGGAACTGCAGAGCGTGGCCGTCATGTTCGCCGCCATGGACAAGGCAGGCGAGGTACCGCAAGGCGCGACCGCGGAGACCGTGACGGGGGACGCGCTCGCGATGCCGTTCCCCGACGCGTCGTTCGACCGGGTCATCGCGGCGGAGGTGCTCGAGCACATCCCCGACGACATGGCGGCGATGCGTGAGATCTTCCGGGTGCTGAAGCCCGGCGGCACGGCGGCGGTGACCGTGCCGAGTTTCCTGCCCGAGCGCATCTGCTGGGCCCTGTCGGAGGCGTACCACACGGCGCCTGGCGGCCACGTGCGCATCTACACGCTCGCCGAGCTGAGCGCCAAGTTGAAGGCCACCGGCCTGGAGGTCGGCCCGCACCACCACGCGCACGGCCTGCACTCGCCGTACTGGTGGATCAAGTGCGCGGTCGGCGTGAACGACGACGACCATCCGCTCGCCAAGGCCTACCACCGGCTGCTGGTGTGGGACATCATGAAGCGGCCCGCGGCGACCCGCGTCGCCGAGGCCGTGCTGAACCCGTTGATCGGCAAAAGCGTGGTGATCTACGTTCGGAAGCCGGCATGACGGCAGGCGGCCGGCTCCCCGCGGTACCGGGGGTCATCACCGCCGAGCAGGTCCTCGCCACCGCGCGCAGCATCGCCGCGGTGCAGGAGGACGACGGCGGTGTGCCGTGGCCCGAGGGCCACGTGGACGCGTGGAACCACGTCGAGTGCCTGATGGCGATGTCGGTGGCCGGCCTCACCGCCGAGGTCCGCGCCGGGTACGACTGGCTGGTGCGCCACCAGCGTTCCGACGGCTCATGGCCGCGCAAGGTCGTGCGCGGCCGGACCGCCGAGGCGGCCGGGGAGAGCAACCACGCGGCGTACCTCGCGGTCGGGGTGTGGCACGAGCTGCTGGTCACCGGGGACGAGGACTTCGCGCGCCGCATGTGGCCCGCCGTCCGCCGCGCCATGGATTTCGTGGTGGGATTGCAGACGGCGCGCGGCGAGGTCATCTGGCAGCGCACCGCGACGGGTGAGCCGGCCGGGTTCGCGCTGCTGACCGGCTGTTCGTCCGTCTACCAGGCGATGCGCTGCGGCGTGCTGCTCGGCGAGCACCTCGGCGCGCCGCAGCCGGACTGGGAACTCGCGGCCGGACAGCTCGGTCACGTCCTCGCGGCGCACCCCGAGGCGTTCGCCGACAAGAGCCGCTTCTCGATGGACTGGTACTACCCGGTGCTCGGCGGCGCGGTGCGCGGCGCGCAGGCGCGCGAGCGGCTGGCCGAGCGCTGGGACACGTTCGTGGTGCCGGGGCTCGGCGCGCGGTGCGTGTCGGACCAGCCGTGGGTGACGGCCGCGGAGTCGTGCGAGCTGGTGCTGACGCTGGACGCGCTCGGGGACGCCGAGCGCGCGCACGCGTTGTTCCGGGACGTGCAGCACATGCGGCACGAGGACGGCTCGTACTGGACGGGCTGGCAGTTCGCCAACCGCGCGTGGTTCCCGCACGAGCAGTCGGCCTACACGGCGGCCGCCGTGGTGCTGGCCGCCGACGCGCTGTCCGGCGCCACACCGGCCGCGGCGCTGTTCAGGGACGCCGGTCCCTACACGCTGCCGGTCACCGACCCGGCCACCTGCGGCTGCTCCACCACGCCGAGCCGCGCCTAGCCGGCGCGCTGAAGCACCCGCAGCGACCCTTCGGCCCTGACCTCGCGGTACTCGCCGGTGGCCAGCGCGCGCTGGTAGACGCGGTAGGGGCCCTGGCCGCCGTCGGCGGGGTCGGGGTAGATGTCGTGGAACACCAGCGCGCCGCCTGGCATGACGTGCGGGGCCCAGCCCTCGTAGTCGAGGGTGACCGGCTCCTCCGAATGCGCGCCGTCGATGAACAGCATGGCGAGCGGGGTGTTCCAGTGGCGTGCCACGACCTCCGAGCGGCCGACCACGGCGATGACGGTGTCCTCCAGGCCGGCGGCGGCGATGGTGGAGCGGAAGAACGGCAGGGAGTCCATCTTGCCGAACCGCAGGTCCATCAGCGTCGGGTCGTGGTAGGCCCAGCCGGGCTGGATCTCTTCCGAGCCGCGGTGGTGGTCCACGGTGAACACGACCGTGCCGTGCTCGCGGGCCGCCGCGCCGAGGTACACGGCGGACTTGCCGCAGTAGGTGCCGATCTCGCAGATGGGCCCGCGCTCGGCGTAGGTGTGCGCGGTCTGGAACAGCGCCAGGCCTTCAGGCGGGGGCATGAAGCCTTTGGCCCGTTCGGCCGCGTGCCGCAGCTCGGCCGGCAAGGTCGGATAAGTCATCGTTTTCCCCTGTGGACGGCAACGGGGCAGCACCCTACCCGTCCGCCGTCCCTCCACTCGCGGGGACCCCCGGCAAGATCGGATTTGTCCCGAACAATATTCCGGCAGCCCTTGCCACCCCTGGTGGAACGTGTTCTACTTCCTGGGTGAACCAGCGTGCCCGCATCGCGATGAGCGACGACGAGGTGGCCGACCACCTCAGACAGTGCCGCAAGCTCCAGCTCGGCACCGTCAACCCCGACGGGACGCCGCACCTGGTGACGATGTTCTACGGCCTGATCGACGGCCGCATCGCCTTCTGGACGTACGGCAAGGCGCAGAAGCGGCGCAACATCGACCGCGACCCCCGGGTGAGCTGCCTCGTCGAGACCGGCGACGACTACTTCGACCTGCGCGGCGTGCTCGTCTACGGCACCGCGCGCCTGGTCGACGCGCCGGCCGGCGTGCTCGGCGCCGGCCTGGAGATCACCCGGCGCATGGCACGCCTCCCCGACGACGACCCCGCCGAGGAGCTGCGCGGCTACGTCGAGCACACCGGCCGCAAGAGGGTGGCCTACCTCGTCGAGCCGACACGCGTGGTCTCCTGGGACCACCGCAAGCTGACCGCACCCGCCACGGCCTAGTCTCACCTTCATCCGCATCCACGCCAGGAGGGGCACAGATGAAGATAAAGGTCGACTACGACGTGTGCGAGGCGAACGCCGTCTGCATGGGCCTCGCGCCGGAGGTCTTCGAGGTGGACGACGACGACAACCTGCACGTGCTGCTCCCCGAGCCGCCGCCGGAGATGCTCGACCGCGTGCGCCACGCGGTCCGTTCCTGCCCCAAAGCCGCGCTCTCCCTGGAAGAGGAGTAGCACGTCCCCATTAGGAGGTCCTTCATGCGAGCCGCGATGCTGCACGCCGTCGGGGATGACAAGCTCGACATCCGCGACGACTTCACCCTCGCCCCCGTGGGTGCCACGGACGTCCGCGTGAAGATCAAGGCGACCGGGGTCTGCCACTCCGACCTGTCGGTGATGACGGGCCTGCTGCCGATGCCGCTGCCTGTGGTGCTCGGCCACGAAGGCGCCGGCGAGGTCGTCGAGGTCGGCGACCAGGTCACCTCGGTCGCTCCCGGCGACCACGTCGTCGTCAACTGGACGCCGGCGTGCGGCGCGTGCGACCGCTGCGTCGGCGGCCAGCCGTACCTGTGCATGCACTACGTCATGGAGAGCTTCACACTGCCGAGGTTCCGGTACGGCGGGGAGACCCCGGCGTTCGGCATGGTGGGGTGCGGCACCTGGGCCGAGGAGATCGTCGTGCCGTGGCAGGGGGCCATCAAGATCGACCCCGAGGTGCCGTACGAGGTCGCGGCGCTCATCGGCTGCGGCATCACCACCGGCGTCGGCGCGGTGGTCAACACGGCCAAACTGCGGCCCGGCGCCACGGCCGTGGTGATCGGCTGCGGCGGCGTCGGCCTGTCGGTGATCCAGGGGGCCCGGCTGTCCGGCGCCACCACGATCCTCGCGGTCGACCCCCTGACGTCCAAGCACGCGCTCGCCAAGAAGGTCGGCGCCACCGACGCCTGCACCCCCGAGCAGCTGACGGAGGCCGTGGCGTCGCTCACCGGCGGCCAGGGCTTCGACTACGGCTTCGAGGTGGTCGGCAGATCGCAGACCATCCTCGCGGCCTGGCAGGCCACGCGCAGAGGCGGCGACGTGGTCGTCGTGGGGGCCGGCGCCATGGACGACATGGTGTCGCTGTCGGCGTTCAACCTGATGTTCGACGGCAAGACGCTGCACGGCTCGCTGTACGGCGACAGCGACGTGCGCCGCGACTTCCCGCTGTTCGCCGGGCTGTGGAAGGCCGGCAAGCTGGACCTGGAGAGCATGATCAGCTCACGGATCCGGCTCGGCGACCTCAACGACGCCGTGGCGGCGCTGCGCGGCGGCGAGGTGCTGCGGCAGATCGTGGTCTTCGACTAGGGAACGCCACAGCCGGCCCACCGGAGCAGGGAGGACCGGCCGGACGGTGAACGGCGGCCGCCGGGGATGAACCGGCGGCCGCCGTCGTCATCGAGCGCTCACTCCGAGGAGAACGCCGCGTCGAAGGCGGCGGTCGGCGGGGTGATCGCGTTGAGGGTGCGGATGTAGGCGAGGGCCTCGGGAGCACCGGACAGGCGGTCCATGCCGGCGTCCTCCCACTCGATCGAGATGGGGCCGTCGTAGCCGATCGAGTTGAGCGCGCGGAAGCAGTCCTCCCACGGCACGTCACCCCGGCCGGTCGACACGAAGTCCCAGCCCCTGCGCAGGTCGGCCCACGGCAGGTGCGACGACAGCCGGCCGCGGCGGCCGTCGCCGGTGCGCACCTTGGCGTCCTTGCAGTCCACGTGGTAGATCCGGTCGGCGAAGTCGAGGATGAACCCGGCGGGGTCCAGCTCCTGCCACACCATGTGCGAGGGGTCCCAGTTGAGGCCGAACGCCGGACGGTGCCCGATGGCCTCCAGGGTGCGCACGGTGGTGTGGTAGTCGTAGGCGATCTCGCTCGGGTGCACCTCGTGCGCGAAGCGCACCCCGACCTCGTCGTACACGTCGAGGATCGGGTTCCAGCGGTCGGCGAAGTCCTGGTAGCCCGCGTCGATCATCGACGGGGACACCGGCGGGAACATCGCGACGGTGTGCCAGATGGACGAGCCGGTGAAGCCCACCACGGTGTTCACGCCGAGCTTGGCCGCGGCGCGCGCGGTGTCCTTCATCTCCTCCGCCGCGTTGCGCCGCACCTCCTCGGCGTCGCCGGAGCCCCAGATGCGGGACGGCAGGATGCCCTTGTGGCGCTCGTCGATCGGGTTGTCGCAGACCGCCTGCCCGACCAGGTGGTTGGAGATCGTCCAGACCTTCAGGCCGTGCTTCTCGAGCAGCTCCAGCTTGCGCGGGATGTAGGAGTCGTCGGCCAGGGCCTTGTCGACCTCGAAGTGGTCACCCCAGCAGGCGAGCTCGAGTCCGTCGTATCCCCACTCCCCTGCCAGGCGGCACACCTCCTCGAACGGCAGGTCGGCCCACTGGCCGGTGAACAGGGTGATCGGTCGCGTCATTGTCCGCTCCTTAAGGATCTCGTCGGTGGTGGACGGCGGCGGTCAGCCGTCGACCGTGGTCCAGCGGCTGTCGTCGGCCGCGCTGCGCTCGACCGCGGCGAGCACCCGCTGCACCCGCAGCCCGTCGGCGAACGACGGCGCGGGGTCGGTGCCGTTGCCGACCGCCTCAAGGAAGTCCTTCACCTCGTGGGTGAACGTGTGCTCGTACCCGAGGCCGTGACCGGGGGGCCACCAGGCGCCGGCGTACGGGTGACCGGACTCGGTCACGTAGATCCGCCGGAACCCGGCCTCCTCGGCCTGGAGGTTCTGGTCGTAGAACCACAGCTCGTTCATCGACTCGAAGTCGAAGGCGATGCTGCCGAGCGAACCGTTCACCTCGATCCGCATGGCGTTCTTGCGGCCGGTGGCGAACCGGGTGGCCTCGAACGACGCGACCGCGCCACCCGACATCCTGGCGGTGAACAGCGCGGCGTCGTCCACGGTGACCTCACCGGTCGCGCCACCGCCACCGGCGGCGCTGAGGCCCGCGGACTCCTCGGCGAGCGGACGCCGCTTGACGAACGTCTCGGTGAGGCCGGAGACACCGGTGATGAGCTGGCCGGTGATGAACTGCGCGGTGTCGACGATGTGCGAGGCGATGTCGCCGAGCGCGCCGGAACCCGCCTTGTCCTTCTGCAGCCGCCACACCAGCGGGAACTCCGGATCGGTGATCCAGTCCTGCAGGTACTGCGCGCGTACGTGGCGGATCTCGCCGATGCGGCCCTCGGCGACCATCTGACGGGCCAGGGCCACGGCGGGCACCCGGCGGTAGTTGAAGGCGACCATGCTGCGCACGCCGCGCGCGGCGGCACGCTCGGCGACGGCCACCATCGCCTCGGCCTCCTCGACGGTGTTGGCCAGCGGCTTCTCGCACAGGACGTGCTTGCCGGCCTCCAGCGCCGCGATGGCGATCTCGGCGTGTGAGTCACCCGGCGTGCAGATGTCCACGATGTGGACGTCCTCGCGCTTGATGAGCTCCTTCCAGTCGGTCTCCACCGCCGCCCAGCCGAGCTGGGCGGCGGCGGCGGCCGTGCGTTCCGCGGAACGTCCCGACAGGACCGCCATGACCGGAGCGACCGGCAGGTCGAAGAACGCGCCGACGGCACGCCATGCCTGCGAGTGCACGCGTCCCATGAACGCGTAGCCGACCATGCCGACCCCGAGCGCCGGCCTTGAGTCAGTCACGAGTAACCCCGATTCTCTAGGATTCGAAGCCCAGGGGCAGGTACTGGGCGGCGTTGTCCTTGGTGATGGTCTCCGACGCCAGGGTGATCGACTGGGGAACCTGCTGCTCCACCAGGTCGCTCATGCCCTTGCCCTGCGCGATCAGACGAGCCAGCTTGATCGCCGACGACGCCATCGTCGGGCTGTAGGTCACCGTCGCCTTCAGCACACCACTGTCGGCCTGGATGTCCCGCATCGCGTTCGCCGACCCCGCACCACCGACCATGAAGAACTCATCCCGACCGGCCTCCTTGATCGCCGCCAGCACACCGATGCCCTGGTCGTCGTCGTGGTTCCAGATCGCATCGATCTTCTTGTGCGCCTGCAGCAGATTGCTCGCCACCTGCGTCCCCGACTCCACCGTGAACTTCGCGTCCTGCTGCGCGGTCACACTGAACCCGTAGGTCTTCAGCGCATCGGCGAACCCCTTGCTGCGATCCTGCGTCAACGGCAGCGTCGCGATCCCCTGGATCTCCAGGATCACCGGATTCGACACCCCCGCCTGCTTCAGCCGGTCACCGATGAAATGACCCGCCGCCACCCCCATGCCGTAGTTGTCCCCGCCGATCCACGTCCGGTACGACAACTTGTCCGGGAACACCCGGTCCAAATTGATCACCGGGATCCCCGCGTCCGTGGCCCGCCGCGCCACCTGGTTCAACTGCTCACCATCGTTCGGCAGAATCACCAGCGCGTTCACCTTCGCCTGGATCAGCGACTCCACCGCCGAGATCTGCTGGTTGATGTCATTGGTCGGCTCGACCGGCTTGAACTCCACATCGCTGTACTGCTTGGCCTGAGCCTCGGCGTTCTTGGCGATCGCCGCGATCCACCCATGGTCCGCCGCCGGAGCCGAGAACCCGATGACGACCTTCTCACCCGGCTGATCATTGTCGGTACCCGCCGTCGTCGCCTGCGGAGCAGCCGAACTCGGAGCCGCAGCCGGCTCATTACTTGTGCACGCCGTGACCAGCGCACCTGCTCCGACCACGGCCCCGCTGACGAGGAAACCCCGCCTGCCGACGCGCTTCTCCATAGTGTCTTGCTCCTGTTCCGGGGTTGAGAGAGGAACCCTTGAGGGTGAATTTCGCTATTGATTCGTCTTCAGTTGATCGCCGGGAGCCGGCGGCCCCCGGCCGCGGGGTCCCCGCGGCCGTACGGCGGTGTCCGCCGGTCCTGGCGTCGCGCCGGAGCCCGGCTAAGTAGGTGTGTTCAGGCTGCGCCGCTGGAGGAGCACGGCGATCACGATGATCAAGCCCTTGGCGATGAGCTGGTCGCTGGTGTTGAGGCCGTTCAGGATGAACAGGTTGGTGATCACCGTGAAGATCAGCAGGCCGAGGATCGAGCCGATGATCGTGCCCCGGCCGCCGGTGAGCAGCGTGCCGCCGATGATGACGGCGGCGATGGCGTCCAGCTCGTAGAGGTCGCCATGGGTGCTGGAACCGGTGGTGGTGCGCGCCATGATCAGGATGGCGGCGATGCCACAGCACAGGCCGGAGAGCGCGTAAAGGATCAGGGTGTGCCGCCGCACGTTGATGCCGGCGAGGCGCGCCGCCTCGGGGTTGCCGCCGACCGCGTACGTGCGGCGGCCGAACGTCGTGCGGTTGAGCACCAGCCAGCCGACCGCCACCACCAGCGCGAAGATGTACACCAGCAGCGGCAGGCCGAACACCCGGGTGGTCGACAGCTCCACGAGCGCGGAGTTGTCGGGCTGGACGAGCTGGGTCCTGCGGTCCGACATGCGCTGCGCGAGGCCGCGCGCGGCCACCAGCATCGCGAGGGTGGCGATGAACGGCACCATGCGGCCGTAGGAGATCAGGAAGCCGTTGAGCAGGCCCGCTCCGGTGCCGACCGCGATGGCGCAGATCGCCATGACGACCGGCCCGTACGCCTGCGTGGCGAGCGTCGTGGCCCACACCGACGCCAGCGCCATGATCGCGCCGACCGACAGGTCGATGCCGCCGCCGATGATGACGAACGTCATGCCGACGGTGATGACACCGATCGTGGCGGCCAGGGCCAGGATGCTGACGAAGTTGGAGGAGGTCGCGAACGTGTCCGGCACGGTCACGAGGCCGACCACGGCCAGCAGCACCAGCGCCACCACCAGGCCGAGGTGGCGGGCCTGTCCGATGCCGCCGAGCAGGCTCGACGCGGTGGCGGGGCGGCGTGCGGCCACCTTGGTCTGCGGAGTGTCGTGCGGGGTGTCATCTGGCGTACCGGAACCGGTACGCAGGTCCCGGGTGCCGTCCTGCGGCGTCACAACGCGCTCCCTTCCATGATCATGTCAAGCACGCGGGGCTCGTCGAGCTCGCGGGCGTCCGATTCGTGAATGACCCGGCCCTCTCGGAGGACCAGGACCCGGTCGGCGAGCCCGAGCACCTCGGGAACCTCGCTGGAGACCAGTAGGACGCCGACGCCCTCGTCGGCGAGCCGCCGGATCACGGCGTAAAGCTCCGCGCGCGCGCCGACGTCGACGCCGCGCGTGGGTTCGTCCAGCAGCAGGAGCTTGCGGCCCTCGACCAGCCAGCGCGCGAAGATCGCCTTCTGCTGGTTGCCACCGGACAGGGTGCGCACCGGCCGACGGTGGTCGGGGGGACGGATGTCCACGGTCCGCACCAGCCGTTCGGCCTCCTGGCGCTCGGCGCGGCGGTCCACCCAGCCGAGTCTTGAGTACTTCCCGAGGCCGGCGATGGTGATGTTGCGACCCACCGACTCGTTCATCAGCAGCGCCTGCGCCTTGCGCTCCTCAGGGGCGAGTCCCATGCCGAGCCGCACCGCTCTGGTCGTGCTGCCGGGCCGCACCGGCTCGCCGGACAGCAGCACCCTGCCGGTGACGGGACGGCGCGCGCCGTACACCGCCTCGATGATCTCCGAGCGGCCCGATCCGACCAGGCCGGCCAGCCCCACGATCTCCCCCTCGCGCACGGTCAGCGACACGTCCTTGACGTGTCCGGGGACCGTGATCCCCTCGACGCGCAGCACCTCGGGCCTGCCGTCGTGCGCGCCTGGCGCGGGACGCTTCGGGAAGACGTACTCCACGTCCCGGCCGGTCATCAGCGACACGACGCGGGAGGTCGGGGTGTCACGCGCCGGCAGGCCCACGGCGGCGGTCCGGCCGTCCTTGAGCACCGTCACGCGGTCGCCGATCTCGCGGATCTCCTCCAGGCGGTGGGAGATGTAGACGACCGCCACACCCTGCTGGGTGAGATCCCTGATCACGCGGAACAGGTTGGCCACCTCGTCGTGCGCGAGCGCGGCCGACGGCTCGTCCATGATGATCAGCCGTACGTCGTGGGACAGCGCTCGGGCCATGCTGACGATCTGCATGCCGGCCGCGGACAGCCGTCCCACCTCGGTCGTGGGCTTGATCTCGCCGTGGCCGAGGCGGCCGAGCAGCTCGGCCGCGGCGCGGTTCATGCCGCTCCTGCGGGTGAAGCCCAGCCTGGCGCGCTCGTGGCCGAGGAAGATGTTCTCCGCGACCGACAGGCCCGCCACCAGGTCCAGTTCCTGGTAGATGGTCGCGATACCCGCCTTGATGGCCGCGATCGGGCTCGTGAACCGCACCTCCTCGCCGCCGAAGGTGATGGTTCCCTCGTCCGGCTGGTGCGCTCCGGCGAGGATCTTGATGAGAGTCGACTTACCGGCGCCGTTCTGGCCGAGCAGGCAGTGCACCTCGCCTGCGCGGACGTCCAGGTCCACGCCGTCCAGGGCGCGCACGCCGGGAAATTGCTTGACGATGCCTCGCATGACCAGCAGGTCGCTCACGGGGCCTCCGGGTGGGGTCCTAGTAGGGGGACGATGGTTCCTGGCACCGGGGTGCCGTGGAGCTATTGCACAGAGAAGACGTGATCGCTGATCAGTCGTGCACCGCCGATGACGCCGGCGGTGTCTCCTAATTCGGACAGGACGATCGGCAGGTTCCCGGTGGCGAGCGGGAGTGACCTGCGGTAGATGACGCTTCTGATCTCCGCGAGTAGTACGTGGCCCAAACGGGCCACTCCTCCCGCGATGATCATGAGGCCGGGGTTGAAGAAGCTGACGAGCCCGGCGAGCACCTGGCCCGCCTGCCGTCCGCCGTCCCTGATGAGCTGCAAAGCCACAGGGTCCCCGAGCGTCGCCGCGGCGGCGACGTCCTCCGCGGTGAGCGAGCCCACCACGTCGAGACGTTCGGTGAGGTACGGCGAACGCGGCGCGACCCGCACCGCCTCCCTCGCGAGCGCGGCACCGCTGAAGTACGCCTCCAGGCAGCCGGTGTTGCCACAGGTGCAGACCGGCCCCTGATCGTCGACCCGCATGTGCCCGATGTCACCCGCGCTGCCGGACACGCCGCGATAGATCTTGCCGTCGACCACGATGCCGCAGCCGACGCCTGTACCGAACTTGATGAGCAGGAAATCGTCGACCTGACGCGCGAGTCCCGCGTGCAGTTCGCCGAGCGCCATGAGGTTGACGTCGTTGTCGACCTTGCTGGGGCAGCCGAGCTCCTGGCTGACCATGTCCCGGACGGGGAAACGGTCCCAGCCCGGCATGATCGGAGGAGCCACGGGGACACCCTCAGCGAAGCTCACCGGGCCGGGGACCCCGATCCCCGCACCGTTGAGCTGGGTGAACAACCGCTGCTCACGGAGCTTGCGCAGCAGCTCCATCGCGCGGTCCAGCACGCGGGCCGGGCCCTGACGCACGTCGCACTGCTCACTGACGTGACCGAGGATCTCCAGCTCGCCGTTGGTGACCGCGACGTCGATCGACGTCGCGCCGATGTCGATGCCGGCGAAGCGGATGGCCGGTGACAGGCGCACCATGCCGGAGCGGCGTCCGCCCCGGGAGGCGGCCAGCCCCGCCTGCTCCACCAGGCCCACCTCGATGAGGCGGTCCAGCTCCAGGTTCAGTTTGGACCGGGAGAGCTCGACATCGTCCCCGAGTTCCGCGCGCGACCTGCCGCCGTCCCGCAGCAGACGCAACAGCGTCGCCTGATGCAGGTTCTCAGGACGCAGGGGGATCCGCTTCACAGCCACTCCGGGGTTGGGGTGATACGTCCCCGAAGCTAGACCACTTCCGCCACCAGGTGAAGGGCTTTTTGATTGCGATTCATAACTTTCGCCGTTATGGACGAAAGCTTGCTGGCAGTGCGGACAAAAATGACCGGCGGAGTCACGAAACCCCGCCGGTCCAGGTCGTGGACGCCTACAACATCGCGCGCATCGACGCCGCCGCCTGCTCGCCGAGCGTGGTCGGCTGCAGGTGCGGCTCCTCGGTGAGGATCGCCTGCCAGTTCTCCGCGACGGCCTCCGCGGTGAGGTCGTCGGTGTGCCAGCCGGGACCCTCCGCCACGAAGACCCGGGCCACCCGGCCGCCGCCGACGCTGAACACCTCGCCGCTGGTCTCGCAGCTCTCGTGCGCGAGGAACGCCACCACCGGGCTGATCTTGTCGGCGCCGAGTCTCTGCTCCAGTTCGGCCGGCAGCAGCGCCTCGGTCATGCGGGTCCAGGCGATGGGGGCGATGGCGTTGGCCTTGATGCCGGCCCGCGCACCCTCGATGCCGAGGGTCTTGGTCAGTCCGACCAGGCCCATCTTCGCGGTCGAGTAGTTGGCCTGGCCGAAGTTGCCGAACAGCCCCGCCGGCGAGGTCGTGTTGACGATGCGGCCGTACCGCTGCTCCTTCATGTGCGGGAACACCGCGCGGCTGACGAGGAAGGACCCGCGCACGTGCACGGCGAGGACGGAGTCGAAGTCCTCGACCGTCATCTTGCCGAACGACTTGTCCCGCAGGATGCCGGCGTTGTTGACCAGGACGTCCACCCGGCCGAACGCGTCGATCGCCGTACGCACGATCGCCTCGGCCCCCTCAGGCGTGGTCACGCTGTCGGCGCTGGCCACCGCCTCCCCGCCGTTCTTGACGATCAACTCGGCCACGTCCGCGGCCGGCCCCGCCGAGGCGCCACTGCCGTCCAGCGCGCCGCCGATGTCGTTCACGACGACCTTGGCACCGCGTTCGGCGAGGAGCAACGCGTGCGACCTGCCGAGCCCGTGACCCGCTCCGGTCACGATCGCGACCTTCCCGTCGAACCTCAGTTCCGGCATGCCGCCCACCCTTCAGGAGAACAACCTTCTAGTGGTTCCCCACGATAACCCGCCGCACCGCGCGAACCCAGAAACCACCGGCCGTCATGAAATCCGCGGTTCAGCCACCACCCCGCAGCCGCGCGAGACGAGTGGCCATCTCGTTCACCTCGGCACGCTGCGCCACCGCCAACCTGCCGGCGATGTCCTTGGTTGTGCGGTCCTTACCGTCGTCCCGAGCCTTCTCCGCCAGCAGCATGCCGTACCCCGTGTGCCGCGCCAAGGTCGTGAGCCACAGCTTGTCGAAGTCCGCCCCACGCTTCCCCCGAAGCAGCACAAGCTGAGCATCCGTCAACATCCCCGGCATGTCATGCATCGGAGGATTCGCCGCATCAGGAACACTGAAGTCCCACGTCCGCAACCGCTCCGCCAACGCCGCCACCCTGGACGCCTCACCAGCCTTGATCCGGTCCGCGAGTCCGCCGACAAAAGCGTCCTCGCTCCGCCCCTCCACCAGCCCCGCCAACGTGAGCGCCTGCCGATCATGCAGGATCATCTCCCTGCAGAACAGCACATCGGTCAGGTTGTACGGCACATCCGCCTCGGTGACCTCCCGAGGGGCCACCCCCGCCGGCACAGCCGCCGGCACGCCGGCCGCCACCGGCCTCCCGGCGCACCCCGCCAGCGCCAGCATCACCACAACTCCGGCGACCAGCTCACGGCCACCCCTCATCGGCACCTCACTCCACCCGGCGCTCCCGGACACACCGAGATACGCGCCGCACCCCGGCCGCGTTCAACCGATTTCCGGCCCGGCGCGCACAAGACCGGCGGAGGCCGTCCCGCGCGCGGGAAGGCGGACGTACAGCGACGCGCACCCCAGGCTGAGCAGCGCGGTCACCCACCAGGCGAGCGACGGGCCCGTCACGCCGGCCAGCGCGCCGAAACCGGCGGCGCTGAGCGCGGAGCCGACGTGCAACTGCAAGGAGTCCACCGACATCAGGGTCGAGCGGCGGGACGACTCGACCCGTTCGTGCATCAGCGAGACGCGCACCACCTCGGCCACCGCGAGCCCGGCGTACAGCAGGACGTACGCGAAGGCGGCGGACACCACACCCGCGACGCCGGTCACGGCGGCCGTCGCGGCCAGCACGGCGAAGGCGAGAGCCACGCCGGTCATCCCCGCCACCGCGGCGCGCGACGGCCGGCCCATCACCCGCGCCACCCACGGCGAGGCCCATGACCCGAGCGCGGACGCGCCGAAACCGGCCGCGTACACGAGCGCGTACACCGAGCTTCCCGACTCGGCGTCCCCGGTCAGCCCGGCCAGCCGTCCCGGCGTGAACAGCTCGATCACCCCGAGGCCGACGCCGACGGGGAACGCGATCGACACCAGGCGGCGCAGGCCGCCGTCCCGCACGGCGAGCGCCAGCCCGGCGCCGATCGTGACCGGCACGTCGCGCAGCACCGACCGCACCCCAGCACGAGGTCGCGGCGGCTCACCGAGCACGGCGAGCACGACGGCGAGCAGCACCACGGCGGCCCCCGCGCCGCCGAGCGCCGGCACCATCAGGCCGCCTGGCACGACCAAGGGGAGGAAACCGCCGGTCAGGGTGGCGAGGCACAGCGACAGCGAGCCCGCCGCCTCACCGCGGGACAGCCCCGGCCGCAGGTCGGCGTCCGGGCCCGCCGCACGGTGCAGCGTGTCGACGTACCACGCCTGAGCCGGGCCGCTGGACAGCGCGCGCGCCGTCCCCTGGAGCACGGCCCAGCCGAGGAACGGCCAGAACGTGGTGGCCGTGGCCATGAGCACGAGCGCCACCAGGCTGAGCGCCGCCGACACGGCGAGCACCACGCGCCGGCCGACGACGTCGGCCAGGCCGCCGGTCGGGAGTTCGAGCACCACCACGACCATCGAGAACACGGCGGTCACCGTGCCGATCTGCGCGAGCCCGAGACCGCGTGACGTCATGAGCAGCACCGTCGCCGGGGCCGCCAGCCCCGAGGGAAGCCAGGCGAGGAAGCTCACCAGCGTGTACCGCCGTAACGCGGCCCTCGGGGACAGCGCGCCGGGGTGCTTCGGCGTGGGGGCCGGTGGGGCCGGCGGCGGAGCGGGGCCGGGGGAGGTCACCGCGGATACCCCCTCATGGGGAAGGCCGCGGTGTGGACCACGACGCGTTCACGGCCGGGGGCATCGGCGTCGGCGGCCTCCAGTTCGCGCAGGAGCTCCTTGACGCGCTCGTAGAGGAGGGTGACCGAGGCCGGGGTCAGGTAGGCGAAGTCGCCGTACATGCCGGCGGCCTCGATCCACTCGGGGCCGTAGGCGTCGCGTTCGCGCTCGAAGGCGCCGTGGTCGCGGATCAGGACCCGCAGCTGCCGTTCGCGCATGTCACCGGCGGCCTCGCGGCCTTGCGGGGTGGTGTCGAGGTCGGCCTCGTTCCAGGCGGTGTACCGGTGGACGGAGCGCCAGCGGCGCTCGCGTGCGTCCCTGCGGCCGGGGTCCTCTTCGACGAAGCCGTACCTGGCGAGTTGCCGCAGGTGGTAGCTGGTGGAGCCGGAGCTCTCCCCGAACCTTGCGGCCAGTTCTGTGGCGGTGGCGGGACCTTCGACACGCAGCGCGCCGAGCAGGCGCGCGCGCAGCGGATGCGCGACCGCCTTGAGCGCGCGGGGGTCGGTGACCCGGTAGACCTCGGACTCCTCCATATGCCAAAGCTATCTTTGCGAAGTTATCTTTGCAAAGATAGCTTTGGCGTCTGTGCGATGAAAATTTCAGACTTCCTCACCACCATGAGCAGCGCGACGTGCGCCGGACGGGCCAAGGCGCGTCTTGTCACTCCGCGGTCGCGGGTGGTCCATTGACGGCCCGTTGGAGCGTTGGAACCATGCGTGGTCACGACTCCTGTGGGAGCGCTCCCACCCTGACGTACTGGGGAACCCTTCGTGATCAGACCATCCCGGCGGTGGGCGGCTTCGCTCGCCCTGACCGCAGTGGCCACTCTGGCCGCCTCCACTTTGTCCGCACCCGCCACGTACGCGGCAGAGGAGGGACCCGAGCAGATCGTCAACGGGTCCTTCGACAACGGCACCGCACCGTGGTGGACCACGGGCAACCTGACGGCCACCGTGGTCGGCGGGCAGTTCTGCACGGACGTCCCCGGGGGGACGATCAACCCGTGGGACGCCATCATCGGCCAGAACGACATCCCGCTGGTCGCCGGTGAGACCTACGCGTTCAGCATGTTCGCCACGGCAACGCCGCCGCGGGTGGTGCGTGCGCTCGTGCAGATGCCGACGGACCCGTACACGGCCTACCTGGCCGCCAACCCCGAGGTCAGCACCTCAGGCAACACCTACAGCTACACGTTCACCTCGCCGGTCGACCTGCCGAACGCGCAGGTGGTGTTCCAGATCGGCGGCAGCGCCACGCCGTGGCGGTTCTGCCTGGACAACGTGTCGCTCAAGGGTGGCGCGCCGCCGGACGTCTACATCCCCGACACCGGGCCCCGCGTGCGGGTGAACCAGGTGGCGTACCTGACCAAGGGGCCGAAGAACGCGACCGTGGTGACCGAGTCGACGACGGCGCTCCCGTGGCGGCTCAACGACGCGAGCGGCAAGAAGGTCGCGAACGGTCAGACCACGCCGCGTGGCGTTGACGCGAGCTCCGGCCAGAACGTCCACTCGATCGACTTCAGCTCCGTCACCAAGGCCGGCACCGGCTACACGCTGGTGGCGGACGGCGAGACCAGCAGGCCGTTCGACATCGGCAACGGCGCGCCGTACCGCGACCTGCGGCTGGACGCGCTGAAGTTCTACTACACCCAGCGCAGCGGCATCGCGATCGACGACGCGCTGCGGCCCGGGTACGGCAGGCCCGCCGGTCACATCGGTGTGGCGCCGAACCAGGGTGACCTCGACGTGCCGTGCCAGCCCGGCGTCTGCGACTACCGGCTGAACGTCGCCGGCGGCTGGTACGACGCCGGCGACCATGGCAAGTACGTCGTCAACGGCGGAATCTCGGTGGCGCAGCTCATGAGCGAGTTCGAGCGCACCAAGAACGCCGTGACGGCGGGGGCCCTCGGCGACTCCACGCTCGCGCTGCCGGAGAGCGGCAACGGCGTGCCGGACATCTTGGACGAGGCGCGCTGGGAGCAGGAGTTCCTGCTCAAGATGCAGGTGCCGGACGGCAAGCCGTTCGCCGGCATGGCGCACCACAAGATCCACGACCAGAACTGGACCGGCCTGCCCCTGATGCCGCACCTGGACCCGCAGCTTCGTGAGCTGCACCCGGTGAGCACGGCGGCGACCCTCAACCTGGCCGCCACCGCGGCGCAGGCGGCCCGCCTGTTCGCGCCGTACGACGCGGCGTTCGCGGCGCGCAACCTGACCGCCGCGCGCAAGGCATGGGACGCGGCCGTGGCCAACCCGGCCAAGCTCGCCTCCGCCGCGGACGGCACCGGCGGCGGCGCCTACAACGACGACAACGTCGGCGACGAGTTCTACTGGGCCGCGGCGGAGCTGTTCATCACGACCGGTGACGCCAAGTACAAGGACTACCTCCTGGCATCGCCGCTGCACACGTCCGACATCTGGCGCGACCGCGGCTTCGACTGGGGCAGCACCGCCGCGCTCGGCCGTCTCGACCTCGCGACCGTGCCGAACAATCTGCCGGGCCGGGCCGACGTGCGCGCCTCGGTGGTCCAGGGGGCCGAGAAGTACCTCGCCACCCTGAACGCGCACCCGTACGGCATCGCGTACGGCGTGACCGACTACGACTGGGGCTCCAACAACCTGGTGCTGAACAACCTGGTGGTCGTGGCCGCGGCGTACGACCTCACCGGCGAGCGCAAGTACCGCGACGGCGTGCTCCAGGGCATCGACTACATCTTCGGCCGCAACGCGCTCAACATGTCCTACGTCACCGGGTACGGCGAGGTGAACTCGCACAACCAGCACAGCCGCTGGTACGCGCACCAGCTCGACAGCAGCCTGCCGAACCCGCCGAAGGGCACTCTGGCGGGTGGCCCGAACAGCTACATCCAGGACCCGCTGGCCCAGTCGAAGCTGACCGGCTGCGTCGGCCAGTTCTGCTACATCGACGACATCGAGTCCTGGTCGACCAACGAGCTGACGATCAACTGGAACTCGCCGCTGTCGTGGGTCTCGGCGTTCGTCGCCGACCAGGGTGACGGCACGGTGAAGGCGCCTGGCAAGTGCCAGGTCACCTACACCACGCACGGCTCCTGGCCGAGCGGGTTCACCACCCAGGTGACCGTCAAGAACACCGGGACCACGGCCATCGACGGCTGGACGCTCAAGTGGTCGTTCCTCAGTGGCCAGACGACCACGCACTTCTGGAACACCGACATCACGCAGAGCGGCGCCACCGTCAGCGCCAAGAACCTCTCGCACAACAAGAAGATCCTGCCGGGCCAGTCGATCACCTTCGGCTTCAACGGCAACTCCGCACCCGGACCCAACCCCAACCCCGACCTGATCACGCTGAACGGCGCCGCCTGCGCCTGATCCCGGACCGCCGGGCCGCCGCGTCCCCTCGCGGCGGCCCGGCACCGTGACCGCGACTCCACCGACCTCCTCTGTGACCTACGCCACCATGGCCGCGGGGCCACAGCGATACGGCGCCATGGTGAGCATGGCCTCACCCTCCGGACGGGCCACCCCCACGTGACCAGTTTGAACTGTCCTGGGAGGATCAGGCCGTGACCCGCTCCGAGAGCGCACACGCCACTTCGTACGGCGAGTAGCCTTGGACAGGTTCTATTTCTTGAAACGCCGATCTGCGGAAGAGGGCGATTTCGGCCGTGTCGTCTGAGTCGTCGGGGACAAACCCGCTGGCCACCTTTGGACAGAACGAGTGGCTTGTCGATGAGCTGTACCAGAAGTATCTCCAGGACCCCGAATCCGTCGACCGCGCCTGGTGGAACTTCTTCGCCGACTACAACCCCGAGTCAGGCACGAGCCGCACAGCACTGCCGGAGGCCAACGGCGCCGCCGCACCGGTGACCGAGCCGGCCGCCGCCGAGCCCGAGCCCACCCCGCGCGAGCCCGTGAAGCCCGCCAAGCCCGTGCAGAAGGCCGCGGCCAAGCCCGCCGAGAAGCCCGCCGCCAAGGCCGCCGAGCCGGCCAAGTCCGCCAAGCCGTCCGGTGCGGAAGAGGTCCGCCTGCGCGGCGCCGCCGCGCGCACCGCGGCCAACATGGACCTCAGCCTGGCCGTCCCCACCGCCACCAGCGTGCGCGTGATCCCGGCCAAGCTGCTGATCGACAACCGCATCGTCATCAACAACCATCTGTCCCGCGGTCGCGGCGGCAAGGTGTCGTTCACCCACCTGATCGGCTACGCCATCGTCAAGGCGCTCGCCGTGATGCCGGACATGAACCACTCCTACGCCGAGGTCGACGGCAAGCCGACCCTGGTCAAGCCCGAGCACGTCGGCCTCGGCCTCGCCATCGACGTGCAGAAGAGCGACGGCAGCCGTCAGCTCCTCGTGCCGTCCATCAAGGCCGCCGAGTCCATGGACTTCCGCCAGTTCTGGACGGCGTACGAAGAGGTCGTGCGCAAGGCCCGCGCCGGCAAGCTCGGCGTGGACGATTTCACCGGCACCACGATCAGCCTCACCAACCCCGGCACCATCGGCACCGTCCACTCGGTGCCGCGCCTGATGCCGGGCCAGGGCACGATCATCGGCGTCGGCGCCATGGAGTACCCCGCCGAGTACCAAGGCGCCTCCCCCGAGACGCTCAACCGCCTCGCGGTCAGCAAGGTCATGACCCTGACCAGCACCTACGACCACCGCATCATCCAGGGTGCGCAGTCGGGTGAGTTCCTGCGCCGCATCCACCGGCTGCTGCTCGGTGAGGACGGCTTCTACGACGAGGTGTTCCAGGCCCTGCGCATCCCGTACGAGCCGGTGCGCTGGGTGCAGGACATCTCGGCCTCCCACGACGACGACGTCGCCAAGTCGGCCCGCGTCATCGAGCTGATCCACGCCTACCGCGTGCGCGGCCACCTGATGGCCGACACCGACCCGCTGGAGTACAACCAGCGCAAGCACCCCGACCTGGACATCAAGTCCCACGGCCTCACCTTGTGGGACCTCGAGCGCGAGTTCGCGACCGGCGGGTTCGGCGGCCGTCCGCTGATGAAGCTGCGCGACATCCTCGGCGTGCTGCGCGACTCCTACTGCCGCACGGTCGGCATCGAGTACATGCACATCCAGAACCCCGAGGAGCGGTCCTGGATCCAGGCGCGGGTCGAGAAGGGCCACACCCGGCCGACCCGTGAGGAGCAGCTCCACATCCTGCACCGGCTCAACACCGCCGAGGCGTTCGAGACGTTCCTGCAGACCAAGTACGTCGGCCAGAAGCGCTTCTCGCTCGAAGGCGGCGAGTCGCTGATCCCGCTGCTCGACTCGGTGATCAGCGCGGCGGCCGAGGAGGGCCTCGACGAGGCCGTCATCGGCATGGCGCACCGCGGCCGGCTCAACGTGCTCGCCAACATCGTCGGCAAGTCGTACGCGCAGGTGTTCGGCGAGTTCGAAGGCAACCTCGACCCGCGCAGCGCGCACGGCTCAGGCGACGTGAAGTACCACCTCGGCGCCGGCGGCGACTTCACCGCGCCGAGCGGCCAGAAGATCGCGACGTCCGTGGTGGCGAACCCGTCCCACCTGGAGGCCGTCGACCCGGTGCTCGAAGGTGTGGTCCGCGCCAAGCAGGACCTGCTGGAGCGCGGCGAGGAGGGCTTCACCGTCCTTCCCGTGCTGGTGCACGGCGACGCCGCGTTCGCCGGCCAGGGTGTGGTGGCCGAGACGCTCCACCTGTCGCAGCTTCGCGGGTACCGCACCGGCGGCACCGTGCACGTCGTGGTCAACAACCAGGTGGGCTTCACCACCTCGCCGGCGTCGTCGCGGTCCAGCGTGTACGCCACCGACGTGGCGCGCATGATCCAGGCGCCGATCTTCCACGTCAACGGCGACGACCCCGAGGCCGTGGTGCGGGTGGGCCGGCTGGCCTACGAGTACCGCCAGGCGTTCCGCAAGGACGTCGTGATCGACCTGGTCTGCTACCGCCGCCGCGGCCACAACGAGAGCGACAACCCGAGCTTCACCCAGCCCCTGATGTACGACCTGATCGACGCCAAGCGCTCGATCCGCAAGCTGTACACCGAGGCGCTGATCGGCCGCGGCGACATCACGGTCGAGGAGGCCGAGCAGGCGCTGCGCGACTACCAGAGCCAGCTCGAACGCGCCTTCACCGAGACCCGCGAGGCCGGTCACAAGCCGCTGGAGCCGGGTGCGGTCGTCAAGCCGGCCCCCGACGAGGTGGTGCCGTGGTCCCACGACGAGACCCCGTCGGCGGTCAGCGAGGAGACGATCAAGCGGGTCGTGGAGACCCAGCTCAACCTCCCCGAGGGCTTCACCGCGCACCCGCGCCTGGCGCCGGTGCTGCAGCGCCGCGGCCGCATGGTGTCGGAGGACGCCATCGACTGGGCCATGGGTGAGACCCTGGCGTTCGGCTCGCTGCTGCTCGACGGCCACCCGGTGCGCCTGGTCGGCCAGGACTCCCGTCGTGGCACGTTCGGCCAGCGGCACGCGGTGCTGGTCGACCGGGTCACCGGTGAGGACCACACGCCGCTGAAGGCGTTCAACCAGGGCACCACGAAGTTCTACGTCTACGACTCCCTGCTGTCGGAGTTCGCGGCGATGGGCTTCGAGTACGGCTACAGCGTGGTGCGGCCGGACGCGCTGGTGGCGTGGGAGGCGCAGTTCGGCGACTTCGCCAACGGCGCGCAGTCGATCATCGACGAGTTCATCTCGTCGGGTGAGCAGAAGTGGGGCCAGCGTTCCTCGGTGGTCCTGCTGCTGCCGCACGGCTACGAGGGCCAGGGTCCCGACCACTCCTCCGCGCGGATCGAGCGGTTCCTGCAGCTGTGCGCGCAGGACAACATGACGGTGGCGCAGCCGAGCACGCCGGCCAACTACTTCCACCTGCTGCGCTGGCAGGTGCTGAGCAACCGGCGCCGTCCGCTGGTGGTCTTCACGCCGAAGTCGCTGCTGCGGCTCAAGGCGGCGTCCTCGCCTGCCGTGGAGTTCACCTCCGGGGCCTTCCGGCCGGTGATCGGCGACGCCACGGTCACCCCGTCCGAGGTGCGGCGCGTGGTGCTGTGCTCGGGCCGGGTGTACTACGACCTGGTCGCGGCGCGGGACAAGCAGGAGCGCTCGGACGTCGCGATCGTGCGGCTTGAGCGCATCTACCCCTTCCCCGCCGAGGAGCTGCGTGCCGAGCTGTCCCGTTACAGCTTGGACGCCGAGCTGGTGTGGGCCCAGGACGAGCCGATCAACATGGGCCCGTGGCCGTACCTCACGCTGAAGCTGGCCGAGGAGCCGGGTGTGCTCGGCGGTCGCGGGCTGCGCCGGGTGTCCCGGCCGGCCAACTCCTCGCCGGCGGTCGGCTCGCACGCCGCGCACGACGCCGAGCTGGAGCGCATCACCACCGAGAGCCTCGGCTGACGTTCACACGCATCGAAGTCCCCCACTGGTGGTTCTCGTGGGGGACTTCGCGTGTATCTGGATCATCGTTAGGAGACGCCATGTACTTCACCGACCGGGGGATCGAGGAGCTGGTCGAGCGCCGCGGCGAGGAGGAGGTCGGCATGGTGTGGCTGGCCGAGCGCATGCGTGAGTTCGTCGACCTCAACCCGGAGTTCGAGGTGCCGGTGGAGCGGCTGGCGACCTGGCTCGCGCGGCTGGACGACGAGGACTGAACCACGCCGGGCAGACGCGATACATCTTGACTTTTCACGGACGCGACATATCGTGTTTGTGGAAGACGCATCGTGTCCCCCTCGGAAGGCGAATGTCATGGCCCAGTGGATCATCGACCAGCCCGGCCGGCACACGTTCGAGCCGGTGACCGCGCTCAGCGTGCGCATCGTGGCCGGTCGCCTGGCCGTGCTCGCCAGCGACGGGCCACCCACCCTGGAGGTGACCGAGATCGACACGGCGCCGCTGGTCGTCGAGCACGACGAGGACGGGCGGCTCACCGTCGCGTACAAGGACCTGACCTGGGACGGCGTCCTCGGCTGGCTCCGGCAGGGCCGGCGGTCCACCACGCTGACCCTGACCGTGCCGAAGGACTGCGCCGTGCAGGCAGGCGTCATCTCCGCGTCCGCGGTCGTGGCGGGCTTCGAGAAACGCACCAACGTCAAGAGCGTGTCCGGTGAGATCGTGCTGGACGGGCTCAGCGGCGAGACCGAGGCCGAGACCGTGTCAGGGCCGGTCGAGAGCCGCGGCCTGACCGGCGACTTCCGTTTCACGAGCGTCGCCGGGGAGCTGACCGTCGCCGGCGGCACCCCCCGGCGGCTGCGCGTCAACACCGTGTCCGGCCGCGTCACCGCGGACCTGGCACTCCCGCCGACGGGGCACGTCACCCTGCACAGCGTGTCAGGGCCCATCGTGGTGCGCCTCCCCAAGGACACCGACGCCGACGTCGCCCTGCGGTCCACCTCCGGCCGGCTGGACACCGCGTTCGACGGCCTGAACGGCGCCAGCCGTCCCGGCACACGTTCGCTGTCCGGCCGGCTCGGCGGCGGGATGGCCTCCCTGTCGGCCACCACGATCTCGGCCGACGTGACCCTTCTGAGGAGAGACCAGTGAGCCCCGTTTTCGCCCATGGGCGGCTCCGTTTGTACCTGCTCAAGCTCCTCGAAGAGAGCCCGAGACACGGCTACGAGGTGATCCGCCTCCTCCAGGACCGCTTCCTCGGGGTGTACTCGCCGTCCCCCGGCACGATCTACCCCCGTCTCGCCAGGCTGGAGGAGGAAGGCCTGGTGACCCACGAGGTGGTCGACGGCAAGAAGGTCTTCACCATCACCGACAACGGTCGCGCCGAACTGGAGAGCCGGCTCGACGAGCTGGCCGACCTCGAGCAGGAGATCACCCGGTCGGTCCAGGACATCGCACGCGAGGTCAAGGAGGACGTGCGCGACACCGTGCGTTCCCTGCGGGACGAACTCACCCAGATGGCCCGCGACGTCCGCCAAGGCAACCAGCAAAGCGGTCAGGAGACCAAGGAGAACCTCCGCGCCGCGCAGGAGGAGATCCGCAACGCACGCGACGAGTACCGCCGCGTCTGGCGTGAGCAGAAGCAGGCCTGGCAGCAGCAGAAGCAGGAGTTCCAACGCCAGAAGCAGGCCTGGAAAGAGGAGACCTACCGCTGGCGCGACGACTGGCTGAGCACCTTCTGGCCGACCATCCACCCCGGCCACCCCGGCCACGACGCCACCGGCCACGACGCCGAACTCGGCCGCATGCTCGCCGACTTCGTCAACGAGATCCGCGAAGCCGCCGCCGAAGGCACCGTGACCGAGGAAACCCTCGCCACCACCCAGGACACCCTCTACGAAGCCAGCACCAAGATCCGCTCCTCTCTGAACCCCTGACCCCACCCCGCAACCAACACACCCCACCGACACTCTCCACCACCCGGCACCAACCCACCGGGACAATGCCGACGACCCCCACCACGACGACATCCTCCACCGTCCGACACATGGCACCCCACCGACACCAACCCAACGGGACAATGCCGACGACCCCCACCACGACGGCATCCTCCACCGTCCGACACATGGCACCCCACCGACACCAACCCAACGGGACAGTGCCGACGACCCCCACCACGACGGCATCCTCCACCGTCCGACACATGGCACCCCACCGACACCAACCCAACGGGACAGTGCCGACGACCCCCACCACGACGGCATTCTCCACCGTCCGACACATGGCACCTCTCCGGCGCCGACGCGGCGGGACGATGTACGGCGAATCCGGCGCCGCCGTACGGCGTCCCGCGTGGCGTGGTGACGCCGGCTAATCCACGGTGAAGACGATCTTGCCGAAGAAGTCGCCGTCGCGCAGGGCCGCGAACCCCTCTGGGGCCTCGGCCAGTGGCAGCACCCGGTCCACGACGGGCCGTACCCCCGTCTGGCCGAGGAACGTGGCGAGTCTGCCGAGCTGGTCGCGCGTCCCCATGGTGGAGCCGATCACCGACAGCTGGAGGAAGAAGACCCGGTTCAGGTCGGCAGGTGGCACGGCGCCGCTGGTGGCGCCGCTCACCACGACGCGGCCACCGGGCCGTAGGGACTTCAGTGAGTGGTCCCACGTCGCCTGACCCACGGTCTCCATCACGGCGTCCACCCGCTCAGGCAGCCGTGCTCCCGATGCGAAGACCTGATCGGCGCCGAGCGTCAGAGCGCGTTCCCGTTTCTCCTCCGACCGGCTGGTGGCCCACACCCGATACCCGGCCGCTCGTCCGAGCCTGATCAGCGCGGTCGCGACGCCACCCCCGGCACCCTGCACCAGCACCGTGGACCCGGGCTCGAGGCCGGCCTTCTCGAACAGCATGCGGTACGCCGTCAGCCACGCCGTCGGCAGGCACGCGGCGTCCTCGAAGGACAGCTCCGCCGGTTTCGGCACGAGGTTGGCGCGCGGCACGGTGACCCGCTCGGCGAACGTGCCGTCGTGGACCTCCGACAGCAGGGACCGCCGAGGGTCCAGGGTCTCGTCCCCGTGCACCGGCGCGCCGATCACCGAGTGGACGATGACGTCGTTGCCGTCCTCGTCCACACCGGCCGCGTCGCAGCCGAGCACGATGGGGAGACGGTCCTGCCGGATGCCGACACCTTGGAGGGTCCAGAGGTCGTGGTGGTTGAGGGCCGCCGCCTTGACGGTGACGGTGGTCCAGCCGGCGGGGGGCTCGGGGTCGGGGTGCTCACCCAGCGTGAGCCCGGCGAGCGGATCGTCCTGGTCGGTGCGCGTGCATGTAACGGCGAACATGCCCGAACCCTATCCCCGCGCTCTTCCGTCCCTCCCTCCGGCCTCCTTCACCGCGATTCACCGCCACCCGTGAAATTACACTCGGCGTATTCCGCGGCACCTGCGGCGAGTACCGGAACAAAGGGCGAACGCCGTCGAATGCACGCACATGACCGGGCCGACACGCGCGGACCGGAACCCGAGTTCCGGAGAAATTACCGACTCACTCGGCCAGGAGGTCGTGCGCGACGGTTTCCCCGCTCTGACCGGCCAATCCGCCACTCCGGCCAAGTATTCATTTCCGTTTTATACGCATATATCAGCGACGCGCCGCGTCATATTTTTTGCCTGCTGGCGCGAATCTCCCGCATGTCGGACAACGGACTGCACGTCGAGCATGAGTAGGGTCGGACATGCAGGCGCGCCATGTATCAAGGTGCTCCTTTACTTTGAACTGCAAAAAGAAAAGGACCGCTTTATGATAGACGTCGGTCATCCTCGGTCTACACACCGTAACGTCGGTCGTTCGTGGCTGACAGCCTCTCTCACGGGCGCCCTCGCGCTGGGCGTACTCGCCGCGACACCGGGCACCGCCGGCGCCGTTCTGGCGCCGCAAGACCTGGGGACGAAAGCAGTGACCCTGCTTCCGGCCGCGCCCGTGCAGAACGGCTTCTCCATGATCGTCCGGCGGGCCATCGCCACAACCATCACGCTCGTGTCGTCGCGCAACCCGTCCAAGGTCGGCGAGGCCGTCACCTTCACCGCCACGGTGGCAGGAACCGGCACCGTGATCATCCCGACAGGGAACGTCGTGTTCCGCGACAACGGCGTGGACATCGGCACCGCACCGCTCGAAGGCACGGGCCAGGCCTCGTTCACCACATCAGCCCTGATCGCGGGCAACCACAGCATCACCGCCGCCTACCAGGGCAACGTCTCGTTCGACCCGAGCACCTCGGCCTCCCTGATCCAGCAGCGCCTCGCGAGCCCACCCACTCCCGCTCCCACTCCTACTCACACTCAAACGCCTCAGCCGGAGCCGGTGGTGGAGCCCGAAACGCCGGCCGTCGTTCACGACGATGACGACGACGACGAGTTCGGCCGCGTCTGCCGCAGGTTCCGCCACCACCGCGGCGAGGGCGGCTGGGAGGACCCGAGGTGGCGGAAACTCCGCCAGTACTGCGAGGACCACTGGCACCGCAAGGACGACCAGGTCGTCCTCATCGACAAGGGCATCCGCCGCCACATCTTCGGCCACTACGACCAGGGCGGCGGCGGCCGTGAGTACTGGGACTCCAGCAAGAAGCGCTGGATCCCGGTGCACCGCCACGAGCGGCCCCACTACAAGAAGGAGCACGTCCGTCCCAGGCCCATGCCGCCCAGGCCACCCGTCAAGCACTTCGCCGTAACGGGTTGACCACCACGAGAGGGCCCGCCATAAGCGCGACGCGGGCCCTCATCCCCCCACCCCCCCACCACCACCGACCACCGACAGGCACCCGGGGGTCCCTGTGTACGTCAGCCGTCCGTCCCGCCGCACCGCACTTGTGCTCGCCGCAGTGGCGCTCGCCGCCTTGGCGGTCGTGACCCTGATCGCGTACCTGACCGCCGGACAGAAGGCCACCCCCACGGCCAAGCCGCCACTCGAGCCCCCGGTCGCCCCCGTCCACGTGACGAAGAAACAACTCGCGGCACTCCCCCGAGCCACCACGTACGCGAAACTCCGGCACGCGGAGAAGGACCCGGCCCCTCACGCCTCCGCCACCGGCCAGATCCTCCACCCCAAACACACCAAAATCCTCTACACCACCCCCGGTGGCCCACCTCTGGCCGTACTCCCCACCACCCAGCTCGACAACCCCACCTGGCTCCCCGTCATAGAGACCCGCCCCGGCTGGACCCGCGTCCTGCTCCCCACCCGTCCCAACGGCGCCACCGGCTGGCTCCACACCGCCGACAACAGCACAGAACAGACCGCCAACCCGTACGAGGTCCGCGTCGACCTCAGCGACCGCCGCCTGACCCTCCTCAAGCACAGCGCACCCACCGGCTCGTGGCCGGTGGCCGTAGGCGCACCGGACACGCCGACCCCCACCGGCCGCACCTTCCTCCTCGCCTCCCTGACCCCACCCGAGATCACCTACAGCCCTCTGATCCTCCCTCTAGGCGCGCACTCGGAGGTTCTGCAGACCTACGACGGCGGCCCGGGAACCATCGGCCTCCACGGCTGGCCCGACTCCAGCGTGTTCGGGAAAGCCCTGTCCCACGGCTGCGTCCGCCTTCCCCGTCAAGCCCTCACCACGCTGTCCCATCTCCCTCTCGGCACTCCGGTCCTCGTCTCCGCCTGACCCCGTCCCGGACGGACGACCGCCGGCGCTCCGACTTCCTTGCCGAAAAGTACTTGACGCAATGGAAAGTGGAAAGTACTTTCCTAGTTGGAAAGTAAGGAGCCCGCCATGACCGCCACCCCCGAAGACGCCCCCTACATCACCCCCGAGGACGCCGCACGCACCCTGCGGGAGATCCGCACGTCCCAGGCCCGGGTGATCAGATCCCGTCCCTGGTTCCCCGCCTGGTACACCACAGGCGTGGCCCTCTACGTCACCGGAGTCCAGTTCCTCACCGAACCCGGCACCCCCATGAACACGATGACCACCGGCATCGCGGTCCTGTCCGTCGCACTGCTCGCCTTGGTGCTCACCCTGGCGTACCGCACCCGCCGCCGTCCCCACCGCACCCTCGTCACCTCCAAGATCCTCGGCGTCTTCGCCGCGTGGCTGGTCACGGCCATCCTCCTGTGCCTGGCCCTGGCACTCCCTCTGGACGCCGCCGGGATCCCCTACGCGCGCACGTACGCCGCACTGGTCATGACCGTCTACATGGCGGCGACCGGCTCCGTCGTGGCCCGCCACATCACCGGCCGCATGGCCGCCGCGATCGAGTCGGCCCGATGAGCGACCTGGATCCGGTGATCCACGCACCCGCCAGACTCCAGATCATGTCCCTGCTCGCCGCCGTCGAAGAGGCGGAGTTCTCCTTCCTCCGCGACGAGACCGGCGTCAGCGACTCGGTCATGTCCAAACACGCCACCGCTCTGGAGACGGCCGGCTACGTCCAGATCCGCAAGGGTCATGTGGGGAAACGTCCCCGCACCTGGCTCAAACTCTCCCCCACCGGCCGTCAGGCGTACAAAGCCCACGTGGAGGCCCTGCACGACATAGTCGCGCGCTCAGGCATGACCCTCATCCCCGAATAGCGATCAGGACGTGACCGCTCGCCGGTACACCCCCGGCGTCACCCCGAAGCACCGCGTGAACCACCGCGTCAGATGGCTCTGGTCGGTGAACCCCGCCATGACCGCGACCTCCGCCAGCGGCCGCCCCTCGTCGAGCAGCCGCCGCGCCGTACGCAACCGCAACTGCCGCTGGTAGTCGCTAGGCGCCATCCCGTACACCGCGCGGAACGACCGGTACACCGCGAACCGGCTCCGTCCCGCCACCGCGGCCAGTTCCCCCGCCGTGATCCCCGGGTCATCGCCGTAATGCAGCGCCTCCCTGACCACCCGCGCCGCGCCGGCCTCCGGCGCCGCCTCGTCCTCCCCGCCACGACCCCCGCCACCCCGCCGTACCACCTGCGCAACGACCTGGTCGAACAACTCATCGCGCCGCAGCACCGACACGTCCCCCACCAGCGCCTCATGCAACCCCCGCAACCCCCGGGCCAACTCAGCGTCCCGCACCACAGGTTCACTGAACAACGGCAACCCGCCACCACCACCCACCTCGTCGAGCACCTCCGCCACCAGCTCCGGCCCCACATGCACCATCCGGTACGTGAACCCCCCATCGTCATCCGCATGTCCGTCATGCGGATCGTCCGGGTTGAACACCATCACCATCCCCGCCGCGCTCCGATGCCGAGCCCCCCGGCACGTGAACGTCTGCACCCCCTTCTCGGTGAACCCGAACGAGTACGTCTCATGACTGTGCCGGTGATACACATGCCGCTCGAAATGCGCATGCATCGCCTCGACCGCACGATCCCCCGCACGCCAGTACCGAGCCCAGTCCCCACCCACCCCCGAATTCTCCCTCACCCGCGCCGACCCCCCGCACCTTCGTACAAGACCCCGTGCCTCCGCACGCGCCACCCTCGACCCATGCGCTTCGACACCAAGATCGCCATAGTCGTCCGAGAAGACCTGGCCACCTGGCAGAAACTCAACGTCACCGCCTTCCTGTCAAGCGCCGTAGCCACCCTCGACGACCTGATCGGCACCCCCTACACCGACGCCACCGGCAACACCTACCTCCCCATGCTCCGCCAGCCCGTCCTCATCTACACGGCCCCCGACACCCAGGCCCTGAACCACCTCCACCGACGAGCCCTCACCCGAGCCTTCCCGACGGCCGTCTACATAGAAGACATGTTCAAGACCACCCACGACACCGCCAACCGCGAAACCGTCCAGGCCTTCCAAGCCGACGAACTCCCCCTGGTAGGCCTTGCCGTCCACGGCCCCCGCAACCCTCTGGACAAAATCCTGAAGGACCTCTCGCTCCACCCCTGATCGTGCTCAGTCGCCTTCGTACAGCCGCGCCAGATCGACGAGCTCGACGTCCGCACGCTCGGCGGCGAGACGAGCAAGACCGGCCGAGAAGCCGGATCGGGAGAACAGCAGCAATTTGGGAAGGGCAGCGACCTTGGCTGCGGGAATGAGGGTGCGCAGGTGTTCCAGTCGCTCCAGTTGCGGCGTGTCCACCGGCGCCTCGGTGCTCTTGGCCTCGCCGATGGCGGTCACGCGGTCGGCGGCGAAAGACGTGGTCTCCATGACGACGACGTCCAGCTCATGACCTTGACGGTGCGCCGGACACGGGAGCTCGGTCGGACGTACAGCGGTGGCGGTGCCGCCGAGGCTCTCAGGGGACGCGTGCTCGAAGCACCACTGGCGGGCCAGGTCCTCGAAATGCGGGCCGTAGATCTGCGATGCGACCGTATCGGCGTTGGCGAGCCACACGCGATCGGCGCGGCCGGCGACCAGTTCGGCCTCATGGCGCTGGATGAGGAGTTGATGCAGGCGCACGACCGGCTCGGCGATACGGAACACACTGCGTTTGCCGCGGAGCGCGTCGTCGACCTGCTCGATGAGGCCGATGTCCTGGAGCCCGGAGAGCAAGTGGGCCAGAGCGCTGCTCGGACGGCCGAGGGTCGCCGCGATCTCCGAGCGGCGGCGGTTGCCGGCACTGATCGCGCTCAATGTAGCGGAGTAGGAAGTGGGGTCACTGATCGAGGGCTCTTCCCGGAGCAGGAGCGCGCCTTCACGGAACATCGCCGAGGCCGGGTTCAGCACGCGCCGCTGCACCCACCGGTCGAACTCGCCGAGACCGTCCGGCGCCGTGCCACCGCTCATCTCCAGGTAGGCGGGGGTGCCGCCTAGCAACGCGTGCAGCCGAAAGGCGAGCTCCGGATCGTGGGCCACACTCCAGAAGGTCGCCGCCTCACGAAACCTGAAGGGACGTACGACCAGTTCCATGGTGGCCCGGCCGCGCAACGGCGCACCACCTGCCAGCAGCTGCGACATGGTGGTGAGAGCGCTACCGCAGAGGATCAGCCGCGTCCTGGTGTGTTGTTTGGCGAATCCCAGTGGGCTGAGTGCCTGCTGCAGGTAGGACGGCAGCGCAGGCGTGGCCGCGACGAGGTAGGGGAACTCGTCGATGATGAGCGGGGTGTTTCCGTTCTCGCCGACGCGGAGCACCTCGTCGATCGCGTCACGCCAGGAACGGAAGACGATGGGTTGACGCCTGCCGAGATGCGCCGCGTACGCCGCTCCGAGGTCGGCGAGATTCTGTGCTTCGGTCTGCTGCGTGGCTCCGAACAGGAACCCACCGGTCTGCTGGGCCAGCAGTTCGAGCATCAGGGTCTTCCCTTGCCGACGCCGACCGTACACGAGCCCGAGAGTGGCTCCCGCCGAGGCTGAGTCGGCGAAGTCCATAAGGCTGTCCCACTCGGCGTCCCTGCCGAACAGTTGCTCCGGCTTCCGCGGCAACAGCGGCCTCCTTCATACAAGTTATAGCTACAGCTATAATAGCCATACCTATCATAGCTACAGATACCAATGAGACTTCTTTAGATTCCACGGCCTGTCCGCTACGTTTCCTTAAGAAACAGTCGTTCAACCGGTAATGATCAGCAGAATCCGAGGCATCAGCATGGTGGACCCCAACACACTCAAGCGCCTGCTCGACCGGGAACGGCAGGCGTTCCGGGAGCGGAACCCTCGGTCGGCGGCTGCGTACGCCGAAGCGAAGGGCCGGCTGTTCGGTGGGGTGCCGATGACGTGGATGAACAAGACGGCGGCCGGGTTTCCGTTGTACCTGGCGGGTGCGCGTGGGGCTCGGGTCAGCGATGTGGACGGGCACGAGTACGTCGATCTGTGCCTCGGGGACACGGGGGCCATGGCGGGGCATTCGCCGCAGGCGACGGTGGACGCGGTGGCGGAGCGGTTCGGGGTGCTGGGTGGGGCCACGGTGATGATGCCGACCGAGGACGCGGCCTGGGTGGGGGGTGAGCTCGGACGGCGGTTCGGGGTGCCGTACTGGAGTTTCTCGTTGACGGCCACGGACGCGAACCGGTGGGCCATACGGCTGGCGCGGGCCGTCACCGGACGGCCCAAGATCCTGGTGAACAGTTACTGCTACCACGGCAGTGTGGACGAGGTGCTGCTGGTGGTGGGGCCGGACGGTGAGCAGGTGTCCCGTGACGGGAACGTCGGGGCTCCGGTGGATCCGACGGTGACCTCACGGGTGGTCGAGTTCAACGACCTCGACGGGCTGGAGCGGGAACTGGCGTACGGGGACGTGGCGGCCGTTCTCATGGAACCGGCGCTGACCAACATCGGCATCGTGCTGCCGGAGCCGGGATACCTGGCAGGGGTGCGGGAGCTGACCCGCCGGTACGGCAGCCTGCTGATCAACGACGAGACGCACACGTTCTCGGCGGGGCCGGGGGGCTGTACGGCGGCGTGGGGGCTGACGCCGGACATCGTGACCATCGGGAAGGCCGTCGGCGGCGGCATCCCGAGCGGCGGGTACGGCCTGTCTGCCGAGGTGGCGGCGCGTCTCGAAGGCATGAGCGGGCTGGACCTGATCGACATGGGAGGTGTCGGCGGCACGCTCGCCGGCAACGCGCTGTCGGTGGCCGCGATGCGCGCCACGCTGGAGCACGTCCTCACGGCCGCCGCGTTCGACCGCATGATCACGCTGGCCGGACGGTTCACGGAAGGCGTCCAGCAGGTCATCGACGAGCACGGCCTGCCGTGGTCGGTCACGCAGCTCGGCGCGCGGGCCGAGTACCGCTTCACCAGCCCCGCTCCCCGCGACGGCGGCGAGTCCAACGCCGCCGCCGACCCCGATCTCGACGACTACCTGCACGTCTATCTGGCCAACCGCGGCGTGCTGCTCACCCCGTTCCACAACATGGCCCTGATGTGCCCCGCCACCACCGAGGCCGACGTCGACCGCCACCAGGAGGTCTTCGCCACCGCCGTCGCGGAACTGGTCGCATGAAGCTGACCGCCGCCATCGCGGAGCTGACCGCATGAACCTCGAATCCGCCACTTCCGTCACCGAGCCGGCCGCATGAACCTCGACGCCGTGGACCACGTCCTGCTGCGCGAGCTGCAACGCGACGGCCGCGCCTCGTACACCGCGCTCGCCGAGGCGACCGGCCTGTCCGCGCCGGCCGTACGCCAGCGTGTGCAGCGTCTCCGCGACGAGGGTGTCGTCCAGATCGTCGGCGTCACCGACCCCATGGCCCTCGGCCTGCCGGTCATGGCCCTGATCGGCGTCCGCGTCGACACCGACGTCCACGAAGTGGCCGACCGCATCAGCGAACTCGCCGGCGTGATCTACGTGGTCCTCACCGCCGGCTCGTTCGACCTGTTCGCCGAGGTCGTCTGCAAGGAACCCGCCGAGCTGCTGGCCGTACTCAACGACCACATCAAACGCGTCCCCGGCGTCACCCGCGCCGAAGCCTTCACCTACTTCGGCATCCACACCCACCGCTTCGCCTGGCCCGCCACCTGACGGTTCGCCCCCCGTAGATCGCCGCCGCCGACCGACATATCGTCATGACATATGCCGACATATGGGAGGTCACCTGTGTATGACGTCGCCGCCGTACGAAGCCGATTCCCCGCTCTGCGGGAAGGCGCCGCACACTTCGACGGCCCCGGCGGCACCCAGGTCCCCGACGCCGTGGCCGACGCCGTGGCGAACACCCTCCGCGCGGCCGTGGCCAACCGAGGCACCGAAACCACCGCCGAACGCCGCGCCGACCACATCGTCCTGGAAGCCCGCCAGGCGATGGCCGATCTCCTAGGCGCCGACCCCACCGGCGTCGTCTTCGGCCGCAGCATGACCCAGCTCACCTACGACCTGGCCCGGGCCCTCGCCAGACAATGGCACCCCGGCGACGAGGTGATCGTCACCCGCCTCGACCACGACGCCAACATCCGCCCCTGGGTCCAAACCGCCGAAGCCAACGACGTGACCGTCCGCTGGGCCGACTTCGACCCCGCAACCGGCATCCTCCCGGTAGAAGCCATCACCACCCTCCTGACCCCTCGCACCCGCCTGGTAGCCGTGACCGCCGCCTCCAACCTCCTAGGCACCCGCCCCGACATCCCGGAAATAGCCCGCCACGTCCACACCACCAACGCACTCCTGTACGTAGACGGCGTCCACCTCACCCCCCACGCCCCCGTGGACATCGAAGCCCTGGCCGCCGACTTCTACGCCTGCTCCCCCTACAAATTCCTCGGCCCCCACCTAGGCGTCCTCGCGGCCTCCCCCACCCTCCTGGAGACCATCCACCCCGACAAACTCCTCCCCGCCACCGACGCCGTCCCCGAACGATTCGAACAAGGCACCCTCCCCTACGAACTCCTCGCCGGCACCACCGCCGCAGTCGACTTCCTCGCCGACCTCACCCCCACCGAAGGCCCCCGCCGCACGCGTCTCCTCCACTCGATGACCACCCTGGAACACCATGAACAAACCCTTCTCGACCGCCTGGAACACGGCCTGAAGGAGATCCCGAAAGTCCACCTCCACGGCACTCCCGACCGCCACCGCACCCCCACAACCTTGTTCTCCCTGGACGGCATCCCCCTATCCACCGCCTACGAATTCCTCGCCACACGCAACGTCAACGCACCGGCCGGCAGCTTCTACGCCTTGGAATGCAGCCGCCACCTCGGCCTCGGCGACGCAGGCGCCATCCGAGCCGGCATAGCTCCATATACCGACGAGTCCGACGTGGACCGCCTGGTGAAGGCCATCACAGAGCTCAGCACCTGATCCCTGTACGAAGCAGTGCATTTCGAAGGGGTCTATCGGGGAGCGATGTCGAAGACGGCTCCCATGGTGGCGCGGAGTTCGCAGGTGTTGCCGAAGGTGTGTTCGTAGCTCAGGCGGGACGTGTCCCAGAGGCCGGTGGCGTAGACGGTTATCGGGTTGTAGTCGCGGCTGCAGGCGGCTTTGGGGTCGGCGTTCAGTTCGTTGAAGTCGGCGTGGACGGGGTCGAGGAGGCGGCAGGCGGCTTCGCGGTTGGGGTGGGTGCCGCCGGGTGGGGTGCATTGGAGGAGGACGGCGTGGTCGGCGGGGGTGGGGGATTCGCCTTTGGCGATGGCCAGGAGGAGGACTTTGCCGATCTCCTGGTGGGGTTTCAGGCGGGGGGTCAGGGACGAGGTGGTGGGTTTCTTCAGGCGGGCCAGGCGGATGCCGGGGGTACTGGGGCGAGCGGTTGTGGGGTGGGTGACGGCGCTGCCGGGGGTGGTGGGGACCGAGGCGGCGGCGGTTACCGAGGGTGCTGGGGTGGTCGCGGTGAGAGCACAGGTCAGGGCGAGTAGTAGGTGCGGTCGCATCGGTGGTTCCCCCGGTTTCTTGTGGAACTTGGGTTTCGCCGGCCCCGTGCGTCACGCGCGGTGATCGAGGCGCTGAGCGCCTGATCAACGAGCGAAATTGGACGCATCAGGTATCTGTCCGGTTCCACGGGTTTCATAACAAGCCGATAACGGACCATGCCATTTGTCCGCTTTGGGGCCTCGTGACCAAGATCGGCGGAGTACGGTCGTGGCTTGTCTCTTTACGTACGCGTGGGACCTTCCCGGGCATCCCATGACAAAGAAGGAGCTCAATGAACTCCCGAGCAAAGCGTCTGATCCTCCCTCTCGGTGGCGTGGTCATCACCACCGGCATGATCGGCGCGACCCTCATCACCCCGGCTCAGGCCGAGGTCAAGCCGTCGCCGCGGAAGTCGGGGACGCTGGTGTCCAGCAACGGCGCGAAGGCCATCGCGGGCAGTTGGACCCCCAGCAAGTTGAAGGCGGCCAAGAACTACCTTGAGGACTCCACCCACTCGGGGAACCTCAAGAAGAGCACGCAGAAGGCGTCGGCCGACGGTAAGGCCGGGGCGGTTGCTCCGATCGGGGCCGGCGGCAAGACGGCGGGCACGTCGAAGAACGTCAACCTTCCGACCAATGTCGGCAGGGTGTTCTTCCAGGTGGACGGCAAGCCGTACTGGTGCTCCGGCACCTCGGTGCAGTCCAAGTACCGCAACCTGGTCGCCACGGCCGGTCACTGTGTCTACGACACCGACAAGAACGACTTCGTCGACAACTGGGTCTTCATCCCCGGCTACTACAAGGGCAAGGCTCCTTGGGGTATGTACGTCGGCGCCAAGGTCAACCTGCACCACGACTTCTCGGTGTACGAGGACTACGACTACGACTACGCGTTCGTCAACGTCTACAACGGCGTGAAGCAGACGGGTGACAAGGTCGTCAACAAGGAGACCTTCGACAAGTACACCGGCCCGAAGTGGGCCAAGGACGTCGAGATCTCCGAGTCCGAGTACCAGAAGTGCTACGACGAGCACGGTGGCGAGACGGCCGACTGCTGGTCGAAGGTCACCGGCAGCGAAGTCGTGCTGCCGTGGGGCACCGCGGGTGGCGAGAAGGTGCTCAAGGAGGTGACCAAGGAGGAGTTCGACAAGGCTCCGGCCTGGAACGCCAAGGTCAACTACTCCAAGGCGCCTGCCAAGACGTCCACCGAGATCGTGGACGAGGCCACCTACAAGGCCTACAAGGGCCCCGGCTACAAGAAGATCGTCGACTCGGCGTACACCATCACCCACTACTACGTGAAGTACTGGGTGAAGAAGTCGAGCACGAAGAAGTACTACAAGACGGTCTTCTACATCAAGGAGCTGGCGGACGCCGGCCGTCTCGGTGACAACGTCGGCGGCCAGGGCTTCACCTGGAACCGCAGCACCAAGGCCAAGCAGTTCGCGTTCGGGTACCCGACGGCCGCGCACCTCGACGGCAACAAGGCGTACACCGGCGAGACCATGAAGTGGTGCTACGGCCAGACGTCCCCCGCTCCGGCGGTGTCGAAGTTCAAGGCCGAGGAGCAGATCGGCATCAAGTGCGCGTTCACTCCCGGCGCCACCGGCGGTCCGTTCCTGATCGAGTACAAGAGCGCCAAGCGCACCGGTTACCTCAACGGTGTCGTGAGCCTCACGCTGGACACCGACGGCAACCAGCGGTACGACCGGATCACCACGCCGTACTTCAACGGCGACACGTACGGCATCTACAAGTACGCCGCCAACCTGTACACCGGGAAGCTCTCCACGAGCGCTCGCTGACGCCTGAGCGGTGAGGTAGGGGCCGGGCCTGGCCCGGCCCCTACCTGCGTCCCGGCCCATAACGAAGTGAACCCAGCTCCATCAAGTCACGTGTATCTCAGTAACGAGTCTGGAAAAATCGCCCTTCACTGTTGTGTCCACTGTTTTTGATCACTGGACGGTACGAATGCCCTCCCGAGCGAAGCGGATCACGCTCACGCTGTGCGGCGCACTGGCCGCCGGTGTGATGCTGTCCGCCGTCCCGGGCCCGGCGCAGGCGGCCTCCGGCGCTCCCGACGGCATCACGACCGTCGCGCTCGCGCAGACCAAGACGGACAAGCAGAAGGTCGTCGAGTGGTGGACGCCGGACCGGCTCAAGCACGCCAGCAGTTACGCGCCGCGCAACTCGTCCGGCGGCGGCACCGGCTCGTCGACCGGTTCGACGCCGGCGGCGACACCCGCGTCGGCCGCGGTGGGCCGAGGCGTCTCGTCGGCGAGCAGCAAGGTGACCTCGGTGAAGGGCGTGGTGCCGCCGAAGGCGCCGCCGCGTGGCCTCAGCTCCAGGAACGTCAACCTGCCGCCGACGGTCGGCAAGGTCTTCTTCCGCATCGGTGACGCCGAGTACTGGTGCTCGGCCTCGTCGCTGCACTCCCCGCGGTACGGCAACCTGGTGGCGACCGCGGGTCACTGCGCGTACGACGTCAAGCAGGCCAAACCGGTCGAGTACTGGGTGTTCATCCCCGCGTACACCGGTGACGGCGCGACGCCGTACGGCATCTACGTCGGCCACACGCTGCATCTCAACGAGCGGTACGCCGCCACCGGGGACTTCGACTTCGACTACGCCTTCGTCACGGTGCACCACGGCTATCGGTGGGATCTCGCCAAGAACGCCGACGGCACGCCGGAGAAGGACGCCAAGGGGCTGCCGGTCTACAAGGTGGTGGACACCGGACGGCTGGAGACCAACGTCGGAGGACAGGGGTTCGCGTGGAACCGCGGTCATGTCGTCGCGGCGTACGCCTTCGGCTATCCCGCCGGTCCGCATCCCGACGGCACGCGGCCGTACACGGGACGGCGCATGGAGTCGTGCCTGACGCGGGCCACGAGCAAGATCTCCACTGCCAAGTGGGAGCTGGACAACGGTGTGCTGTTCGGCAAGTGCGCGTTCACGGCCGGCGCGAGCGGCGGGCCCTGGCTGATCAAGTACAGCGGGGTGAAGCGCCTCGGGTACCTCAACGGGGTCAACAGCCTCACGTGGGACCTGAACGGCGACGGCAAGTACGACGGCATCTCCTCGCCGTACTTCAACACGGCGACCTACCAGGTGTACGCGTACGCGACCCGGCAGAAGACCGACTGAGGAGCCGACCCTCCGCGTGAAGAAGGTCCGGCGTCGCCGGGCCTTTCGTCGTTCATGTGGTTCCTGCGGACCGGGGCTTGGGATCGCACCGTTCCCATGAGTCGCCATCTCTGTCCGCGGAGAGACACCAACCACCAACCCGTCCGGTTTGCCCGATTTCCCGGGAGTGCCAGGCCCCTTAGACGTAGCCAGTCCCCGATTTGGCTCCATCAATTCAGTGTGATCTGCGTCACATCAGATGCGACGCACACCGGCACGGTTCACTGGAGTCACATTCGTCCCATTCTGCGCACACACGGGGTGATCTGCGGGAACAGAGGCGGCCGGACCACTTCTGACAGCAGGAGTCGACAGACGGCTTGGTAACGAGCAGGTCACGGCCTGACCGGTGCCGAAAACGCTTCGGTTTGGAGTTACCGCGACGAAGATCTGCTCTGTATGTTCCTTGTTATCCCTTTACTGACGCATGGGGCGCAGGAAGCGTTCCACGCCAGCCCAAGGAGTTCCCTTGAACACCCGAGTCAAGCGTCTCGCCCTCCCGCTGGGTGGTGCTCTCGCCGCCACCAGCATGATCGGCGCCACGATGGTGGCCTCCGCTCAGGCTTCGACCGCTCCGGCCAAGAAGGTCGTCTCCCTGGCCTCCTCCAGCAACGCGCAGAAGGTCGCCAACTACTGGTCCGCCAACGGTGGCGCCAACTTCAAGGCCGCGGCGCAGTACACCGCGAACTCGCAGGTGGCCGGCAAGGTCAAACTCGGCGGCGGCGACGCGACCCCCGACGGCAAGGCCGGCTCGGTTCCCCCCATCGGCCTGGAGAAGGTCACCCCGACCAAGGTCAAGAACGTCAACCTGCCCAAGACCATCGGCAAGGTGTTCTTCACGGTCGGGGACAAGGAGTACTGGTGCTCCGGTTCCTCCGTGCAGGCCAAGTACCGTAACCTCGTCGCCACCGCCGGCCACTGCGTCTTCGACGAGGGCCTGCAGAACGGCGCTCTGGACAACTGGGTGTTCGTGCCCGGCTACTACCAGGGCAAGTCGCCGTGGGGCATCTACGTCGGCAAGGCCGCCTACACCCACTACGACCTGGCCGTCTACGAGGACTACGACAGCGACTACGCTTTCGTGACCGTCTACAACGGCATCGCCTACGCCGGCGAGAAGGCCGTCTCCAAGGACACTTGGGACAAGTGGCAGGGCTACAAGTACGCCAAGGACGTGGAGATCACGGCCGAGGAGTACAAGAAGAAGGTCGACGAGCTCGGCGGCGAGTCGGTCGACGCGTGGGCCAAGACCACCGGCTCCGAGACCGTCATTCCCTGGACCACCCCGGGCGGCGTCGTCGTCTACAAGGAAGTGTCCAAGGACGAGTGGGACAAGGCTCCCAGCGAGAACAGCCCGGTCAACTACCACAAGGCCAAGTTCAAGAAGCCGGTCACCGAGATCGTCGACGAGGCCACCTACAAGGGCTACACCGGCCCGGGCTACAAGAAGATCGTCGACGGCGCCTTCACCATCACCCACTACTACGTGGCCTACAAGGTGAAGAAGACCAGCACCACCAAGTACTACAAGACGGTCTTCTTCATCGAGTACTACAAGGACGCGGGTCGTCTCGGCGACAACGTGGGTGGCCAGGGCTTCACCTGGAACCAGAAGGTCGGCCAGCCGGTCTACGTCTTCGGTTACCCCGCGGCCCCGCACCCCGACGGTGACAAGCCGTTCACCGGTGTCACGCCGAAGTGGTGCTACGGCAAGACCTTCGCCGCCGCCCCGGCTGCGAAGTTCAAGGCCGAGGCCCAGATCGGCCTCAAGTGCTCCATGACCGCCGGCTCCTCCGGTGGCCCCTGGATCCTGAAGTACAGCAGCACCAAGCGCCTCGGCTACATCAACGGTGTCACCAGCCTCATCGGCGACGCCGACGGCAACGGCCGGATCGACTTCAGCACCTCGCCGTACTTCGACAGCGAGACCTACGCGATCTACAAGAGCGCCGCCAACCTCTGGTCCGGCTCGATCGTCACCAAGGACGGCGACCTGGTCACCAAGGCCTGACGTTCTAGGCGACTAGAGCTCAGCGGTGTGATGTAGTACCGCAGCACCAACCAGCAGGGCCCGGCGTTCGCGCCGGGCCCTGTCGGCGTTTCAAGGAGCAGATCGCGATGGATCGGTCCCAACGCACGGAGGTCTTCCGGACGGGGGTCCGCCGATCGCATGAGGCGCTTAGACGTAGCGAGGTCCCGGATCGGCTCCATCAAATCAGTGTGATGTGCATCACATCGACTCGGCCATCACGTACCCTCGAATCACTTTGACCACATTCGAACCATTGGGTTCACATACCGCCTGATCTGCGAGTAAGCATCGCGGTCCGCGACCAGAGGACGGCACCGCCGATCTGGTGATCAGGTTACGGAAGGGTCACGGCATGGCAAGCCGGAAATCTCATAGCCAACGGGGCACACAGCCCAAGATCCGCTATGTATCTTCATGGCTATCCCTTTACTGACGCATGGGGCGCAGGAAGCGTTCCACGCCAGCCCAAGGAGTTCCCTTGAACACCCGAGTCAAGCGTCTCGCCCTCCCCCTCGGTGGCGCTCTCGCCGCCACCAGCATGATCGGCGCCACGATGGTGGCCTCCGCTCAGGCTTCGACCGCTCCGGCCAAGAAGGTCGTCTCCCTGGCCTCCGCCAGCGGCGCGCAGAAGGTCGCGGACTACTGGACCGCCAACGGTGGCGCCAACTTCAAGGCCGCGGCGCAGTACACCGCCGACTCGCAGGTGTCCGGCAAGGTCAAGCTCGGCGGCGGGGACGCGACCCCCGACGGCAAGGCCGGCGCGGTGCCTCCGATCGGTCTGGAGAAGGTCACCCCGACCAAGGTCAAGAACGTCAACCTGCCCAAGACCATCGGCAAGGTGTTCTTCACCGTCGGGGACAAGGAGTACTGGTGCTCCGGCTCGTCCATCCAGGCCAAGTACCGTAACCTCGTCGCCACCGCCGGCCACTGCGTCTTCGACGAGGGCCTGCAGAACGGCGCTCTGGACAACTGGGTGTTCGTGCCCGGCTACTACCAGGGCAAGTCGCCGTGGGGCATCTACGTCGGCAAGGCCGCCTACACCCACTACGACCTCGCGGTGTACGAGGACTACGACAGCGACTACGCGTTCGTCACGGTGTACAACGGCATCGCCTACGCCGGCGAGAAGGCCGTCTCCAAGGACGCGTACGACAAGTGGCAGGGCTACAAGTACGCCAAGGACGTGGAGATCACGCCCGAGGAGTACAAGAAGAAGGTCGACGAGAACGGCGGCGAGTCGGTCGACGCGTGGGCCAAGACCACCGGCTCCGAGACCGTCATTCCCTGGACCACCCCGGGCGGCGTCGTCGCCTACAAGGAAGTGTCCAAGGACGAGTGGGACAAGGCTCCCAGCGAGAACAGCCCGGTCAACTACCACAAGGCCAAGTTCAAGAAGCCCGTCACCGAGATCGTCGACGAGGCCACCTACAAGGCCTACACCGGCCCGGGCTACAAGAAGATCGTCGACGGTGCGTTCACCATCACGCACTACTACGTGGCCTACAAGGTGAAGCTGAGCAGCTCCACCAAGTACTACAAGACGGTCTTCATCGTCGAGCTGTACAAGGACGCGGGTCGTCTCGGCGACAACGTGGGTGGCCAGGGCTTCACCTGGAACCAGAAGGTCGGCCAGCCGGTCTACGCGTTCGGCTACCCCGCGGCGCCGCACCCCGACGGTGACAAGCCGTTCACCGGTGTCACGCCGAAGTGGTGCTACGGCAAGACCTTCGCCGCCGCCGCGGCCGCGAAGTTCAAGGCCGAGGCCCAGATCGGCCTCAAGTGCTCCATGACCGCCGGCTCCTCCGGTGGCCCCTGGATCCTGAAGTACAGCAGCACCAAGCGCCTCGGCTACATCAACGGTGTCACCAGCCTCATCGGCGACGCCGACGCCAATGGCCGGATCGACTTCAGCACCTCGCCGTACTTCGACAGCGAGACCTACGCGATCTACAAGAGCGCCGCCAACCTCTGGTCCGGCAAGATCGTGACCGCCGACGGTGACCTGGTCACCAAGGCCTGACGTTCTAGGCGACTAGAGCTCAGCGGTGTGATGTAGTACCGCAGCACCAACCAGCAGGGCCCGGCGTTCGCGCCGGGCCCTGTCGGCGTTTCCGGAGCGGTTCTGTGGTCGGGCTCTCCATGGCGCGGACGGTGTGCCGGCGAGCCGCAGGAGCGTGTTGAGGGCCGCATGGAGCCTTATGGGGACGTCCTGTCGCGGTGTGAGGCGCTTAGACGTAGAGAGACCCCGGATCGGCTCCATCGAATCTGTGTGATGTACGTCACATTAGCCCTGGCGTCCGGCGGCGTCGGATCACTTTGACCACTTTCGAACCACCGACTTCACATACTGCCTGATCTGCGAGTAAGCATCGACGCCGACGACCGGGTCACGGTGCCACTGATCCGGCGATCAGGTTACGGAAGGGTCACGGCCCGGCAAGGCCGAAAATTCATAGCCAAGGGGGCACACAGCCCAAGATCCCCTATGTATCTTCATGGCTATCCCTTTACTGACGCATGGGACGCACGATGCGTTCCACGACAGCCCAAGGAGTTTCCTTGAACACCCGAGTCAAGCGTCTCGCCCTCCCCCTGGGTGGTGCCCTGGCCGCCACCAGCATGATCGGCGCCACGATGGTCGCCTCCGCCGAGGCCTCGACCGCCCCCGCCAAGAAGGTCGTCTCCCTGGCCTCCTCCAGCTCCGCGCAGAAGGTCGCGGACTACTGGACGAGCAACCGTGGCGCCAACTTCAAGGCCGCGGCGCAGTACACCGCGAACTCGCAGGTGGCCGGCAAGGTCAAGCTCGGTGGCGGCGACGCGAAGGCGGACGGGAAGGCCGGCTCGGTTCCCCCGATCGGTCTGGAGAAGGTCACCCCGACCAAGGTCAAGAACGTCAACCTGCCCAAGACCATCGGCAAGGTGTTCTTCACCGTCGGGGACAAGGAGTACTGGTGCTCCGGTTCCTCCGTGCAGGCCAAGTACCGTAACCTCGTCGCCACCGCCGGCCACTGCGTCTTCGACGAGGGCCTGCAGAACGGCGCTCTGGACAACTGGGTGTTCGTCCCCGGCTACTACCAGGGCAAGGCTCCCTGGGGCATCTACGTCGGCAAGGCCGCCTACACCCACTACGACCTGGCCGTCTACGAGGACTACGACAGCGACTACGCTTTCGTGACCGTCTACAACGGCATCGCCTACGCCGGCGAGAAGGCTGTCTCCAAGGACGCGTACGACAAGTGGCAGGGCTACAAGTACGCCAAGGACGTGGAGATCACGGCCGCGGAGTACAAGAAGTGCTTCGACGAGAACGGCGGCGAGACGTTCGACTGCTGGGCCAAGACCACCGGTAGCGAGGTCGTCGTCCCCTGGACCACCGAGGGCGCGGACACCGCGACCAAGGAAGTCACCAAGGAAGAGTTCGACAAGGCCGCCTCGGTTCCGATGAACCAGAACTACCACCAGGCCAAGGAACTCACCCGCACGGACATCGTGGACGAGGCCACCTACAAGGCCTACACCGGCCCGGGCTACAAGAAGATCGTCGACGGCGCCTTCACCATCACCCACTACTACGTGGCCTACAAGGTGAAGAAGAGCAGCTCCACCAAGTACTACAAGACCGTCTTCATCATCGAGCTGTACAAGGACGCGGGTCGTCTCGGCGACAACGTGGGTGGCCAGGGCTTCACCTGGAACCAGAAGGTCGGCCAGCCGGTCTACATCTTCGGCTACCCCGCGGCCCCGCACCCCGACGGTGACAAGCCGTTCACCGGTGTCACGCCGAAGTGGTGCTACGGCAAGACCTTCGCGGCCAAGCCCGCCGCGAAGTTCAAGGCCGAGGCCCAGATCGGCCTGAAGTGCTCCATGACCGCCGGCTCCTCCGGTGCGCCGTGGATCCTGAAGTACAGCAGCACCAAGCGTCTCGGCTACATCAACGGTGTCAGCAGCCTCATCGGCGACGCCGACGGCAACGGCCGGATCGACTTCAGCACCTCGCCGTACTTCGACAGCGAGACCTACGCGATCTACAAGAGCGCCGCCAACCTCTGGTCCGGCAAGATCGTGACCGCCGACGGTGACCTGGTCACCAAGGCCTGACGTTCCGCTCCACCAGAACGCAGCAGCACCTAACGAAGGGCCCGGCGTTCGCGCCGGGCCCTTCGCCTTGTACGGGCCCCGTCCGGGGCCGACGACGCACGTCGGCCCCGGACGGTGTACCGCGAGCATATGTGATTCGCGTCACACCGGACCTCTCCCACCGCCTGCGCCTCAGTTCATTGGACCGTTTCCACCAGCGCTTCCGAGTGGTGATCAGTGATCCGTCCCTATCGCCACCCTTGTCCAAGCTCATAGGCGGTTGCCGTACTCAGCCCCTATTTCAAGATCCACCGCTAGGTTCATTTACGTCCCTTTAGGGACCACTGGGGCAGGAGTCCTCTCCTGTGGCTAAACAAGGAGTCTCATTGAACACCCGAGTCAAGCGCCTCATGCTCCCTCTCGGTGGCACGGCCGTCGCCACCGGCATGATCGCCGTCTCCCTCACCACCGCCGGCGGCGCCGCCGCGGCCGCTCCCGCGAGTGACCCGATGGCCACCACCAAGGCCGCCGCGATGGAGACCGTCAAGTTCTGGGCGGCCAACGGGGGCAAGTCGCTGAAGTCCGCGACCAAGTACACCGAGGACGCCGCCACCAAGGCGAAGATCAAGCTCGGCGGCGGGGACGCCGAGCCCGACGGCAAGACCGGCACCGTGCCGCCGATCGGCCAGGAGAAGGTCACCCCGACCAAGGTCAAGAACGTCAACCTGCCGCGTACCATCGGCAAGGTCTTCTTCCGCCTCGACGGCAAGACCTACTGGTGCTCCGGCTCGTCGGTCCAGGGCAAGTACCGCAACCTGGTCGCCACCGCCGGCCACTGCGTGTACGACACCGACGCCAACCGCGACACCCTGGACCGCTGGGTCTTCATCCCCGGCTACTACCAGGGCAAGGCGCCGTGGGGCATCTACGTCGGCAAGTCCGCCTACACCCACTTCGACTTCGCGGTGTACGAGGACTTCGACAGCGACTACGGCTTCGTCAACGTCTACAACGGCGTCGAGGCCGGCACCTGGAAGGACGCCGGCCGGCTCGGCGACAACGTCGGCGGCCAGGGCTTCGCGTGGAACCAGCCCATCGGCAAGCCGGTGTACGCCTTCGGCTACCCCGCGGGCCCGCACCCCGACGGCGACTTCCCCTACACCGGTCAGACGCCGAAGTACTGCTACGGCAAGACCACGGCCGCGAGCCCGGTCAGCGCGTTCAAGGCCGAGGCGCAGATCGCCATCAAGTGCTCCTTCACCGCCGGCGCCTCCGGCGGCCCCTGGATCGCCGGGTACAGCAGCACCAAGCGCCTCGGTTACATCAACGGTGTGACCAGCCTGGTCGGCGACAAGGACGCCAACGGCCGCTTCGACTTCGCGACCTCGCCGTACTTCGACAGCGAGACCTACGCCGTCTACTCGCTGGCCGCCAACCTGTGGACCGGCAAGATCGGCAAGTGAGTTCCACCCGGTGACGGGGCCCGGCGAGAACGCCGGGCCCCGTTCCATTTCGTGTGAAGAGCAAGGCAGGTCGGCAAGAAGCCCTGTCCGCCGGCCGGAAACAGCGGACAGGGCTCTGTCGTGAGCCGGTGTGACTACTTGCGCGCGACGCCGTCCTGACGGGCCTGCGCGGCGACGGCGGCGATCACCGCGGGGGCCACGCGCGCGTCGAACGGGCTCGGGATGACGTACTCGGGTGACAGGTCGCCACCCACCACGTCGGCCAGCGCGTGGGCCGCGGCGACCTTCATGTTCTCGGTGATGGCCGAGGCCCGCACGTCCAGCGCGCCGCGGAACACACCGGGGAAGGCCAGCACGTTGTTGATCTGGTTGGGGAAGTCGGACCGGCCGGTGGCCACGACCGTGGCGTGCCGCCTCGCGACCTCGGGGTGGATCTCCGGGGTCGGGTTGGACAGCGCGAACACGATGGGGTCGCGTCCCATGGACTCCACGGCGCTCTCGGCGAGAGTCGAGCCCGACAGGCCGATGAACACGTCGGCTCCGGTGAGCGCCTCCTCGGTGGAGCCGGTGAGCCCGGCCCTGTTGGTGCGGGACGCCAAGACCTGCTTGACGGGGTTCAGCCCGTCGCGGCCCTGGTGAATCAGGCCCTTGGAGTCGGACACCGCGATGTCGCCGATGCCGGCGTTCACCAGGATGTTGGTGACCGCGACACCGGAGGCGCCGGCCCCCGCCACGACGGCCCGCAGGTCGCCGAGCGCACGGCCGGTCAGCCGCGCGGCGTTCTGGAGCGCGGCGAGCACCACGATGGCCGTACCGTGCTGGTCATCGTGGAACACGGGGATGTCGAGCAGCTCCCGCAGGCGGTCCTCGACCTCGAAGCAGCGGGGAGCGCTGATGTCCTCGAGGTTGATGCCGCCGAACGACGGCGCGAGACGTGCCACGGTCTCCACCAGCGCGTCGACATCGGTGCAGTCGAGGCAGACGGGAACCGCGTCCACGCCGGCGAACTGCTTGAACAGCAGGGCCTTGCCCTCCATGACCGGCATGGCCGCGGCCGGGCCGATGTCGCCGAGCCCGAGCACGGCGGTGCCGTCGCTGACCACGGCCACGACGTTGGAGACCCAGGTGTAGTCGTTGACGAGATCCGGCTGCTCGGCGATGGCGGTGCAGACCCGCGCCACCCCTGGCGTGTAGGCCAGGGACAGGTCGTCGGCGTCGCGGACCGGGACGGTGGAACGGATTTCCAGCTTGCCGCCGCGATGCATGGCGAAAGCGGGATCCAGATCGAGATCTTGCAAGGATGCGGAGAACGGCGTGACTGCCACAGCGACCCCTGTGTCGTAAGGACGGATTCCTTCGGTAGACGCCGCTTGGAGCGAGGCCCAGGCTTCGGTAGCCGCCCGGCGGCCGTCGTCGTTGACGGTCGTCTCGTGAGGGGGTACGGGGGTCACCCGTTCGCTCGATTGTGCCACACGAACCCCGCCCCCTGCCGAAGCCCACATGGCACAACTCCCGACACCGGGGCCCCCGTCCCATATCCCACCCCAGAGACCGGCCCGACCCCCACCTCCCCCTTGCTCCCGCCCGTACCCCGTCCTTATCCCCCACTACCTCCACTTCCTCCCCACCACCCGCAAACCACCGCAAACCCCTGCCACCCACGAGAAGCCCTCCTTCTCCCTGGCAGACCCCGTCCACCGACCCCCACCCCATCACCCGAGCATGACCAAGCCGCTTCCCACACCACATGACCCCAACTCCACACCGAAACGACAACCTGCAGCGACACCCTCCACATCCACCCCAACAAGACCAACCCCGCCCCCAGCACCACCTCGACCCCCTTTCAGGCCGACACAACAACCTGCCCCCGCAAGGCCAAAGCTGCCCCCAGCACCGCATGGCTCCACTCATTCCGGCGCCGACGCGGTGGGACGTTGTACGGCGATTCCGGCGCCGTCGTACGGCGGCTCGCCGAGTGGGGTCTCATGGTGGTCGGGCCGGGTGTTCCCATGTCGTGCCATGGCCGACCCCCTGCGTCGGCCGGTCAGATGTCCACCCCGGCCGTACGGACGTCCTTTTCGGCGCCGACGCGGTGGGACGTTGTACGGCGAATCCGGCGCCGTTTACGGCGGCTCGCCCGGGGCTGTCAGACGGGCACCGTGTGGGAAGGATGGGGTGTAATACTCGTAGTTCCTACCCATCCCTTACCTGGACAGGACGTGGACCTCACCTCGTACGCGGAACTCGCGGTGCTGCTGGTCAACAGTGGTCACGCGCTGGACTCCTTGGAGGAGGCCAGGCGGTTTCTCGCCGCCGCCGGTCGTGAGAGGGACGCGGCGCGGCTCACCCGGGCCGATCTCGCGATCCTCTCCGAACTACGGCACGAGTTGATCGCTGTGTTCGCGGCCGCCGCGCGGCAGGACGAGCAGGGAGCCGTCGAGCGGCTGAACGCGCTGCTGACCCTGCACCCGGTGCACCCCCAGATAACCCGGCACGACGGTCACCGCTGGCACCTCCACCTCACTGAAGGCGGCCGGCTCAGCGGCGAATACGCGGCCGGTGCCGTCATGGGCCTCACCGCACTGGTCACGGGCCTCGGCGTCGACCGCCTCGGCGTCTGCCAGGCCGACCCGTGCCGCCGTGCGTACCTCGACACCTCCTCCAACCGCTCCCGCCGCTACTGCTCGGAACGCTGCGCCAGCCGCGCCAACGTCGCCGCCTACCGGGCCCGCCGCCGCGACGCCGCACGCGTCCCGGGCCGCTGACCGGCCGGCCACCGTACGACGGCGCCGGAATCGCCGTACAACGTCCCACCGCGTCGGCACCGAAAGGAGACGTCCGCACGGAAGGGGACGCACCTGACCGGCCGGCGTAGGGGTCGGTGGATGGGGTCAGGTTGGGGAGGGGCGGAAGAGGTGGGTGCGGTGGAGGGGGGCGTAGCGGAGGATTACTCGGCCTAGGAGGGTTGAGGGGGGGAGGGGGCCGAAGTCCCAGCTGTCTTTTCTGCCGGGGGCGCGTTGGTTGTCGCTTTCGAGCCACCAGCCGTCTTTGGTGTGCATGGTGGCGCGTTTGACGATCAGTTGGGACGGGGTGCCGGGGAGGGGGGCGACGACCAGGTCGCCGGGGTGGATGGAGGCGTTGCGGTGGATGAGGAGGAGGTCGCCGGGGTGGAGGGTGGGGAGCATGGAGTCGCCGGCGACGCGGACCTTCATGAACGACATCCGGCTCCTCCGGGGTGAATCGACGCGAGTAAGTTGGGAACCGGGACAACGACTGTTCCCTATTCAAGCGTCAAGGAAGGAAACCGATGCTCGCACGACTGCTGCGGCCGGCTCACGTGGTCTCCGCGCACTGCGATCTCCCTTGCGGTGTCTACGACCCGGCGCAGGCTCGCATCGAGGCGGAGTCCGTCAAGGCCATCATGCAGAAGTACGCCGACAACGACGACCCGGTGTTCCGCGCGCGGGCCCTCACGATCAAGGAGGAGCGGGCCGAGCTGGTCAAGCACCACCTGTGGGTGCTGTGGACCGACTACTTCAAGCCGCCGCACGTCGAGCAGTACCCTGAGCTGCACAAGCTCTTCTGGGACGCCACCAAGCTCGCGGGAGCGGCCGGCGCCAAGGGCACCGTCGACGTCGTGAAGGCCGACGAGCTCCTCGGAAAGATCGAGGAAATCTCGAAGATCTTCTGGGAGACCAAGGCCGCCTGAGCCCCCTGGCCCGTCACCGGCCTCGCGTGGCACCAGGACCACGTGGGGCCGGGACCAGGTCTCGTGGCATAGACGTCAAGACAGGTTCAGCGGGACGTCACGGAAACCGGGCCGCAATCACGCAAGATCAGCACTATCGGCGCGTCCCAATCCTGCATCAGCGGTCCGGGGGCGGTAAGTTGCTAGTCAGCAGCTCTGCGCGAGGAGGAACGTGACCGACGAGACAGCGACGCGTGCAGATGGCATCTCCGACGGCTTGGCGGGGATCCGTGACGCGGTGAGCGTGCGGTTGCCCGCCGCGAGCGCCTACCTGTCGGTGCTCCGTACGGCCACCGCGGGCCTCGCGGCACGCCTCGACTTCACCCTGGACGATATCGAGGATCTCCGTATCGCCGTCGACGAGGCGTGCGCCATGTTGCTCGGCCATGCCGTGCCCGGCACCGATCTGGTGGCCGAGTTCGAGCTGACCGGCCAGGAGATGATCGTCCGGGTCGAGGTGAGCACCGTCGGCCAGGCCGAGCCCAAGCGTGACGACTTCGCCTGGATGGTGCTGACCGCGCTGACCGACAGCGTGGACGCCGAGACCGAGACCCCCGACCGCATGGCCATCGTGCTGCACAAGCGCCGAGGCGCTGCGAGGCCGTTGTGAGCGACAGGGCCCGCGCCGTGGCCGGCAGTGACAGCACCGTTCCCGACCGGGTCCGTGCCCGTGGGTTGTTCAGCGAGCTGTCGGAGCTGCCTCTCGACGATCCGCGGCGTCAGCGCATCCGCGACGAGCTGGTCGAGCTGCACCTGCCGCTGGTCGAGTACCTCGCACGTCGTTTCCGCAACCGCGGCGAGTGGCTCGACGACCTCACCCAGGTGGCCACGATCGGCCTGATCAAGTCGATCGACCGTTTCGACCTGGCCCGTGGCGTCGAGTTCTCCACGTACGCCACCCCCACCATCGTGGGTGAGATCAAGCGGCACTTCCGTGACAAGGGCTGGGCCGTCCGCGTGCCGCGCCGGCTGCAGGAGCTCAAGCTGTCGCTCACCAAGGCGATCAGCGAGCTGTCCCAGCGCCAAGGCAGGGCCCCCACCGTGGCCGAGCTCGCGGCGCACCTGTCGATGACCGAGGAGGAGGTGCTGGAGGGCCTGGAGTCCGCCAACGCCTACTCCACGGTGTCGCTCGACGCGCCGGACTCGGGGGACGACGACGCTCCCGCGGTGTCGGACTCGCTCGGCATCGTCGACGAGTCGCTTGAAGGCGTCGAGTACCGCGAGTCGCTGAAGCCGCTGCTGGAGCGGCTGCCGCCGCGGGAGAAGCGCATTCTGCTGCTGCGGTTCTTCGGCAACATGACGCAGTCGCAGATCGCCACCGAGCTCGGCATCTCGCAGATGCACGTCTCACGCCTGCTGGCCCGCACGTTGGCGCAGCTGCGTGAGGGCCTCACCGCCGAGGACTGACCGGCGGCCGTCCTCATTCCCTGATCATCGCTCGGGTCGTCGGTGGTGCGAGCAGCGCCACCGTGCCGGCCAGCGCGAAAGCCAGCAGCAGCGCACCGGGGACGTACTGCTCGGACTGCACCAGCGACACGCCTACCGGCACGCAGAAGATCTGCGTGACCACACCGGGTGCGCGGCTCCACCGCGCGGCGGACAGCACTCCCCAGGCGACCCACAGCAGCGCGGCGCCGATGACGACGCCGAACGCCGAGATCACGATGGAGTCGCCGAGGGTCGTGGCGCCGCCGGCGACGGTCTCCACACCGGCGTAGCCGCCGAGGCCGATCGCGGTGAGGCCCTCGACCGCGAGCACGGCGGCGGCGACGATCAGGGTCACCGGGCGGTTGAACATATCGGGACCCTACTGGACCGGTGCGCCGGCCCGGCGGCCGGTGGCTACGCTGGCGACATGCGCGCTCTCCTGCTGGTCAACCCCAAGGCCACCTCCACGCACCGGCGCACCCGCCAGGTGCTGATCCGCGCGCTCGGCGCGGCTGTGGACCTCACGGTCGAGGAGACCGCCTACCGGGGTCACGCCTCGCTGCTCGCGGGTACGGCGCGGGCCAAGGGTTTCGACACGGTGGCCGTGCTCGGCGGTGACGGCACCGTCAACGAGGCGGTGAACGGCATGCTGGACGGCGAAGGTGAGCCGCCGGCGCTGATCGTGATCCCGGGTGGTTCGGCGAACGTCATGGCGCGCTCGCTCGGGCTGCCGAACGATCCGGTGGAGGCGACCGGCGCGGTGCTCGAGGCGTTGCGTGAGGATCGCCGCCGCACGGTCGGGCTCGGCAAGGCGACGTGGGACGACGCGGCGATCGGTGGTGGCGTGGCGGGCCGCACCACCAGGAGCAGGTATTTCACGTTCGCCGCCGGCATGGGGTACGACGCGGAGGTGATCCGCGCGGTCGAGGGCCTGCGCGCCGCCGGGTACAAGGCCTCCCCCACCCGGTACATCGGCACGGCGGTGCGCCACTACCTCATGACCGACCGCCACCGTCCGGCGCTGCGCCTGGAGCGGCCGCACAGCCACCCGATCGACGGCATCCACATGGCGATCATCTCCAACACCGCGCCGTGGACGTACGCGGGTGGCCGGCCGGTCAACCCCACCCCGTGGGCCGGGTTCGACACGGGCCTGGACATGCTGGGTCTGCGGCGCATGGGGCCGGTGGCGATGGCGAGCATCGTCCAGCAGATCATCGGTGAGCGCACGGGCCTGGCACGGGGCAGTCACCTGGTGCAACTCCACGACGAGGAGGAGTTCACGCTGGTCGCGCGGCGTCCGACGGCGTTCCAGCTCGACGGTGACTACCTCGGGGAGCGGGAACGGGTGACCTTTGTTTCGGTTCCGGCCGCGTTACACGTTTTGGTCTAAACGCTCACTTCCCGTCATAGTGTGACGCATCCGACATCTAACTCCGGCAAAACCTTCCCCCAAACCTCTTGCGTGACCTGGGCATGCCTGAAAAGCTCAACGTGACGTCGGAACGTAGGACGTTTGAGGGTGCGAACTGTCCTCAAAGGTCCCCGCCGCGGTCACAGCGATGTTTCCTGGACCCCATCCCAAGGTCCAGGCAAAATTTCGCCCTTGCTAGTGAAAGAGTTCACAATCATTCGTCACCGCTCGGAGCCCCCGACGAGGCTCCGCCTACGAAGGAGTGGAACGCATGGACTGGCGCCACCGCGCTGCCTGCCGTGACGTGGACCCCGAGTTGTTCTTCCCGATCGGCAACACCGGCCCCGCACTGATGCAGATCGAAGAAGCCAAGCAGGTCTGTCGTTCGTGCCCGGTAGTCGACTCCTGCCTGAAGTGGGCCCTTGAGTCCGGCCAGGACGCCGGCGTGTGGGGCGGGCTCAGCGAGGACGAGCGCCGCGCTCTCAAGCGCCGCAGCGCGCGCACCCGCGCACGCCTGGCCGTCTGACCGAGCACCACCACAAGCACAAGCACGACCGCGGGACCCCGAGGTCCGCGGACGACGAGGACACCGCGCTAGGCCGGCTGAACGGGAATCGTGAGCGACACCTCCGTTCCCCCGCCCTGGCGCGGCCGCACGGCGAGCCGGCCGGAAAGCTCGCCGACCACGAGCGTGCGCACGATCTGCAGGCCGAGGCTGGTCGAGGACTCCAGGTCGAACCCCTCAGGCAGGCCCTGGCCGTCGTCGGCCACGGTCACATCGAGACGCTCCTCGGTACGCGCGACCACCACCGTGATGCTGCCGCTGCCGTAGGAGAACCCGTGCTGCACGGCGTTCTGCAGCAGCTCGGTGAGCACCATGGCCATCGGCGTGGCCACCATCGCGGGAAGCATGCCGAAACTGCCGACCCGCCGCGGCATGACATTGGCCGCCGACACGTCACCCGTCATCGCGATCACGCGGTCGGCGATGTCGTCGAAGTCGACGATCTCCTCAGGGGTGTGCGACAGGGTCTCGTGCACGATCGCGATCGACCCGACGCGCCGCACCGCCTCCTCCAGCGCCTCCCGGCCCTCGGGGACCCGCAGCCGCCGCGCCTGGAGCCGCAGCAGCGCCGCCACGGTCTGGAGGTTGTTCTTCACCCGGTGGTGGATCTCACGGATCGTGGCGTCCTTGGTCATCAGCTCGCGCTCACGGCGCCGCAGCTCGGTGACGTCCCTGATCAGCACGAGCGCGCCGATGCGGCCCCCGCCGACGATGAGCGGGATGGCGCGCAGCTGCACGACGCTGGCCCCCGCCTCGACCTCAGTCTCACGCGGCGTGCGGCCGCTCGCCACCAGCATGAGGTCCTCGTTGATGGGCTCGTCGGAATAGCACAGTGCCGCCGTGGTGCGGCCGAGGTCGGTGCCGACGAGGTCGGCGTGCAGCCCGAGCCGCCGGTACGCCGACAGCGCGTTCGGCGAGGCGTACGTCACCCGGCCCGCGCGGTCCAGGCGCAGCAGCCCGTCCCCCACGCGCGGCGAACGGACCAGGATGGGGCCCTCGTCGGGGAAGGGGAACCGGCCCTCGGCGACCATCTGCGCGAGGTCGGAGGCGCTCTGCAGGTAGGTCAGCTCCAGGCGTGAGGGTGTGCGGGCCGACGACAGGTTGGTGGAGCGCTGGATGACCGCCACGAAGTGGTCGTCGCGCCGCACCGGGATGGTCTCCTCGCGCACCGGCACACCACTGGACCAGTCGGGGTCACCTTCACGGCAGATGCGCCGCTCCTGCCACGCCGTGTCGATCAGTGGACGCTCCCCCGCCGCGACGATGGTCCCGACGACGTCGTCGTGGTACACCGTGGGGCCGGTGGTCGGCCGCATCTGCGCCACCGCCAGCCACGCCGACTCCTCTCGCAGCGGCACCCAGAGGATCAGGTCGGCGAACGACAGGTCGGCCAGCAGCTGCCAGTCCGACACCAGGGACTGCATCCATTCCAGGTCGGCCGGGTCCAGGGTCGTGTGGCGACCCACGAGGTCGCTGAGCGTCGGCACGTGTGCATCATGCGTGCTAACCACCCCGGAAAGCGAATCGAGCAGGCGGCCACTGGGAAGATTCTGCGAATGGAGCACAACGATCCCCTGGCCCGCCTGCGTGTGGCCGCCGCGGCGCGTGACGCCGCGGGGCTGCGCAGGGCCGCGCGTCCCCGTACCCCCGACCACGACGGCCTGATCGACCTGGCGTCCAACGACTACCTCGGCCTGTCGAGGGACCCGCGCCTCATCGCCGCCGCGGTACGCGCCACGGAACGCTGGGGAACGGGGTCCACCGGTTCCCGGCTGGTCACCGGCACCACCGGGGTCCACGCCGAGCTGGAGGAGCGCCTGGCGGCCTTCGCGGCGGCGCCGCGCGCGCTGGTGTTCTCCTCGGGGTACCTGGCCAACCTCGCGGCGGTGGCGACGCTCGGCGCCGGCGGCCTGGTGGTGAGCGACGCCGGCAACCACGCGTCCATCATCGACGCCTGCCGCCTGTCGCGGTCGCGCGTGGTGGTGACGCCGCGCAAGGACGCGAGCGCCGTGGCCAAGGTGCTGGCCGACCGGGAGGAGGAGCACGCGCTGGTGGTGACCGACGCGGTGTTCTCCGTGGACGGCGACCTCGCGCCGGTCGCCGAGATGCACGCCGCCGCGCGTGCGCACGGCGCGCTGCTCGTGGTGGACGAGGCGCACTCCCTCGGCGTGGTCGGCGACGGCGGCCGAGGCGCGGTGCACGACGCGGGCCTCGCCGGCGCGCCTGACGTCGTGCGCACCGTCACGCTGTCCAAGTCCCTCGGCTCGCAGGGTGGCGCCGTGCTCGGCGCGCCTGAGGTGGTGGAGACCCTGATCGACACCGGCCGTCCCTTCATCTTCGACACGGCGCTCGCCCCGGCGGCCGCCGCGGCCGCGCTCGCGGCCATTGATATCGTTGGCGGCCATCCCGACCTGCCAAGGCAGGCCCGTGACAACGCGTCGGCGCTGGCACGCATGGCCGGGGACCGTGGTCTCGCCACCGCGGACCCGGCGGCGGCCGTCGTGCCGGTGGTGCTCGGCCCGCCGGACGCCGCCGTGCGCGCGGCGGCCATGCTGGCCGAGCTCGGCGTGCGTGCCGGATGTTTCCGTCCGCCGTCCGTGCCGTCCGGCCGGTCTTGCCTGAGATTGACCGCACGGGCCAATCTGAGTTCGGATGATCTCGTGGTGATCGGACGCGCGCTCACCGCGGTGGCCGAGATGAAGGTGAACGTGTGACGGAAGAATCTCCCCGGATCCCCAAGTACTACGACGTCAAACGCAGCCTGCTGGAGCTCACCAAGTCTCTGCCCGCCGGTGCGGCACTGCCGCCGGAACGCGCGCTCGCCGTGCGTTTCGAGACGTCGCGCACCACCGTCAGGCAGGCCCTGACGGAACTCGTCGTCGAGGGACGCCTGCTGCGCATCCAGGGCAAGGGCACGTTCGTGGCCCAGCCCAAGGTCGCGCAGGTGCTCGCCCTGACCTCCTACACCGGGGACCTGCGGACCGTCGGCCTCGAACCGGACACCAAGATCCTGGACATCAGTTACATCTCCGCCGACGAGACCCTCGCCAAGCGGCTCGGCATCAACCCCGGCGGCCGGGTGCTGCGCATCCACCGGCTCCGCCTGGCCAACGGCGAGCCGATGTCCATCGACACCACCCACCTGTCCGCGCGGCGCTTCTCGCGGCTGCGGCGCGAGCTGGAGGTGCACGCCTCGCTGTACGAGACGCTGCACAACGCCTACAACGTACGGCTCACCGACGCCGAGGAGGTCATCGAGACGGTGCTCGCCACGCCGTACGACGCACAGGTGCTCGGCGTGGACGTGGGGCTCCCCATGCTGCTGCTCACGCGGCACGCCTTCGACGCCGACGGCCAGCCGGTGGAGTGGGCCCAGTCCCTGTACCGGGGGGACCGGTACAAGTTCGTCACGCGCCTGCACCGGCCCGCGCGGCAGGACGGCACGCACGGCGCCTGAGCCGCGCGGCGCCTGTGTGTGACAACCCCTAGTGTGGTGCCGGTGAGCGTTCTGGTGATCACCGGCACCGACACCGGGGTGGGCAAGACGGTCGTCACGGCCGCGCTGGCGGCGCTGGCCCGCGAACGCGGCGCGCCGGTCGCCGTGGTCAAACCCGCGCAGACCGGTGTGGGCCCCGGTGAACCCGGCGACCTGGACGAGGTGGTCAGGCTCGCCGGGGTCACCACCACGTTCGAGCTGGCCCGCTACCCCGACCCGCTGTCCCCCGCCGCGGCGGCGCGCACCGCCGGGCTGCCGCCGTTGTCCCTGGACGCCGCGGCCACGCGCGTCTCAGAGCTGGCAGAGACGCACCGCCTGGTGCTGGTGGAAGGCGCCGGTGGGCTGCTGGTGCGGTTCGACGAGGACGGCGCCACCATCGCCGACCTGGCCCGCACGCTGCGGGCCCCCGTCCTCGTCGTGGCGCGGGCCGGTCTCGGCACACTCAACCACACCGCGCTCACCCTGGAGGCCCTGGCGGGCCGCGGCCTGGACCTCGCCGGCGTGGTGATCGGCTCCTGGCCCGAACAGCCGGGCCTCGCCGAGCGGTGCAACGTACCGGACCTGGAGATGCTGGCCGCGCGGCCCCTGGCCGGCGTGCTGCCGGCCGGCGCGGCCGCGCTGGACCGTGCGGAGTTCGCGCGGACGGCCAGGCGAGGGCTCGGATCGCCACTTGGAGGCGGGTTCGATCCTTCCGGCTTCCGGGCAGCCCTTAGTCTGTGACCCAGCCGACGCGAGGGAGCAAGCGGGACCGATGAGTATGGACATCCTGGAGATCGCCCGGGTTCAGGTGCTCGACGAAGGTCGCGGCCTGACCGCCGAGCAGGCCCTGACCTGCCTGGAACTACCCGACGAGCGTCTCGGTGAGCTGCTGGGGCTCGCCCACGAGGTACGCATGAAGTGGTGCGGCCCCGAGGTCGAGGTGGAGGGCATCATCTCGCTGAAGACCGGGGGGTGCCCCGAGGACTGCCACTTCTGCTCGCAGTCCGGCAAGTTCGAGTCCCCCGTGCGATCGGTGTGGCTGGACATCCCCTCGCTGGTCGAGGCCGCCGTCCAGACCGCCAAGACCGGGGCCAGCGAGTTCTGCATCGTCGCGGCCGTGCGCGGGCCCGACCAGCGGCTCATGGACCAGGTGCGCGAAGGCGTCAAGGCCATCAAGGACGCCGTGGACATCAACGTCGCCTGCTCGCTCGGCATGCTCACCCAGGAGCAGGTCGACGAGCTGGCCGAGATGGGGGTGCACCGCTACAACCACAACCTGGAGACGGCGCGGTCCCACTTCGGCGCGGTCGTCACCACCCACACCTGGGAGGAGCGGCTCAGCACGTGCCAGATGGTCCGCGCGGCCGGCATGGAGCTGTGCTGCGGCGGCATCATCGGCATGGGTGAGACGAGGGAGCAGCGGGCCGAGTTCGCCGGCCAGCTCGGCGAGCTGGCCCCCGACGAGGTGCCGCTGAACTTCCTCAACCCGAGGCCCGGCACGCCGTTCGCCGATTACCCGCTGGTCGAGGGCGCCGAGGCGCTGAAGACCATCGCGACGTTCCGCCTGGCGCTGCCGCGCACCATCCTGCGGTACGCCGGGGGCCGCGAGCTCACGCTCGGCGACCTCGGCACCAGGGACGGCATGCTCGGCGGCATCAACGCGATCATCGTCGGCAACTATCTGACCACTCTCGGCCGCACCCCCGAGCAGGATCTCGAGCTGCTCGCCGACCTGAAGATGCCGATCAAGGCGCTGTCGCCGACCCTCTGACAGGGTGCGCGGTCCCCTGCGCGCGGCGGCCCGTGAGCGGGCCGCCGTCCCGGCCTCGAACACGGGGCCACCAGCAGGATTGACCCGGCGGTAAATAGGTAAGTTCAGCGCATGGAGTCTGCAAAGCACGCCGGCGACATCGCGGTCGCCGTCTCACAAGCCTACGGTGCCGAGATCATGTTCACCCTCTCGGGCGGCCACGTCTTCCCGTTGTACGACGGGGCCGTCCACGAGGGGATGCGCATCGTCGACGTACGGCACGAACAGAGCGCGGTGTTCGCCGCCGAGGCCATGGCCCGGCTGACCCGCCGGCCCGGTCTCGCCGTGCTGACCGCGGGGCCCGGCATCACCAACGGCGTCAGCGGCGTCACCACGGCCCATTTCAACGGCTCTCCGGTGGTCGTGCTCGGCGGCCGCGCGCCGCGGTCGCGCTGGGGTTCCGGCGCGCTGCAGGAGATGGACCACCCGCCGCTGTTCGAGAGCATCACCAAGCTCGCGTTCACCGCCGGCGGCGCCGACTCGATCGGCCAGGACGTCGAGATGGCGTTCCGCACCGCCATCTCCCCGCACCGCGGCCCGGTCTTCCTGGACTTCTACATGGACGACCTGTTCGCGCCGTCGCCGCCGCACGAGGCCGAGACCCTCACCCCGTCACCGCTTGAGCCGGACGGCGAGGCGCTCGCCGGCATCGCGCGGCTCATCGCCGAGGCCGAGCGTCCGGTGCTCGTGCTCGGTTCCGACGTCTGGATGGACCGCGCCGAGGAGGCCGCGCGGGACTTCGCCGAGACCTACCGGCTGCCGGTCGTCCCGAACGGCCAGGGCCGCGGCATCTTGCCGGCCGGTCACGAACTGCTCGTCACCCGGGCTCGCGGCACGGCGTTCTCGCAGGCCGACCTGGTCATCGTGGCCGGCACACCGCTGGACTTCCGGCTCGGGTACGGCTTCTTCGGCGGCAAGGAAGGCGCGCCGCTCGCCAAGGTCGTCCACCTGGCGTGCGCGCCGTCGCAACTCGCCACGCACGTCGGCACCGCGGCGTCCGCGGCCGGGGACCTGTCCCTGCTGTTCTGGAGCCTCGGCACGGCCTGCGGCGAGGCCGGGGTGTCCCCCAAGGCGTACGCGCCGTGGCTCACCACCTTGTCGGAGAATGCCGCCGCGGCCATCGCGGGGGACGCCGAGCTGATGGAGTCCGACGCCGACCCCATCCACCCGATGCGGGTGTACGGCGAGCTGAACCGCCTGCTCGACGACGACGCCGTGGTGATCGGCGACGGCGGCGACTTCGTGTCGTACGCCGGCAAGTACGTCGAGCCGCGCCGGCCCGGCTGCTGGCTGGACCCCGGGCCGTACGGCTGCCTCGGCACGGGCCTCGGTTACGCCATCGCGGCGCGACTCGCGCGGCCGCGGTCGCAGGTGGTGCTGCTGCTCGGCGACGGCGCCGCGGGGTTCTCGCTGATGGACGTGGACACCCTGGTGCGGCACAAGCTGCCGGTCGTCATGGTGTGCGGCAACAACGGCATGTGGGGCCTGGAGAAGCACCCCATGCAGATGCTGTACGGCTACGACGTGGCCGCGGAGCTGCAGCCGCAGTGCCGGTACGACCAGGTGGTGACCGCGCTCGGCGGCGCCGGCGAGCTGGTCACCTCACCCGCCGAGATCGGGCCCGCGCTGCGCCGCGCGTTCGACTCCGGCGTGCCGTACCTCGTCAACATCGCCACCGACCCGCAGATCGCCTACCCCCGCACCACCACCGGCATCTGACGCGCCTCGTCCCCCGGCCGGCTCCTGGCCGGCCGGGGAGGTCAGCCGCCTGACGGGGTGGGGGTCGGCGTCGACGGCTCGTTCTGGCCGGGACACGGGATGCCCTGCTCGACCACGATGGTGACGTAACGGTCGACGGCCCACGAGGTGCCGGCGGCGGGGGTCTGGTCGAGCACGCGGGTGCAGCCCTCGTCGCTCGGTTCGCCACTGATGTCGACCTTGGTCTTGAACCCGGCGGCGCGCAGGCGGGTGGTGGCCTGCGTCTGGGTCAGGTTGATGACCGCGGGGACGACCTTCTTGGCGGCTTGTTCCTTGGTGGGGGTGGGGGACGGCGAAGGTGTCCTGGTCGTCGTGGGGGTCGGGGTGGGGGTAGGAGTGGGGGTGGGGTCGTTCTCGGTGGGCTCGACGGCACGGGTCGGCGTGCGCGGCGTCGGCGTGGGGCGGGGACGCCGGCCGGAGGGTGTGGACCGCGCGTGGCTCTCGGTCGGCTCCACCGTCGGCGTCGGGGTGGTCCCCGCGGCGGAGGCCCCGGTGTTGGCGAGCTGGTTGAACACCACCGCGCCTCCGCCGCCGAGGAGCGCGCCGACCGCGACGATGCCGGCGACCAGCCCCACGCGGCCACGGCGCGGCGCGGCCCGGCGTCCGCGCCGGGATCCGGACGACGGCCCACCGGGAGGCCCGGAAGGGTCCTGGCGCGGCGGGACGGCGGAGCCCTGGGTGGGGGCGGACATGATGTACGGCGGCGGGGTGGCCGTGGTGGGCCTGCCGGGGTCACTCTCCCGCCACGCCAGGTTCGTGCCGGTCTCGGGGGACGCCAGATGGAGGTGCTGTCCGGTGGACACCATGCCGGTGAGGCCGGTCACGACGCCGTCGGGGGTGCCGGTGTCGCCGCGCAGCGTGAGACGGGCCGCGGCGCTCATCTCGGCGGCGCTGTGCCAGCGGCGCGCGGGATCCTTGCTGAGGGCACGTTCCACCAGATGACGCACCGGTGGCGGGATGTCGGGAGGCAGCGGCGGCGGATCCTCGCGGATGTGCTTCAAGGCGATGGTGACCGGGGTGTCGCCGTCGAACGGACGGCGGCCCGCCAGGCACTCGTAGGCGACCACGCCGAGCGCGTAGATGTCGACGGCCGGGGTGACCGGCTGGCCCTCGGCCTGCTCAGGCGCGCAGTAGGCCGCGGTGCCGAGCACCATGCCGGCGTCGGTGAGCCGGTGGCCGACCTCGGCGCGCGCGATGCCGAAGTCGGTGAGCACGAGCGTGCCGTCCGGCCTGACCAGCAGGTTGCCGGGCTTCACGTCACGGTGCACGATGCCGCCGTCGTGCACGGCCTGGAGCGCGGACGCGGCCTGCGCGATGAGCTCGACGGCGGGCTCAGGCGCGATGCGGCCGAGCCTCGCCAGCAGGCGGTCCAGCGGCTCGCCGTCCACGAAACGCATCACGAGGTAGGCGGTCGGCCCGGCCCCCGGCACGTCGCTCACACCGTAGTCGTACACATCGACGACCCCCGGGTGGTTGATCGTCGCCATGGCACGCGCCTCCCCTTGGAAGCGTGCCGCGAAGCCCGGGTCGTCGCTGCGTCCGGGTAAGAGCACTTTGACGGCGACGGTGCGGGCCAGCACGATGTCCTCACCGCGCCACACCTCACCCATGCCGCCGGCGCCGATACGGACGTCCAAACGGTAACGTCCCGCCAGCGTGGTCCCTTGGGCCACCATGTCTCCCCCGCTTACCCCAATCCGTACAACCAGATGACGCCCCAGAGTTCTCCAACAAAGCGGATCAGTGTCGCGGCCAGGTCACGCCACCATCACAAAACCCTGTGGTCACTGGATTCACATGGGCCGCTCAGCTCGCCGTCATGCCGTGTTCGACACAGCGGGCCGACCAGCCCCGTGGGGTCACCTGCACGACGAGCCGACGCCGGCACGCCGGGCAGTAGCGAGGTGGCTCCATGAGCCGCGCCGCACGGCATGCGGAATGCTCGCCGTCGTCGTGACGGCGACCGCAGTGGTCGCAGAAGGGGCTCACGCCAGAAGCGTATTGCATGGTTCCCCGTCAGGACCGGGAACCGGTGAAGCCGGGACGAGCCGGGACGAGCGGCGTCCCCTGTGCGCGGCACCTCGCATGCGACTCTCTTCCAATAGGGTGACCCGCATGACGATCGCCGCCGGGCTGCGCGCCGAGCTCCTCATCATGGTCGAGCGCGGGGACACCGCCATCAGGCAGGGCAGTGGCGACGTCCCGGTGCTCGGCACACCCCGGCTGCTGGCGTTCGCCGAGGCCGCCACCGTGCGCGCGGTGCAGGGTCACCTGCCGGCCGGGAGCACCTCGGTGGGAACCAAGGTCACCCTTGAGCACCGTGCGGCCAGCCCGGTCGGCACCCATGTCGAGGTGGTGGCCGAGCTGGTCGAGGTGGACGGCAGGCGCCTGGTCTTCCAGGTCACCGCGAACGACCGCACGCGGACCGTCGCCACGGCCGTCATCGAACGGCTGGTCGTGGATCGCGAGCGCTTCCTCGGCGGCCTCGGCCGCTGAGGCCCCCGGTCGCCGCTCACAGGTCAATCGATGACGGCGATCAGGTCGCCCTCCTGGATCACGTCGCCTTCCGACACCTTCAGCGCGCTCACCACGCCGGCGTCCTCGGCCACCACGGGGATCTCCATCTTCATGGACTCCAGGATGACCAAGGTGTCACCCTCTTCGACCGTGTCCCCCTCGGCGACCACGACTTTCCAGACGTTGGCCACCAGCTCCGCGCGTACTTCCGCCACGGCTACTCCCCTCAATCGATGATCAAGAACTATACGGACCGGAACCGTTTCTGCGGCTACCGGTCACGCACGCATGCGACTCACCAATCCCGTGTCGTAGTCACCGGTCACGAACTCAGGATGCTCCAGAAGCTCCGCGCAGAACGGCAGATTGTTCTTCGGACCTTCCACGCGGAACGCCGCCACGGCGGCACGGGCCCGAGCGAGCGCTTCCCCTCGATCGGCGCCGTACACGCACAGCTTCGCCATCAGTGGGTCGTAGAACGCCGTGACGGTGTTGCCGGTGGTGTAACCGGAGTCGACCCGCACGCCGGCACCCGTGGGCTCCTCCCACACGTCGATCTTGCCGGGTCCGGGGAAGAACCGCTTCGGGTCCTCCGCGTACACACGCAGCTCGATGGCGTGCCCTTGCGGATCGGCCCCCGGGGTGAACGTGACCGGCTCACCCGCCGCGACGAGGAGCTGCTGCTCCACCAGGTCGACGCCGGTGACGAGCTCGGTCACCGGGTGCTCCACCTGAAGCCGGGTGTTCATCTCGAGGAACACGAAATCGTCCCGCTCCACGTCCACCAGGCACTCCACCGTGCCGGTGCCGCGGTAGGACACGGCCTCACCGGCACGGACCGCGGCCTCCAGCATGCGCGCACGCAGGCCGGCGCTCACGCCGGGTGACGGCGACTCCTCCACGACCTTCTGGTGGCGGCGCTGCACCGAGCAGTCGCGCTCGCCGAGCGCGACCACCGTGCCGTCGGCCAGGCCGAGGATCTGCACCTCGACGTGCCTGGCGCGCGCGATGTAGCGCTCGATCAGCACCGACGGGACGCCGCCGAACCGCGCGGCGGCCCTCGCCGCCGCGTCGAAGGCCTTGCGCAGCCCGTCCTCGTCGTGCGCGACCCCCATGCCGATGCCGCCGCCACCCGCCGAGGCCTTCACCATGACGGGGTAGCCGACCTCGGCCGCGGCCACCAGCGCGCCGTCCACATCGGTGACCGGCTCGCGGGTGCCCGCGGCGACCGGCACCCCGGCCGCCTCCATGAGGTTCCGCGCGTTGATCTTGTCACCCATGCGCTCCATGGCGTCCGGGGACGGCCCGATCCACACCAGGCCCGCCTCGGTGACGGCACGCGCGAACGCGGGGTTCTCCGCCAGGAAGCCGTACCCCGGGTGCACGGCCTCCGCGCCGGTCGCGCGGCACGCCTCGAGCACGCGGGAGATGTCGAGATAACTGCCGGCCGGCGCCGCCGGCCCGAGCGCGAACGCGTCGTCCGCCTCGGCGACGAACGGCAACTCGGCGTCCGCGTCGGAATGGACCGCAATCGCGCGCAACCCCATGCCTCTGACCGTGCGGATCACCCGTCGTGCGATCTCCCCGCGGTTCGCCACAAGAACGCTTCCGAACACCGTGCAGGCTCCCTTCGACGGATCACAACCCTATGACCGCGACCACATCCACAGCCCCCGGGGAAACCACCGAACCCCCGTGTCGCGTCTGTAGGAAACCCACAATGCCGGACGGAAGGGTCATCGCGCGGGACGATCGACCACTTTGGCCATCGCCTCCACGACGACGGGGTCGAACTCACGGCGGGGATCGAGGCGCAGACGGTCGAGGGTGGCGGCGGCGCGGTCACGGTCGGCGGAACCACCCATGAGGTCGTCGTAGGCGTTGGCGGCCTTGATGACGCGGCTGGCGAGGGGTGGCGGGTCGGCGGCGGTCACCGGGTCGCACTGGCGCCGCACGATCTCGGCGACCCGGCCGAGCACCCCGGTCTTGCGGATGACCTCGGCGCCGAGCTCGGCGATGCTGCGGGCCTGCTCGGGGTCGGCGAGCACGGTCGCGCCGCCGGGGATCGGGTCGCGCAGCGAGAGCTGGCCGATGTCGTGCATCAGCGCGGCGTACTCCAGCTCAAGCAGCTCGGGCTCCGCCATGCCGAGCTCCCTGCCGATGGCGAGCGCGAGACGGCTGACCCGCAGCGAGTGCCCCGGCTCGACGTACCCGCCGACCTCGGTGACACGGGACAACGCGCGGACGGTCTGCAGATAGGTGGCGCGGATGCCGGCGTACTTGCGGAACGCGATCTGGGTGACCAGCAGTGGCGCGGCGAACACCAGCAGCGCCGCGAGACTCATGCTGTGAGAGGCCAGCGCCAGCAGGATGCCGGACGCGGCGACCGCGGCGCCGAGCGGCGCGGCCATGTTGATCTCGTCGCGCACCGCGACACGGAACGCGGTGCGCACCTGCTCGGCGCGTAACAGCGCCGCGACGACGATGTCGGCCGCCAGCGTCACGGTGACGAGCAGCGCCATCACGCCGAGGACGACCCACCACGAGTCATGGCCCGGCCCGGTGGTCGCGAACAGATCGGCGGCCAGCGGACGGTAGGCGAAGGCCAGCAGCGCGCCGCACAGCAGGCGCCTCGCGATGGCGTCGAGGTACGGCGGCCGGCCGACCGCCAGGTGCGGCAACGCACCCACTGCCATGCCGCCGGCCATGACCGCGACCACCTGGAACGCCGAATGCGTCGCGGGCCGGCCCCCGACGTCGAGCAGCAGGGTGTACCCGAGGGCCGCGGCGGCGCCGATCGGCGCGACCTCGCGGTTGCCCGGCATCGTCAGCCGCGCCAGCTCCCCCGCGGCGACCAGCGCGCCGAACGCCACGGCGTTCTCGTAGTCGAGCAGGCCGGTCGCCGCGGTGTGCGCGAGACCGGCCACGGTGACCAGCCCGGCGGCGCAGATCAGCAGCAGCCGTCCGGTGTCCACTCTGGGGAAGGCCCGCTCGGCCGTGGTCACCGCTCCGACACCACTTCGATGGGTGTCGTCGGGTCGTCGTGGTCCTTGGCCACGGGCTCGACCACCTCACCGGCCTGCGGCCGGGTGACCCGGCCAGGGGGATCCCAGCCGCGGCGGTCGATCGCGCGGACGAACGCGGTGACCATCTCGGGGTCGAACTGCGTGCCGGCGCCTTTGCGCAGCTCGGTGAGGGCCTCGTCGATCGACTTGGCCTTGCGGTAGGAGCGGTCGGAGGTCATCGAGTCGAACGCGTCGGCCACCGCGATGACCCGCGCGAACTCCGGGATCTCGGCGCCGGCGAGGCCCATCGGGTACCCCCGGCCGTCCTGGCGCTCGTGGTGGTGCATGATGCCGGCGAACGCCTCGTCGAGGAAGTCGATGCCGCGCACGATCTCGAGACCTCGCATCGGGTGGAGCTGGATCGCGGCGAACTCCTCCTCGGTGAGCTTGCCTTCCTTCTGGAGCACCTTGGTCGGCACGCCGAGCTTGCCGACGTCGTGCAGCATGCCGGCGTACCCGATGGCCTTGGTGCGCTCGGAGCCCATGCCGATCTCCTGCGCGATCATCGTGGCGGCGCTGGACACTCTGGTGCAGTGGCCCCTGGTGTAGAAGTCCTTGGTCTCGACCGCCTGGCACAGCGCCGCGATGGTGGCGTCGTACGAGCGCTGCTGCGCGCGGTACTGGCCGAAGGTCCACCGCGCGATGAACAACGGCAGCAGCACGAGCACCGCCGAGATGGACTGCACGGTGGCCCACAGCCCCACGATCAGCAGGCCGAAGGTCGCGTAGCCGAAGTAGGAGCCGAGCGGCTGCACGAGGGCCCGCAGGGACAGCTCAGGAGCGCGCAGGCCGCCGACGAGCCACAGCATGGCCCCGAACAGCAGGACGTTGAACACGACGTACACCGCGGCGGCCCCCATGAACGGACCGAGCAGGGCCGGGAACCCGTCGATGGACGGCACGTCGGACGGGCCGCCGAGCATGGCGTAGACCAGCCCGGCGGAGTGGCCGCAGACGGCGAACTGCGCGCCGTTGAACAGACGTTTGTGCAGGGCCAGGCCCGGCCGCACGCTGAGCACGGCGGTGGCGCCGACGATGGCGGCGCCGACGTCACCGACGAGCACCACGGCGGCGAGCGCCGCCGAGAAGCTGACCGAGATGGCCGCCTGCTCGACGTTGAGCAAGGTCGGCACCGACTCGCACACCAGGAACAGCAGGGCCAGGACCAGCAACGTCGGCCACTCGTGCCCCGCGAAGCGGTCCGGCGGGAAAAGGCCGCGTCCTATCAACACCACAGCGGCGCCGACGAGCGCGGTCAGATAGACCCTCGCCGGCCACGGGAGATCACGCATCGCCGCCACCTCCGGCCGTCACGGCCACGCGCTCAGATCCAGGAGATCCCCGTCGGCACGCCGCCGCCTGTGCCGGTGACGATGGCCGCCGCGGCCAGGACGACCGTGAGAGCGGCCATGACCCACACCGGGCCGGCACCTCTCACCGTGCGGCTCACCACGGCCGTCATCATGGCCGCCATCATGCGTCTGGCCAGTTCCTTCACCATGTTCCCCCTCCCCATCGAGTCGGGACTCAGGCTACAGAAACCGCCGCTCGCGTACGGGAAGTCGAAAGAATCGCATCCAAAGCGTAATCAAACCACTACCCGCAGCTAACGCGATCTGGCCCATTCGACGGTGGCTTTCAGGCCGGTCACCAGGTCGGTGCGCGGCCGCCAGCCGAGCGCGTCCAGCGCGGGAGCGGGATCGACGGCCATGGCCGGCAGGTCACCGAGGCGCGGCGGCGCGGGACGCGGCTCGTCGGGGGCGCCGGCCGCGGCGGCGACCAGAGAGTGCAGCTCACGGTCGGTGGTGCGCACACCGGTGCCGAGGTTCAGCCTGCGGCCGTCGCCGTGCGGGCCGCAGGCGCGCGTGAAGCCGTCCACGACGTCGTCCACGTAGACGTAGTCGCGGGTCTGCGAGCCGTCGCCGAACACCACGGTGGGCTCGCCGCGCAGCAAGGCGTCGGTGAAGATCGACACCACTCCCGCCTCACCGTCCGGCGACTGGCGGGGGCCGTACACGTTGGACAGCACCAGCGTCGTGTACGCGAGGCCGTGCAGCGCGCGGTACATGGACAGGTAGGTCTCGCCGGCGAGCTTGGACGCCGCGTACGGCGAGCGGGGATCGGTCGCCGCACCGTCCGGCACCGGGATCACCTCGGGCCTGCCGTACACCGCCACCGAGGACGCGAACACGATCTTCCTGCCGCCGGCGGCACGCGCGGCCTCCAGGACGTTGACCGTGCCCTCGACGTTGGTACGCGCGTCGCGCACCGGGTCGGCGACGCTGATCCGCACGCTGATCTGCGCGGCCAGGTGGCACACGACCTCGGGCCGCACCTGCGCCATCAGGCCCGTCAGGGCCGGGTCGCGCACGTCGAGCGTGTGTAGGGTGAACCGCGGGCTGCGCTCCGCGCCGGCCAGGTTGGCGTGGTCTCCTGACGACAGATCGTCCACCACGGCGACCTCGTGGCCGTCGGCCAGCAGGCGGTCGACGAGAGTGGATCCGATGAAGCCGGCGCCGCCGGTTACGAGTACCCGCATCCCGGCATCCTAGGAGATCGGCGCGTCGTCCCACGCCTGGTGGACGGACGTGCCGCGCGCCTCGGCGCTACTCGGCCTCGGCCAGCTCGCTGCGGACGGAGGCGATGCGGTTGAGCACCTTGGCCCGCAGGTCCTCGGGGACGGCGTCGCAGCCGCAGTGCTTGGCCACGAGCTGCTTCACGACCGTCTCCAGGCCGTACTCCTCCAGGCACGGACCGCACTCGTCCAGGTGCTGCCGGATGTCGGAACGCTTGCTCTCGTCGAGCTCACCGTCCAGGAAGGTGTAGACCCGGTCGAGCACTTCCCTGCAGTCGGTGTCATGCGGATCGCCGCAACTCATCGCCAACACCTCACCAGTACCGTCGGTGCCGGCGACGTCCCCCACGCCGCCGGCGCGGCCCCGTTCACATCCATGCCGCCGAGCGCCATCACGACGCGTCCTCCGATCGCACGAGCCCGCGTTCGCGCGCGTAATCCTCTAGCTGGGTCCGCAGCTGCCGCCGTCCCCGGTGGAGACGTGACATCACGGTGCCGATGGGGGTGCCCATGATGTCGGCGATCTCCTTGTAGGGGAAACCTTCGACATCGGCCAGGTAGACCGCGATCCTGAACTCCTCGGGCAACGCCGCGAGCGCGTCCTTGATGTCGCTGTCGGGCAGGTGCTCGAGCGCCTCGATCTCGGCGGACTTCAGGCCGGCCGAGGTGTGCGACTCGGCACGGGCGAGCTGCCAGTCCTCGATGTCCTCGGTGCCGGACTGCTTGGGCTCGCGCTGCTTCTTGCGGTAGCTGTTGATGAAGGTGTTGGTGAGGATGCGATACAACCAGGCCTTCAGGTTGGTGCCCTGCTGGAACTGGTGGAACGAGCCGAACGCCTTGGCGAAGGTGTCCTGAAGCAGGTCTTCGGCGTCGGCGGGGTTCCTCGTCATCCGGAGCGCGGCTGAGTAGAGCTGGTCGAGGTACGGCATGGCGTCGCGCTCGAACCGCTCGCTGCGCTGCTCCAGTGTCTCCTCGGCTGTCCTTGAGACCGGACCCACCCCCTCATGCGCGCCGTACACAGCCGAGAATACCGGCTGGTGCGTCACGACCCGATCGCCGACCTCGGCCATCAGCATGAGACGGAACCTCCTCGCGTGTTTACGCACGTGTGCAACACGCGAGGCATAGCATCTGTTCCCGGTAACTAGAAGGTGACGAACGACCCGGTACGGGGAAAAAGATACGTACCGGCTGGTCCAGCCCCGACCGTCCAGGAGCCACGTGTGCTGCCCATCCCGGCCAACGAACTGAACGGCTCAGGCGCACTAGGGCCGTACTGGACCTTTTACCACGCCGTCGTCGCCGAGCAGCTGCGCCGCTGGCTCCCCGACCGCCCCTGCCTCCTGCTCGACCTGTCCGGCGGCCGCGGCCACTGGCCGGTCCAGGCCGCCAAGGCCGGCCACCACGTGATCGAGGTCGTCGACTTCCGCCGTCCCCTCGACCCCAGCCAGCGCGACATCCCCGACCACATCCGCCGGGTCCGCGCCGACGACCTGAGCTTCCTCCCCGACGCCAGCGTGGACGCCGTCGTGGCCGAGGAACGCGTGCTCTCCCTGGAACTCATGGCCGAGTCCACCGTGCAGGACGTCGTCCGCGTACTCAAACCCGGCGGCCGCGTCCTCGCCTCCGTCGACTCCCTGGTCCTCGGCATGGCCATCATGGCCGAGCAGAACTACTGGGCCCACCTCTGCCAGACCAGCGAGGTCATGCTCGTCCCCTGGCCCGACGGCAGCATCACCCGCTGCTTCACCAGCACCCAGCTACGCGAACTCCTGACCGACGCCGGCCTCGAAGTCGAATGGGTCCGCCCCCGCACCGTCCTCTCCCCGTCCACGGTGGACCATGTCCTCGCCGCCGACGCCAAGGCCCTCGCCTGGCTCGTCCGCACCGAACTCGAGGCCCACCCCGACGACGACGACACGGTCGGCATCCACCTGGTCGCGAGCGCGCGCCGGCCCGGCTGAGGCCGCGGCGAGAACGGTCAGCGGCGGCGTTCGCGCGCGGACTGGCACTGGACGCAGCGGGCCGCCTCGGGTCGTGCGGCCAGGCGGCCTTCGGGGACCGGTTGCGCGCAGTCGACGCAGCGGCCGTAGTCGCCGGTGTCGAGGCGTTTGAGTGCGGCGAGTACGGCTGTGCGCTGGCGGGTGGCGGCTTCGAGCATGGCGCGTGCGCGGTCGGTCTCCGTCAGCAGGGAGCCGCCGTCGGCCTGGGAGCGGTCGGCGGGGGTCGCGGGGTCGCCGCGCAGGACGGTGATGGAACGGTCGAGTTCGGTCAGCATGGTTTCCAGCTGGGTACGAGCGGTCGCGTCGTCCACGAATCCGCACCTCCGGGAAGAATCTGGACACGGCTGTGCGCGGGATCCCCCGGAACTCCCGCCAGGCGCCGAGGGGGTGCCTGAGGCGGTGACCGTCTGCACATGAGCCATCGCTCTTTCTTCACCGGATGCCCATCCGGCCGGTTACTTACACCGGTGTGAGCCTGCTTTTCCTACCCGGCCTCGATACGGAACAGGGACTCCTCCTCGCTTTCGGGATCGAGCAGGTGGGGGCCGTTGTTGCGGACGTTGTTGACGTCGCTGGAGACCGGGTAGGCGGCCAGGCCGCGCGGGGCCGTGGAGTCCTGGAGCAGGGAACGGACGCGGTCGACGTCGGTGAGGCCGGGGTCGAGCCAGTCCTCCCACTTGTCGGGGGTGATGATCATCGGCATGCGGTCGTGGATGCGGCCGAGCCGATCCTCGGCAGTGGTGGTGATGACCGTGCAGGTGACGAGCCACTTGTCCGGGTCGTCGTCGGCGCGCGAGGGGTCCTTCCAGAACTCGTACAGCCCGGCCATCGCCATCACGGCGCCGTCGGCGGGGTGGATGAAGTAAGGCTGCTTGGTCTTCTTGTCGACCTTGTACCACTCGTAGTAGCCGTCGGCCGGCAACAGGCAGCGGCGCTGCGCGAACGCGCGGCGGTACGACGGTTTCTCGGCCAGCGTCTCGACCCGCGCGTTGATCATGCGTGAGCCCACCGAGGGGTCCTTGGCCCAGCTCGGCACAAGGCCCCACTTGAGGACACGAAGCTGCCGGGTCGGCTCCGCCTTCTCCTTTTTGTCCTTCTTGTCCTTCTTGTCGCTGTCGTCCTCGTGCGGCCGGGTGAGCACGGCGTAGACCTTCTTGGTGGGGGCGACGTTGTAGTCCGCGGCGAGCTCCTCGGACGTGCCGTCGTACCCGATCTCGAACTCCTGCAGCAACTTCTCACGCTTGCGCGCGGATGCGTATCTCCCACACATGTCCTCAGCCTGCCACCAATCCCCCTGTCATGGTCACCCCGGACCACACACCCGAGCCCGCGCCGCCCCTGTGGGACCGCGGGTCCCGGTAGGCTCGGAGCATGCCAGCTCCTTTGTGGCCGGCGCCGTCGGCGCCGGGTCCTGTGCGCGCGACCGTGCGCCTGCCGGGGTCCAAGTCGATCACCAACCGCGCGCTGCTGCTCGCCGCCGTCGCCGACGCTCCCGGCGTCGTGCGCGGCGCGCTGCGCAGCCGTGACGCCGACCTCATGGTGGCCGCGCTGCGCGCGCTCGGCACCGAGCTGACCGCGGCCGGCGGCGGCACCGCCACGGCCGACTGGCACGTCACGCCGCACGCCATTCGTGGCGGCGCATCCATCGACGTCGGCCTGGCCGGCACGGTGATGCGGTTCGTCCCCCCGGTCGCGGCGCTCGCCGCCGAGCCGGTCTTCTTCGACGGCGACGCGCAGGCCCGGGTGCGTCCGATGGGCCCTCTTCTGTCGGCGTTGCGGAGCCTCGGCGCGACGGTGGACGGCGACGCGCTGCCGTTCACGATCACCGGGCCGGTGACCGGCGGGGAGATCACCTTGGACGCCTCGGCGTCCTCACAGCTCGTCTCGGGCCTGCTGCTCGCCGCGCCGCGCTTCGCCAAGGGCCTGATCCTGCGCCACGACGGCCCGCCGGTGCCGTCCATGCCCCACATCGAGATGACCACGTCCATGCTCCGCGCCACCGGGGTGAGCGTGGACGACACCGAGCCCGACGTCTGGCGCATCGAGCCCGGCCCGATCGGCGCGCGTGACATGGTGGTCGAGCCCGACCTGTCCAACGCCGCGCCGTTCCTCGGCGCCGCCGCCATCACCGGCGGTTCGGTGACCGTCCCCGACTGGCCTGAGCACACCACGCAAGGCGGCGACGCGCTGCGCGACCTGCTGGCCGCCATGGGGGCCACGGTCACCCGCGGCCCGGACGGCCTCACCGTGACCGGCGGCCGGCTGACCGGCATCGACGCCGACCTGCGCGACGTCGGCGAGCTGACCCCGTCGATCGCGGCCCTCGCGGCGCTCGCCGGCTCGCCGAGCACGCTGCGCGGCGTCGCGCACCTGAGGGGACACGAGACCGACCGGCTCGCCGCGCTGGCCGCCGAGATCAACGGTCTCGGCGGCGACGTCACCGAGACAGAGGACGGCCTGGTCATCCGGCCGCGTCCGCTGCGTGGCGGCGTGTTCCGCAGCTACGCCGACCACCGCATGGCCACGGCAGGCGCGATGATCGGCCTGGCCGTGCCGGGGGTCCAGGTCGAGGACATCGCGACCACCGCCAAGACCCTGCCGGAGTTCGCCCGCATGTGGGCCGAGATGCTGGGGGACGGCCGCTGAGACGACGCGAGTACGACGAGGACGACGTCCGGGTCCGGCCCGGCAAGGGGTCCCGGCCGCGCACCCGGCGCCGTCCCGCGCACGAGGACGCCGTGCCGGCGGCCGTGGTGGCGGTGGACCGCGGCCGTTACACCTGCCTGGTCGGCACCGACCTCACCGGTCACCCGGCCGCCGAGCCGGTGGCCGTCATGGCGATGCGGGCCCGTGAGCTCGGCCGCAAAGGCATCGTCGTCGGCGACCGCGTGGGCCTGGTCGGCGACACCTCGGGCCGCGCCGACACGCTGGCGCGCATCGTGCGGGTGGAGCCGCGCACGTCCATGCTGCGGCGCAGCGCCGACGACACCGACGAGGTCGAGCGGCCCATCGTGGCCAACGCCGACCAGCTCGTGATCGTCACCGCGCTCGCCGACCCGCCGCCGCGGCCCCGCATGATCGACCGCATCCTCGTGGCCGCGTTCGACGCCGACATCGAGCCGCTGCTGTGTCTCACCAAGGCCGACCTCGCCCCGCCGGACGCCATCGTCGCCAGGTACGAACCGCTCGGCGTGCCTTATCTCGTGGTGCGCAAAGGCGGCGACCTGTCGGAGCTGCGCGCACGGCTGGACGGCCGGCTCAGTGTGCTCGTCGGCCACTCGGGGGTCGGCAAGTCCACCCTGGTCAACGCGCTGGTACCGGACGCCGGACGCGCGGTGTCCCAGGTCAACGCCGTTACCGGACGCGGCAGGCACACCTCCAGTTCCGCGGTGGCGCTGGAGCTGCCGGGAGGCGGCTGGATCATCGACACGCCGGGGGTGCGCAGCTTCGGCCTCGGCCACGTGGTGATCGACAACGTGCTCGCCGCGTTCCCCGACCTCGCCGAAGGCACCGTCAACTGCCCCAAGGGCTGCACGCACCGCGGCGACGACTGCTCCCTGGACGAGTGGGTCGCCAAGGGCAACGCCGAGCCGGTGCGGCTCGCGTCACTGCGCCGCCTGCTGGCCAGCCGGGAAGGCGAGCCCGACGACGCCGGCGAGACCGGGGAGCTTCCCGTGGAGGCCGGCGACCCCACCTGACACCCCACCTGAAACACCGCCTGAGGACACGCCGGGGAACGGCTCCGGTACGGACGGGTATCGGCAGGGGACTGCTGCCGGCGGAGGCCGCACGATAGCGTTTGTCGGTGTGACGGGCTTCAGCGACGATCTGCGCTTGGCGCACATGATGGCCGACAGTGCCGACGATCTCACCATGCGCCGGTTCCGGGCCTCCGACCTGCGGGTCGAGACCAAGCCGGACCTGTCGCCGGTGAGCGACGCCGACAAGGCGGTCGAGGAGGCCATCCGCGGCACGCTGCGGCGCGCGAGGCCCCGCGACGCCGTGATCGGCGAGGAGATGGGCCGCACCCGTGGCCACGGCACCCGCTGCTGGGTCATCGACCCCATCGACGGCACCAAGAACTACGTGCGCGGCGTCCCGGTGTGGGCCACGCTGATCGCGCTGATGGAGTACGGCGAGGTGGTCGTCGGCGTGGTGTCGGCTCCGGCGCTCGGCCGCCGCTGGTGGGCCGCCAAGGGCGGCGGCGCGTGGACCGGCCGCGGGCTGACCAAGGCGACCCGGTGCCACGTGTCCGGGGTGAGCACGCTGGCGGACGCGTCGTTCTCGTTCTCCAGCCTCACCGGCTGGGAGGACCGCGGCAAACTGGACGCCGTGCTCGACCTCACCAGGGCCGTGTGGCGCACCCGCGCGTACGGCGACTTCTGGTCGCACATGCTGGTGGCCGAAGGCGCGGTGGACATCTCGGCCGAGCCCGAGCTGTCGCCGTGGGACATGGCGGCACTCACCGTGATCATCGAGGAGGCCGGCGGCGTGTGGACCGACCTGTCCGGCACGCCGGACGTCGACGGCGGCAGCATGGTGTGCGGCAACCCGGCACTGCACGCCGAGGTGATCAAGCGTCTCGGCACCGGCGGTGTCAGCGTACGTTAAGCACCCGTCCCCGCGGCCCGTCCAGCGGGTGAACGGCCCGCGGGAAGCGGCTCAGCGCTCGTCCGGCGGCCTGAGGTTCACCCGGTCGTCGAGGTAACAGTCACATTGCCCGCACCCTGGAAGCATGCGCCTCTCCTCTCGTGTGCCTCGAAAGTACGGCAGGCGCCGCCACCCGCGCCGTGACCGCCGCGCCACAGTCGGGTTCACGCGCAGGAACGGGACGGTCACGCGGTGGCGAGCAGGCGCGTGACGAGCCAGGTGCGGTGCGTCAAGCCGGGGCAAAGCGGTTTGGACCGTTCACAACGAGAGTGACCGGGCACGTTCACCCCTCGTTCACCTTTCACCGGGAATCAAGTCATCTTGGCTCCCTACCGTCCTACCCGTTGAGAGAACGACGTGGAAGGACATAGTTGTGAGATATGCAGGCCGGCTCGCCGCCGCGGCCGCCATCGCCGGCGTGCTTTCGCTCGCCGCTTGCGGGACCGACAACAATCCTGGTGGCAACGAGGCCGCCGCGGCCCCGTCGGGTGACGCGAGCGGCGCCACGCTGAGCGGCACCGTCAACGCGGCCGGGTCCTCCGCCCAGGCCAACGCGATCGCCGAGTGGACCAAGCAGTTCCAGTCCTCCAACCCCGGCGTGAGCATCAACTACCAGCCGAGTGGTTCCGGCGCCGGTGTCCAGTCCTTCATCCAGGGCACCATCGCTTTCGCGGGTTCGGACTCCGCGCTCAAGGACGACAAGGGTGAGCCGGCGCAGGCCGACGCGCGGTGCAAGACCGGCAAGGCGATCAACCTGCCGATGGTGACCGGCCCGGTGGCCGTGGTGTTCAACCTCCCCGGTGTGGAGAGCCTGAACCTGACCCCGGCGAACCTGGTGGCGATCTTCAACGGCAAGATCACCAAGTGGGACGACGAGGCCATCAAGAAGGACAACGCGGACGCGAAGCTGCCGTCCACCGCGATCCAGCCGTTCCACCGCTCCGACGAGTCGGGTACCAGCGACAACTTCACCAAGTTCCTCGCCGCCTACAAGTGGCCGTACGAGCCGGCGAAGGCCTGGCCCGCCGAGGCCAAGGGCCAGGGTGCCAAGGGCTCCGACGGCATCGCGCAGGCCGTGAAGTCCACCGAAGGCGCCATCAGCTACGTCGAGCTCTCCTACGCCGAGAACTCCAGCCTGACCAAGGCCAAGGTCGCCAACGGCTCCGGCGAGTTCGTCGAGCTGACCCCGGAGAGCGCGGCCAAGACCATCGAGGCGGCCGAGGTCCAGGGCACGGGCAACGACCTCAAGCTCAAGATCGACTACGGGACCAGCGCGGCCGGGGCCTACCCGATCGTCCTGGTGACCTACGAGATCACCTGTGAGAAGGGCCTGTCGGCCGACGAGGTCAAGCTGGTCAAGCCGTTCCTCGCCTACATGGCGAGCGACGCGGGACAGCAGGCGCTGACCGGCCTCGGCTACGCGCCTTTGCCGTCCGCGCTGGTGGCCAAGGTCCGCACGGCGATCGACGCGATCTCCTGACCTGATGGCCACGTCACTTCGCACTCGCGAAGGCGGGCCGGCCGCCGGCCGGCCCGCCTTCCGGCGCACCCGTGGTGAGGGCCCGTTCCGGTACGCCACGACGGGGGCCGGCGTACTGCTTCTGGTGATCATGGCGGCGATCGCCGTCTTCCTGATCATCCGGGCCATCCCCGCGCTGCGAGCCAACACGGCGAACTTCTTCACCGAGCAGGTCTGGTCGCCGAACGGCACCACGCCGGTGTTCGGCATCGCCGCCCTGGCGTTCGGCACGGTGATCAGCTCACTGCTCGCTCTGATCATGGCGCTGCCGGTCGCGGTCGGGGTGGCGCTGTTCATCTCGCACTACGCGCCGCGTCGCCTCGCCGGCGTGCTCGGCTACGTCATCGACCTGCTCGCGGCGGTGCCGAGTGTCGTGTACGGCCTGTGGGGAGTGATCTTCCTGGTCCCGTTCATGGTCGGCCCGTCGCAGTTCCTCAACACCTACTTCGGGTGGATCCCGCTGTTCGGCGGCGACCAGGTGGTGGGCCGGTCCATCCTCACCGGTTCCGTGGTGCTCGCCATCATGATCCTGCCGATCATCGCGGCGATCTCCCGTGAGGTGTTCCTCCAGGCGCCGAAGTCGCTGGAGGAGGCCTCGCTCGCTCTCGGCGCGACGCGCTGGGAGATGATCCGGATGTCGGTGCTGCCGTTCGGCCGTCCCGGCGTGATCAGTGCCGCCATGCTCGGGCTCGGCCGCGCGATGGGTGAGACGATCGCGGTCGCGCTCATCTTCCCCGCCACGTTCGAGATCACGTTCCGGGTGCTGTCGGCCAACGGCAACAGCATCGCGGCGAACATCGCCAACGGGTTCGGTGAGGCCACCGACGTCGGCCGCGGCGCGCTGATCGCGTCCGGCCTCGTGCTGTTCGTCATCACCCTGCTGATCAACATGGCGGCCCGCCTGATCATCGCCCGCCGGCGCGAGTACTCAGGGAACGGATAATGACCACTACACAGGACATCGTCCCTCGCGGCCCGGTCGACGTCGTCGCGTCCGTCTCCCTCGGCAGGCGGCTCAAGGACCTGTTCGTCCGCGTGCTCGTGTGGCTCGCGTTCGCCATCGCCGTGGTGCCGCTGGTGTCGGTGATCTGGCTGGTCGTCAAGAACGGCCTCGCGCGCATCGACATGACGTTCCTGACCCACTCGATGCGCAACATCGCGCCGCGGGACCCCGGCGGCGGCGCCTACCACGCCATCCTCGGCACGCTGGAACAGGTGCTGATCGCCACGATCATCTCGGTGCCGATCGGTCTGCTCACCGCGATCTACCTGGTGGAGTACGGCAAGGGCCGCCGCCTCGCGCGCTACATCAGCTTCTTCGTCGACGTGATGACCGGCATCCCCTCGGTGGTGGCCGGTCTGTTCGTGCTCGCGTTCTGGATCCTGATCCTCGGCTTCCAGTTCTCCGGATTCGCCGGCGCGCTCGCGCTGTCGATCCTGATGTTGCCGACCGTGGTGCGGGCCGCCGAGGAGATGCTCAAGCTCGTGCCGAACGAGCTGCGCGAGGCGTCGTACGCGCTCGGCGTGCCGAGGTGGAAGACCATCGTGCGCATCGTGCTGCCGACCGCGCTCACCGGCATCATCACCGGTGTCATGCTCGCCATCGCGCGCGTCGCTGGTGAGACCGCGCCGCTGCTGCTCACGGTGTTCTTCACCAGCTCCATCAACCCCGACCCGTTCAACGGGCCGCAGATGGGGCTTCCGCTGTACATCTTCGACCAGATGGGCCGCCCCAACGACACCGCCATCGCGCGCGCGTGGGCCGGGGCACTCACGTTGATCGTGATCGTCATGCTGCTCAACCTGGTGGCCCGCCTCATCGCGTGGTGGCGAGCGCCTGCCAAGGGCCGATAAGGGGTTAACGACATGGCCAGTCAGATCGAGGTCTCCGACCTCGACGCGTACTACGGTTCGTTCAAGGCGATCGAGGGCATCACGATGACGATCGAGCCCCGCTCGGTCACCGCGTTCATCGGCCCCTCCGGCTGCGGCAAGTCGACGTTCCTGCGCACGCTCAACCGCATGCACGAGGTCATCCCCGGCGCTCGCGTCGACGGGAAGATCCTCCTGGAGAACCAGGACCTCTACGGCACCGACGTGGACCCGGTGTCGGTGCGCCGCAACATCGGCATGGTGTTCCAGCGGCCGAACCCGTTCCCCACGATGTCCATCTACGAGAACGTCGCCGCCGGCCTCAAGCTCAACGGCCGCGTGTCGAAGTCCGAGACCGACGGCATCGTGGAGAGCTCGCTCAAGGGGGCCAACCTCTGGAACGAGGTCAAGGACCGGCTGAACCGTCCCGGCGCGGGGCTGTCCGGCGGTCAGCAGCAGCGGCTGTGCATCGCGCGGGCCATCGCCGTCAGCCCGGCCGTACTGCTGATGGACGAGCCGTGCTCGGCGCTCGACCCGATCTCCACGCTGGCCATCGAGGACCTGATCGCCAAGCTGAAGAACGACTACACGATCGTCATCGTGACGCACAACATGCAGCAGGCCGCGCGGGTCAGCGACAGGACCGCGTTCTTCAACCTGGCCGCGCAGGGCCAGCCCGGCAAGCTGATCGAGATGGACGACACGTCGAAGATCTTCACCAACCCCACCGAGAAGGCGACCGAGGACTACATCACCGGACGCTTCGGATGATCCGTTAGGAGATGGTGTGAGCCAGCCGCAGGCGGCACCTGAAGTGGACGGGGACACCAGGTCGGCGCCCATGCTGCTGGTCGCTGATCCCGATGCGGGAATGGTCGGCGAACTGGCCGCCACGCTCGAACGCGAAGGCGTCCTCGTCACCGGGGCACTCGACGGGGCCCAGGCCCTGCTCCAGGCAGGAGCGCTGCGTCCCGACGTGGTGCTGGTCAGCGCCACACTCACGGTGATCGGGCCGGTCGACTTCATCCGCGCGTTGCGGTTGACCCGGCCCGTCCCCGTGCTGCTCGGCGTCGGGGACGGCCACGCCGAACAGGCCGTCCAGGCGCTGGCCGTCGGCGCCACCGCGTGCGTCGCGCGGCCGTACCGCGTCCCCGAGCTGATGCCGCTGGTGCAGGCGGCGTTCCCCGGCGAGGCGCGGGCTCGGCCGGTGCTGGCGGTCGGGGGTGTCGAGCTGGACGCGAGCGCCTACCAGGTGCGGGTCGGCGGCATGCCGGTCCACCTGCCGCTTCGCGAGTTCGAGCTGCTGCACTACCTGATGCGCAACGCCGACCGCACGGTGACCCGCGAACAGATCATGCGGAACGTGTGGCACGCCGGCGACGGCATGTCGACCAACACCATCGCGGTCCACGTGAAACGTCTGCGCGCACGCCTGGGGGACGACGACGACCAGTTGATCCAGACGGTACGCGGCGTCGGTTACCGGATGGTCACCCCCGCCTGAGGACGCGAGGCGCCTACACCGAGCTTCTGGCGCCTGCGCCTTCGGCGACCATGCGGGCGATGGTGTCGTCGTCACAGGTGTCCCAGAAGGCGCCGACGACGTCCTCCAGGTGGTCGAGCGACTCGGCCCGGAACAGCACGTCCTGATATTTCGTGATGTCGTAGGTCGTGGTGCCCATCACCGTCAGGTCCAGCGGCAAGATGTCCATGCCGCGGAACTCCTCGATCTCGCCGTACGACGACAGGATCCCCGCGCCGTACGCCTTGTCCACGCCGTCCTCGGCGAGCACCCCGAACTCCAGCGTGAACCAGAAGACCTTGGACACGAACTCCAGCGCCTCGGTGGTCTCCACCCGCCGCGCGGCGTTCCCCGCCAGCCGGTACAGGCGCGCGAACCGGTCGGAGGCCAGCGCGTTGGCGTGACCGATCACCTCGTGCACGACGTCGGGCTCCGGTGTGTAGAACGGCACCGAGTGATGACGGATGTACTGGGTCGAGTGGAACAGCCCGTCCGCCAGCACGCCGTAGAACTCGCGCAGCGGCACGAGCCCCGCGGCCGGCAGGTACCTGAACCCGGTCAGCGGGGCCAGCAGGTCCCCGACCTCCTGGAGTTGCGGGATGCGGTCCTTCGGCAACCCGAGCCGCTCGCAGCCGCGCAGGTACTCCGTCGCCGCGTACGTCCGGTGCTTGATCGCCAGTTCCCTGGCGACGAGCACCCACACCTGGTGCTCCTCGGCGGTGTACTCGACCGCGGGGATCGGCTCTCCCGGCACGTGATTCAACGCCAGAGCGGCGATGGCGTTACGCCGCTCCCGATACGCGCTGTCCGCGAACCCCGGGTGACTCGTGGCGAGCTGGACGACGACGGAGCCGTCCTCCCCGGTGGCCACAGGAGCGAAATACTGGGCTTCTTCGAACATGTCACAATTAACGGCAATCCCCGGACCGGATGGCAAGAGCGACCAATCCGAGTGGCATTTCCGTCCACTTCATCCCCTTGATCCCACCAGTCGACTGGTCATTCCGCCTAGTCTCGCCACCGTCTCTCCCGGCGGCCCCGTAGTCTCACCCCATGGCCAATGGTCCCATCGACGCCTTGGACGTCCGCCTCCTCACCACCATGCGCGCCAACCCCCGCGTCGGCCTCACCGAGCTGGCCCGGCTGCTCGGCGTCGCGCGCGGCACCGTGCAGGCCCGCGTGGACAAGCTCGTCTCGCGCGGCGTCATCGGCGACTTCGGCCCCACCGTCGTCCCCGCCGAAGTCGGCTACCCCATCCTCGCCTTCGTCTCCCTGCAGATCTCGCAAGGCAGGCTCGCCGAAGCGGTGAAGGCGCTCGACCTGGTCCCCGAGATCCTCGAGGTCCACGGCACCAGCGGCCAGGCCGACCTGCTGTGCCGGGTCGTGGCCCGCAGCACCGAGCACCTCCAGGAGATCATCGCGCAGGTCCTCGCGTCCCCCGCCGTCCAGCGCACCGACACCACCATCGCCTTGTCCACGCAGATCCCGTACCGGATCGGCCCTCTGCTCCACACGGCCCCGGACGGCTCATGAGGCCGCGATTACTCGGCATGTGAGATTTAGGCAAGTGCTTGGTTAAGTTTTGGGTTCGTGACTCGTGTGAAGGGTGTAGCTTCGCGATACTCGGGTGGAATTCTTCGCTTACTGTGACCGTTCGCGCAAGGTGGATGTGACGTCGTGGCAGGCAGGCACCGCAATCCCGTTCCACCCGATTACGATGCGTTCACACCCGGCGCACCGCCGCCACCGTCACGTACGGCCGTCGTCACCGCGGCGGCCCGCCGAAAGCTGATCGCCGCGCTCGCCGTCGGCGCGGCCCTCGTGCTGGTGCTGGCCGGCGGCGCCTACATCGTGATCAGCCAGACCCTCTGCACCGAACGGCCACGGCTGCGCGTCATGGCGTCCCCCGACATCGGCCCCGCACTGGAACGCATCGCGCGCCACCACGCCGCCGAAGCCGCCTGCGCCGACATCTCCGTCCGCACCCGCCAGGCCGCCGAGGTCGCCGACGAACTCGGCGTCCGCACGAACATGGCCGACGTCTGGATCCCCGACGCGTCGGTCTGGATCTCCCTGGCCCGCGTCCAAGGCGCCGGCAAGATCCTTCCCCGCCGGAGCGTCTCGATCGCGCGTACCCCGGTCATCCTCGCCGTCCCCAAGGAGACCGCGGGACGGATCGGCGACGACCCGAGCTGGACCCTGCTCCTCCCCACGGCACGCAACAAGAAGAAGCTTCCCAAAGCCTCCGTGACGCTTCTCGCACCGAACCGCTTCTCCTCCGGCCTCGCCGCCGTCAGCTCACTCGACACCGTCGTCGCGACCCGGCGCGAGCTGGCCCCGATCGTCCGCGGCATCACGATGAACCTCAAACGCTCCATCACGACCTCCGACGACGCGCTGTTCGGCCTCCTCGACCACTCCCCGGCGTCCGGCGACCCGGTGATCGTCGCGACCGAGCAGGCCATCTGGAGCTACAACACCCTGCGCTCCGACCGTCCCGCCATCGGCCTCTACCCCGGCGAAGGCGCCATCTCCCTGGACTACCCCTACGTCCCCCTCACCGCCGACCCCGCCACGCTGGAAGCCGCGGCCGCCTTCCAGGAGACCATCCTGTCCCCGGCCGGCCGTAGCCTCCTCCAGAGCGCCGGGTTCCGCACCCCCGACGCCAAGGCCGGCCCCGCCATGGACACACGCCACGGCGTCCGCTTCGCGCCACCCGCCGACATCCCGAGCCCCGACCCCCGCACCCAGCTCCGTTCCCTCCTCACCATGCGCCTGCTCCTCGCCGACACCCGCACACTTCTGCTGCTGGACGTCGGCACGTCCATGGACAAACCCGTCCCCGGCCTCGGCAAGAGCCGCATGGAAGCCACCGCCGACCTCGTCGGCCAAGGCCTGCGCAGCCTGCCGGAAGGCAGCGACGTCGGCCTGTGGATCTTCTCCACGGGCCTCGACGGCGACAAGGACCACCAGGAACTCGTCCCCCTCGGCCCCCTCCGGCAGAGCACCCCCGACATCCTGCGCGAAGTGCGCCTGCTGCCGTCACACACCAAAGGCAGAAGCGGCCTGTACGACTCCGTACTCGCCGCCTTCCGCGCCGCGTCCAGACAACAGATCGACGGCATGCTCACCTCCGTCGTCGTCCTCACCGACGGCAAGAACGACGACAAATCAGGCATCACCCACAAAGACCTGACCGCCACCCTCCAACGCGAGTTCGACCCCCTCCACCCCGTCCCCATCACCCTGATCGCCTGGGGAGAATCCACCGACCGCGCCGCACTACGCGCGATCGCCGAAGTGACCAACGGCGCCGCCTTCACCGCCACAACCTTCCCCCAGGCCGCACAGATCTTCCTACAGTCCCTGACCACCAAGTTCTGCATCGACCAGGACCGCTGCCCGACACAGAACGGCTGATTCGGTGTTCCAGCCACCGTGAGGCACACGACTGTTGCAGGATCTACGACTATGAGAAGGAAGGTGCTGATCGCCGGTGGTCTGCTGATCTTCGCCGGATCCTTGTGGGGGTTGGCCTTCTTCCTGCGGGGGCAGGGGTTGGAACGCGCAGATCAATGGTCCGGCGTGTTCGGCCTGTTCCTGAACATCATGGGCGTGGCGTTGGGCACGGCGGGGGTTGTGGTGGCGATCCTGGCGTGGCGGGACGCGCGCCGCGCTCCGGAGACCTCCACGGCCGCGACGCCGTTCACGGTGGGATCGGTGAGCGCCGGACGTGACGCCTACGTGGCCGAGACCCAGTACTTCGGTCCCCGGTCGGACCGCCAAGGCGACAGCGGGCCGTCCGAGCACACCCGATGACCGCCGTGCCGCCCGGCCCGGTGCCGCATGTCCACGCCACCCGCGACGCCTACGTCGCGCAGAGCCAGTATTTCGGCACGTCCGAGTACACCATCGGCCGGTTCGAGGTCCCTCCGCGGCGCGCCCCCGAAGAGTGGCGGGACGTGGCCCCCAGCGAGTTACTGGCGACGCGCAACGCGGTGGTGCCGTTCACCGGCCGCGGCGCGGAGCTGGACGAACTGGCCGTCTGGCGGGACAACGCCGAGCACCGGGCGGCGCGGCTGATGTACGCGACCGGCGGCCAGGGCAAGACGCGCCTGGCGGCGCGGTTCGCCGAGTTGTCGGCGCACCAGGGATGGGCCGTCCTCATCGCTCGCCACAGAGAGGGCACGTGGCAAGCAGCACACGCCGGGCCGGACGGACGTGGACGCTTGCTCGTGGTGGACTACGCCGAACGCTGGCCCGTGACCGTCCTCGACCGGCTGCTGCGCGCCGAGCCGCTCCTCGCGGGCGACGGGCCGGTACGCGTCCTGCTGCTCGCACGCACAGACGGTGGGTGGTGGGATGTGCTGCGTCATCCCCTGCGTGAATCCGGTTACGCTCTCTCGCAGCACAAGCTCACGTCCCTGGCGGACCACGTCTCCCAGCGCGAAGCCGTCTTCGCACAGGCGGCCGGAGTGTTCTCAGCCATCTACGGCACGCCGGGTGTCCCGCTCGAACCGGCAGGCTCCCTGGCCGCTCCCGACTACGGTGTGGTGCTGACGGTGCACATGGCCGCGCTGGCGACCGTCCACGCCGACGCGCACAAGCATCGGCCGCCGGCGGACCCGGGCGAGCTGTCGCAGTACCTGCTCGATCGGGAGTACGCCCACTGGGGGCGGATGCGCGAAGCAGGAAAGATCACGACCGATCCAGATACGATGGCACGCCTCGCGACCACCGCCACCCTGGCCGGCCCACTGCCCCACGCCACCGCCACGGCACTGCTGACCACCCTCGGCCTCGCCGACTCCCCCGCGACCGCGCTCACCCTCCTGGACGACCACGCGCGCTGCTATCCCCGGAGCACGCCCGCTACGGCGCTCGAACCGCTGTACCCCGATCGGCTGGGTGAGGACCTCGTGGCCGACCGGCTCCCCGGCGCCGCGACGGACGACCGCGGCAGGGAAGGCGACGGCTGGTGCGCCGATCTGCCGGAACGGCTCCTCGCTCACGCCGTCCCCGCACACCGGAGGCGCACCTGGACGGTTCTGGTCGAGACCGGCCGGCGGTGGCCGCATGTCCGCGAGAAACACTTGTACCGCCTGTTACGCGGTCATCCGGGCTTCACGCACGAGGCAGGCAGCGCGTCCGTGTCCGCTCTCGTCGGCTACGCGCCGGTCGACGTCCTGGAGGGCCTTGAGGCCGGCTTCCCCACCGACCGTCACGCCGGGCTCGACCTGCCCATCGCTCTGATCACTCAGCGGCTCACCGAGCACCGCCTCGCCACGACGTCCGACCCCGGCCGGAGGGCCGGGCTCTTCTCCGTGCTCGGCGAGCGGCTCGCCCGCGCCGGCCTCGTCGGGCCGGCGCTGGACAACTCACGGCGGGCGCTGGCCGAGAGCCGGCTCCTGTTCGAACGCGACCCGGGTCACGCCCCCGCACTCGGCTCCGTCCTGATCAACCACGGCACCCACCTCACCCGCAACGGTCTCGCGGCCGAGGCACTCGCGGCGACCCAGGAGGCCGTCGGCATCTACCGGATACTCGCGCGTGCGTCACCCGCTGCATACGAACGTGGACTCGCGCTCGCGACCAACAACCTGTCCGTCGACCTCGGGCACGCGGGCCGCTTCACGGAGGCACTGGCCGCGGCGGAGCAGGCGGTGGACATCTACCGGCGACTGACCAAGGACACCTCCCGCACACACGAGCCGAACCTGGCGCTGGCCCTCTTCAACGTCGGTACCCACCTGTCGTCGCTCGGGCGGCTGGAGGAGGCACTGCCGATCCTGGACCAGGTCGCAGGGATTCACCGTGCACTGGTGGACGGAGGCACCTCCGGTTTCGAGCCCGAACTGGCACGTTCCCTTGACACGCTCATCGTGGTCCAGCGAGGTCTCGGCCTCATCGACGAGGCCCTGACGACCAGCGAACATGCCGTCGCGATACGACAGCGCCTGGCCGAGCTCAACCCGATCGCCCACGAACGCGGCCTCACCCGCCTGCTGGAGTTCGTGGGCGTCACACTGGCGGAACAGGGACGGCACACCGAAGCCGTGACGTTGCTGCACCAGGCCATGCGGACAGCACAGCCACCGGAGCCCAAGCACCTGGGTCACGTCGGCCGGTCGCTCGTCACCGCGAGCAGATCCCTCACCGAGCTGGGCCGGGACGCCGACGCGCTCGCCGCGTCGGAACAGGCGGTCGAGATCCTCAGGCACCAGGAGGAACAGAGCCCCGGATCCTGCCGGTACGAGCTCGGCGTCGCGCTCGGAAATCTCGCGTACGACCTCTCCGCCGCCGGACGCCCCGAAGCGGCCGCGCGTGCGCTCAACGAATCGCTCGCCATCATCGAGCGGCTGGCATCGGAGTACCCCGGCACCTACGACGCGGATCTCGGCAGGCTGCTCCACAGTCGTGCCATGCATCTCGTGCGGGAAGGAAACCCCGAAGGAGCCCTACTGTCGGCGCGGCGGGCCATCGAGCTTCTTGAGACCCACTCGGCCGACGATCCTGCGCACTACCAGGAGCCACTCGGCATGGCACTCAACGGGCTCGGTGTGATACTCGGCATGCTCGGACGCCGCGAGGAGGCGCTGGCCGCGTCACGCCGGGGAATCGCGACCTACCGGGCGGCAGCCGGCGGAAACCTCGCCGCACACAGCCTGAGGTTCGCCGGGGTGCTGAGGGAGCACGCGGAAGGGCTGGCACCGAGCGAAGGCGACCTGGAGGAAAAGCGGCTCGCCCAGACGGAAGCGATCGAGATCTACCGCAAGCTCATCGAGCTCTCGTCGCCTGCGGCCGAGGAACTGATTTCTCTCGCGTACCTGGAACTGGCCGCGACCCTCGACGCGATGGGGCGCGAGACGGAGGCCACGGAGGCCGACCGACAGGCGATCTCGACAGCGAGCAAGGGACCCACGACCTCCGACGGCTCCGCCGCGTCCCCTCTCACGCAGGAACGGCGCAAAGGGGAACGGTACTGCGACCGGGGTTACCGGGTAGCAAGCGTGGGCCGGACGGACGACGCGATCGAGTTACTACGGTTGAGCGTGTTCCACTTCCGGCGAGCCGGCGACATCGGGGGCGAGGTCATCGCACTGGAGAACATCTACCTCGCCCTCCGCGACGCTCAGCGGTACGACGAGGCCCTCCACGTCCTCATGGAGCTCACCGATCCCGTGGCGCGAACCGGTGTCACGGACAAAATCACCGGCTACCTGACCGAGGTCGTACAGGCGTGTGAGTGCCTGGAACAGTTCACGGATCCCCCCATCACGATCCGCGAAGCCGTCCAGCAGGCCGATATCGAACGGGTGGCCGCCACGTACGAGGCGGAGACGATCGAACGAAGAGGATTCCTCATCGTCACCGACCGGCAGGACGTGCTTGAAGTGCTCGCGAACATGCCCCATGAGAAACGTATCCGGTTCGCGACGGAGTTCTGCTCCCGTCTCGCACCCATGGTCGAGAAGCAGCCCGACGGCTGAGACCATCGTCTGAAGCACGGCTGCGGAAGACGATCCTGAACGCGAAAAGCCGCCCAGGCAGTGCCTGAGCGGCTTTTCGTGACAGCAGCAGTGTGCTGTGAATGTTTGTCCGGCGGTGTCCTACTCTCCCACACCGTCCCCGGTGCAGTACCATCGGCGCTGGACAGCTTAACTTCCGGGTTCGGAATGTAACCGGGTGTTTCCCATCCGCTATGACCGCCGTAACCCCATGAAACAACCACCACCCCTGCGGGGGGTTTGTTGTCTCTGAGTCACACAGTGGACGCGAGCATCACCCAACCCGTCACACGCAACGTGCTCAGAGCCGGATAAAAGTTTTTGTGGTCAAGTCCTCGGCCTATTAGTACCGGTCGGCTGGGCGCCTTACAGCGTGTACACCTCCGGCCTATCAACCCAGTCATCTCCTGGGAGCCTTACCCCCACAACGGGGTGGGAGACCTCATCTCAAGGCGAGCTTCCCGCTTAGATGCTTTCAGCGGTTATCCCTGCCGAACGTAGCCAACCAGCCATGCACCTGGCGGTACAACTGGCACACCAGAGGTTCGTCCGTCCCGGTCCTCTCGTACTAGGGACAGCTCCTTTCAAGTCTCCTGCGCGCGCAGCGGATAGGGACCGAACTGTCTCGCGACGTTCTAAACCCAGCTCGCGTACCGCTTTAATGGGCGAACAGCCCAACCCTTGGGACCTACTCCAGCCCCAGGATGCGACGAGCCGACATCGAGGTGCCAAACCATCCCGTCGATATGGACTCTTGGGGAAGATCAGCCTGTTATCCCCGGGGTACCTTTTAGCCGTTGAGCGACACCGCTTCCACACGCCGGCGCCGGATCACTAGTCCCAGCTTTCGCTCCTGCTCGACCCGTCGGTCTCACAGTCAAGCCCCCTTGTGCACTTACACTCACCACCTGATTGCCAACCAGGCTGAGGGAACCTTTGGGCGCCTCCGTTACTCTTTAGGAGGCAACCGCCCCAGTTAAACTACCCACCAGACACTGTCCCCCACCCGGATCCACGGGCGCGGGTTCAGGCATCCAAAACGACCAGAGTGGTATTTCACCAATGACTCCACCACCACTAGCGTGACAGCTTCACCGTCTCCCACCTATCCTACACAAGCCGTCCCAAACACCAATGTCAAGCTGTAGTGAAGGTCCCGGGGTCTTTCCGTCCTGCTGCGCGTAACGAGCATCTTTACTCGTACTGCAATTTCGCCGGGTCTGCGGTTGAGACAGCGGGGAAGTCGTTACGCCATTCGTGCAGGTCGGAACTTACCCGACAAGGAATTTCGCTACCTTAGGATGGTTATAGTTACCACCGCCGTTTACCGGCGCTTAAGTTCTCACCTTCACCCAGACGAATCTGAGTTGAGCGGTCCCCTTAACGTTCCGGCACCGGGCAGGCGTCAGTCCGTATACATCGTCTTACGACTTCGCACGGACCTGTGTTTTTAGTAAACAGTCGCTTCCCCCTGGCCACTGCGACCCCCACCAGCTCAGACAGCAAGTATCATCACCAGCAGAGGCCCCCCTTCTCCCGAAGTTACGGGGGCAATTTGCCGAGTTCCTTAACCACAGTTCACCCGATCGCCTCGGTATTCTCTACCTGACCACCTGAGTCGGTTTAGGGTACGGGCCGCCGGTCCACTCGCTAGAGGCTTTTCTCGACAGCATGGGATCACCCACTTCGCCACAATCGGCTCGGCATCACATCTCAGGACTTCCTAACGGGAGCACGGATTTGCCTGCGCTCCATCCCTACATGCTTACCCCAGGAACAACCATCGCCTGGGCTGGGCTACCCTCCTGTGTCACCCCATCGCTTACCTACTACCAGATCAGGCCAACCCCCCTCACCGCCCCAGCCGAAGCCGGAAATGGATCAGGCAAGTCTTAGTATCACCGGCCTCAGTATTGGCGCGAACCCGCGGGTACGGGAATATCAACCCGTCATCCATCGACTACGCCTGTCGGCCTCGCCTTAGGCCCCGACTTACCCTGGGCGGATCAGCCTGCCCCAGGAACCCTTGGTCATTCGGCGCGAGGGTTTCCCACCCTCGAATCGCTACTCATGCCTGCATTCTCACTCGCACGCACTCCACGCCCCATCACCAGAACGCTTCACAGCACGCACGACGCTCCCCTACCCATCATCACCACCCAAAGAGTGGCAACGATGCCGCGACTTCGGCGGTGTGCTTGAGCCCCGCTACATTGTCGGCGCGGAATCACTTGACCAGTGAGCTATTACGCACTCTTTCAAGGATGGCTGCTTCTAAGCCAACCTCCTGGTTGTCACTGCGACTCCACATCCTTTCCCACTTAGCACACCCTTAGGGGCCTTAGTCGGCGATCTGGGCTGTTTCCCTCTCGACTACGAAGCTTATCCCCCGCAGTCTCACTGCCACGCTACACTTCACCGGCATTCGGAGTTTGGCTGACGTCAGTAACCCGGTAAGGCCCATCAGCCAACCAGTGCTCTACCTCCGGCAAGGACCACGCAACGCTGCACCTAAATGCATTTCGGGGAGAACCAGCTATCACGGAGTTTGATTGGCCTTTCACCCCTACACACAGATCATCCCCCAGGTTTTCAACCCTGGTGGGTTCGGTCCTCCACACGGTCTTACCCGCGCTTCAACCTGCCCATGCGTAGATCACTCCGCTTCGGGTCCACAGCATGCGACTAAAAACGCCCTATTCAGACTCGCTTTCGCTACGGCTCCCCCACACGGGTTAACCTCGCCACACACCATGACTCGCAGGCTCATTCTTCAAAAGGCACGCGGTCACATCACACATCAGGCAAGCCCGATGTACGCTCCCACGGCTTGTAGGCACACGGTTTCAGGTACTATTTCACGACCCCTCACCGGGGCGCTTTTCACCTTTCCCTCACGGTACTGGTCCACTATCGGTCATCAGGAAGTATTCAGGCTTACCAGGTGGTCCTGGCAGATTCACACAGGATTCCTCGAGCCCCGTGCTACTTGGGAACACCCACAAGGAAGTCTGCAAAGTTTCGCCTACCCGGCTATCACGGTCTACGGCCCTGCATCCCAGCAGGCTCGGCTACCCCACAGATTTATCACTCCCCGCAGCCCCGGCAGAAACTGCAAGCAAGGTCCCACAACCCCGGACACGCAACGCCCGCCGGCTATCACACGCGCCCGGTTTAGCCTCCTCCGCTTTCGCTCACCACTACTCACGGAATCACTATTGTTTTCTTCTCCTACGGGTACTGAGATGTTTCACTTCCCCGCGTTACCACCAACCGCCCTATACATTCAGACGGCGGCGACACCACATGACTGGTGCCAGGTTTCCCCATTCGGACATCCCCGGATCAACGTCTGGTTGGCGACTCCCCGAGGCTTAACGCAGCCTCCCACGTCCTTCATCGGCTCCTGATGCCAAGGCATCCACCGTGTGCCCTAAAAAACTTGGCCACAAAAGATGCTCGCGTCCACTATGCAATTCACAAACAACAAACGAGACAACCGCACCAACACCGTCACCAAACACCCACGCCGTGAAGCAACAACCCAGACGAACCAGGTCACCACCACCACAGACACCAGGCCGGTATGACAGGCGGACGGTCCCGCAGACGAGAAAACACTCCTGTCGAAGCACACCCCGCTTCCACACCCACTCACACACCAACGTGCGTGACAGGGATCAGGTCGCGGGGCGCGTCCAACGGTCCGTTTCCTCAGGACCCAACAGTGTGCTCCAACCCCCAGACCCCCTGCGTCAGGACTCCCACTCCACCCCGACCCGCGAAGGTCTGAGGTGGCGGTACTACCTGAACCAGGCCGGCCTGGTGACCGGAGTAGCCAGTGCTCCACTAATGAGCGTGCCGGTGGGTGAGACGTACGCTCACCGACACCAGCTGGATCCCTGCACCCGCACTCCGTGGTTCCGGCCGGTCGCCCGGCCGGGGGGTGGGGTAGGGATCGGTGCTCCTTAGAAAGGAGGTGATCCAGCCGCACCTTCCGGTACGGCTACCTTGTTACGACTTCGTCCCAATCGCCGGCCCCACCTTCGACCGCTCCCCCCCACAAGTGGGTTGGGCCACGGGCTTCGGGTGTTGCCGACTTTCGTGACGTGACGGGCGGTGTGTACAAGGCCCGGGAACGTATTCACCGCAGCGTTGCTGATCTGCGATTACTAGCGACTCCGACTTCATGGGGTCGAGTTGCAGACCCCAATCCGAACTGAGACCGGCTTTACGGGATTCGCTCCGCCTCACGGCATCGCAACCCTCTGTACCGGCCATTGTAGCATGTTTGCAGCCCAAGACATAAGGGGCATGATGACTTGACGTCATCCCCACCTTCCTCCGAGTTGACCCCGGCAGTCTCCCATGAGTCCCCACCACCCCTAGGGGCGTGCTGGCAACATGGAACAAGGGTTGCGCTCGTTGCGGGACTTAACCCAACATCTCACGACACGAGCTGACGACAGCCATGCACCACCTGTCCACCGGCCCAAAAGGGGGCACCCGTCTCCGGATGTTACCGATGAATGTCAAGCCTTGGTAAGGTTCTTCGCGTTGCGTCGAATTAAGCAACATGCTCCGCCGCTTGTGCGGGCCCCCGTCAATTCCTTTGAGTTTTAGCCTTGCGGCCGTACTCCCCAGGCGGGGCGCTTAATGCGTTAGCTACGGCACGGAACCCGTGGAAGGACCCCACACCTAGCGCCCAACGTTTACAGCGTGGACTACCAGGGTATCTAATCCTGTTCGCTCCCCACGCTTTCGCTCCTCAGCGTCAGGTAAGGCCCAGCAAGCCGCCTTCGCCACCGGTGTTCCTCCTGATATCTGCGCATTTCACCGCTACACCAGGAATTCCGCTTGCCCCTACCTACCTCTAGCCAGCCCGTATCCACCGCAGACCCACAGTTAAGCCATGGGCTTTCACGGCAGACGCGACAAGCCACCTACGAGCTCTTTACGCCCAATAATTCCGGACAACGCTCGCGCCCTACGTATTACCGCGGCTGCTGGCACGTAGTTAGCCGGCGCTTCTTCTACAGGTACACGTCAACTTCGTCCCTGCTGAAA